>CAIQYP010000334.1 GCA_903876045.1 uncultured beta proteobacterium | reverse complement strand
GCGCACATCGCCCGGGTGCGCGCAGCAGCCCATGACCACGGCTTGCAATTGCTGCTGTCCTTCCACAACTTCCAGTCCACGCCTTCAAAAGAGGAACTCTGCGAGCGCTTTGCGCAGGCCCAGACGCTAGGTGCCGATATAGCCAAGATTGCCGTCATGCCGCAGCGTCTGGAGGACGTACTCGCCGTGCTGGCGGCCACGCTGGAATCCAGCCAGAAGTTGGACATCCCTGTGGCCAGCATGTCCATGGGCGGCTACGGTGCGCTGACGCGCCTGATAGGCGGTATCTTTGGCTCGGCCATGAGCTTTGCCGTGGGTGCGGCAGCGTCTGCGCCGGGTCAGGTTCCGATTGAAGACATGAACACCGTGCTGGCAATTTTGCAAAGTTCGCTCGCGCCCAACCCTTAAGCTGCATGCCCAAGATTCAGCCACTGGGCCCCGGCCTGATTGCCGTGATAGGCGGAGAGCGATCCGGCAAAACCAGCCTGTTGCGTCGCCTGTGCGGTGACCTCCCTGCCCAACCCGGCGAAGCGCCGCACCCCGATGCGCAATGGCTGGATTTGTCCTTGCCAGGCCACGACGCGCAAACACCGCAAGAGGTGTGGGACGCTTTGCGCCAGCGTAGTCCGCGATGGAATGCGGAACTTCATCAAGACCTGATAGAGGCCGTAGCGCTGGCACCCCATCAAGACAAGAAACTGTTCATGCTCTCGGCTGGTAGCCGACGCAAGGTGGCGCTGGTGGGTTTGTTGGCCTGCGGCGCAACCGTCACCTGCCTGGATCAGCCCTATGCCGCGCTGGACCGTGCATCGATCCGGGTCATCAGCGCCTTCCTTAGCGACATGGCCGATCACTCGACCCGCACCTGGGTCGTGGCCGACTATGAAGCGGACCCGCAACTAGCCTGGCGCCGCGTTATCGCATTGGATTGATCGGGCCTTTTGGAGCGCGCAATCCCTGCGCTCAATCGTCCCGCGCGGACTCTTTGGTGCTGGAGTTCCAGCGCTTCATGCGACGCTGCCATTGCCCCATCGGTTGGTTGCGATCGGCGGCCGTCGTACGCGTTGTTGCGGCAATCAACTGGTCCAGCAAGGCTTCTTGCGCAGGATCGTCCTGATCGGGAAACACCGGAACCACCCTCACCATGTAGTCACCCCGAGGGCCACGCAGAGTCGTCGGGAAGCCCTGGCCGTTAAGCCGGTAAACCAGCGCATCGCGGTTCAGACGCATTTGCTGCAAACCGTCAGGAGTGGGCACTTCGACCCAGCGCGCCGCCATCCAGGCGTAGCCGTTGACCGGCATTTCGCAGCGCAGCACACCGTCGCCATCCAACGTGAATAGGGGGTGAGGCTCGATCTCGACCTGCAGTTCCAAGCCCAACTCTACGTCGCCATGGTGAGAGCTAGGCACACTCAAGACGTGGCCCTCGCGCAAACCCGCCGGAAAGCGCACCCGGCGCCGGTAGGCCACGGTGCGCTCACCGCTTCCTTCGCAGGCATCACAAGGCGCGCGCTGACGCCCGTCGCCACCGCAATCGGTGCAAGACTCTTCGTTCCACAACCAGCCGAATAGGGCAGTCTTGTGCACGGCGCCACTGCCTTTGCAGGTGCCGCAGGCCTTGGCCAGCACGCGCTGACCTTTGCCTAAGCAGGCATCGCAGACGTGCGTGAAGTGACCGCGCAGCGTACGGGTGCAGCCCAGGATTGCGTCCTCCATCGACAGGCGCACTTTGCGGAAATGTGTTTTGCGGGATGTGTCTGGTTCAGCTTCGGCAGTCTCGGGCGCGGCGGCATCTGCACTGCTGTCACTGGATTCGTTCTGGTCCTCGCCACCCCCATCACGCAATTGGCGGATGTGCTGGTAAGCCTTGTTGATACTTTGCATGCGACTGCCCGCATTGGACGCCGCGTTGCGGTCGGGGTGCCAGGTTGCAACCAGCCGTCGCCAGTTGGCCTTGAGTTGGGCATCGCTGGCGCTCGGGTCCAGACCCAACTCTTGGTAAGCCTCCTGAGTATCCATGGGGGATCATGTCCTTTTTCGCTGTTTTCTCGGCATGGAGTCGCTTGGGCCAGGCTCTGCCCGACAACCTCTGCTGCGACTGTTCGCCCTAGTGTAGGGCAGGACCGTGCCCCGACGACGCCACTGTGCGCAGGTCAAGGAAGCGAGGAGAAAGTGAATGGAGAAAACTCGCTCTCAGAAGGCAGTTGCGGGTGAATTTCGTGTTGCAAGGCTTGTGGATAAAGTTGTTGGCGCAGTACGCTGGCATCGCGCCGGAGCATGCCAGCGGCCTGCGTGAAGCCAAAGAAGTCCAGGTACAGGTGGGCTTGCTGGACTCGCATTTCAAAGCCTGGTTGTGCCTGCAACCCCCTCGCACGGGCGGCGCGAAGCAAGGCCGTGGGCTGGTTTTGCATCACCATGTCAAGGACGCAGGCGTGGGCTTCCATGCGCGCCACATCGCAGGGCAGCGGATCGCCGGGATACGCGCCCAGTGTGGAGGCATTGACCACCAGATCAAAGCCTGCTGGATCGCCGCTGGTCGTCGCCACCACCGGGGTGCCTGTCGCCACAGCAATGCGCTGCGCCACCTCCGAGGCATGGGCCGAAGCGACATCAAAAATGGCAATTTCAGCGGCACAAACCGCGTCATCGGGACGCGCCAGCGATGCAGCAATGGCTGCCGCTGCTCCGCCGGAACCCAGAATCAAGACCCGCTTGTCGGCGTACGAAATACCGAAGTAAATCAGGGAGGCGATGAAGCCAACGCCGTCAAACAACGCACCTTCGAGCCTGCCGTCCGCGTTGCGACGGATGGCGTTCACCGCACCAGCCACGCGACCCAAACTGCTGCAATAGTCCAGCACTGGCATGACGGTGGACTGCTGCGCGTGGGTGACCCAAGAGCCTTTGATGTTCTTCGCCTCCATAGCCGTTTTGACAAATGTGTTCAGGTTGTCTTGCAACACCGGTACGGGCACCAGTGTTGCGTCAATGCCGATGCCAGCAAAGATCGGGTTGAACATTTCGGTAACCAAGGTCCGCTCCGCCGAATCGCCCAGGACAAGGTATACGTCGGTGGCCGCAGAAGCAGTTGAGAGGATGGACATGGCTTGGCAGATGGTGGTTTGGCAAGGCGCAGTGGGTATAGGCTCTATTTTGCGTTGCGTTGGCTCAATTCGCTCAAAACTTGATTGGCATTGCTACGCAGGTGCACAGCCATGCCGGTTGCGAGGTCCAGGCGACGCAACAACCAGGGCGTGAGGTCGTTTTCAAAAGGATCGGGCAAAACCAATGGCTCTGAGTCTGTGAGCGAAGGACCCGCATCTGCCGCACGGGTTGTGTCCTGGCTCAGGATGGCATCCAGCGCCAGGGCGGACTGCTTGAGCGGATCATCGATGTGCGCGTGGGCGAGTTGGCCACGCCGCTGCAACAGCATGGTCTTCACCGTCGTGAGCTGAGCCTGCAACTGGTAGCTGTAGGCCAGAAAGCGACCCAATGGCTCAAGTGGCGGGCGCACCGCGCGTGGCTCCGAGAGGGAGCGCTGCGTCGCTTGCACCAGAGCTGAAAGGCTGTCGTAGGCCTCTCGCCGTGCCAGACGCCAACGCAATTCCGGTTCGTTGTCCACTGCTCGCAACTGCCACAGACCAAGAGCCTCGCGCGCATGGCGGGCTTGCGCTGCCAGTGTGCGTTGCAACAACGCTGCGATCTGTGTGCGTTCCCAGGATGGCAGCACGTAGCTGAAAATCCAGGCGATTGCCGTACCGATCCATGTGTCGGCGATGCGCTCCAACGCCTCAAAGCCAGGGTTGCTGCCGGCGTTCAGCATATGCACCTGCAACAGCCCCAGCACGGTGGCCGCCACTACCGTGACGAGATAGCGCTTGACCGCAAAGGCATGGGCAAAAGCCTGTGCCAGCGTGGCAATCACAAGCAGCAGTGCGATTGGGGTATGCACATACAAAAGTAAGCCGGCCATGACGCAACCGATCAAAGTACCCGCTACGCGGCTATTGCGCCGATCCAGAGTCTGAGCCAGGCTGCCGCGCAATACCACCACGATGGTCAGAAAAATCCAGTAGTCGTGCGTGCCCCAGGGGGTGGCCAAAGCGATGAGGTAGGCCGTCGCAATGGCCAGTGCTGCGCGAATCGCGTGGCGCAGGGGGGCAGCTTTCCAGCGCCACAACGCATAGAAGGGCTGCAAAGACCAGACCGTGGGGCTTACAAACAACTGCCAGTTAGTGCGTACCAAGCCGACATCGGGGGTCTCCTCGCCGCGTGCCAGTGCCATCAAATGCAGGGTGTCGTCGCTCAAGTAACCCATGCGACTAGCCAGCCCACGGGCCAGCAATGCAGGGCTCGGATCAGCCCCCGGTGATGCTTGAGCGGGCGCGGCATCGCTCCACTGCAAAGCTGCAAGTCGAGGCCTGAGATCGGAAACGGCGGCGGGCACTTTGCCAAGCAGCAAGGCATCAGCCAATTGTTCTACGGCGTCGGCCAGAGCGTCCATCACCTCGCGCAGTGACTCCAACACGGGCTCATGACCTGCATGGGTTTTGAGTGTGTCCAGATCCAGTTCACACACCAACAAATGGTCGCGCATCTCCAAAATCCGCAGCAGCATGCTGGCCAGCATTTGCCGGCGCGGCGTGCGTGGCGACTCCAGCAGGATGTCGCGCGCCGTTTGCAATTGGTCTGCCAGTGCCGCCTGTTGCTGGAGCAAGGCACCGATCAATGCCACTTCTTCGTCACTGCCGGTCACTGCATTCGCGGGTGCAAACTGGCGCGCCTGTGTCCGCATGAGTTGCGCCAAGGCGAGCAAGGTGTCGGCCAGCATCTGCACCCGGTAGCGCGGGTTGAGAACAGAATTGGCCAGCGTAGCCCAGACCAGGTACGCCGCCCCGCCTAACGCGAAATACAGGCAGGTGCTCAGGTTGGTAGCACTGTCGGTGTGGTTTGGCACAGCCATGGAAAAAACCATGGCGAACATGATGGAAACCGATATCGGCAAGCCGCGTTTGCCCCAGGCACCGGCCAAAAAAGCGACAAAACTCCCGCTCACCAGCAGCAGCCCCAAACTGATGGGCCGGGCGTGCAAGACTTGCACGCCATAAAACAAGGGCAAGCCGAGCAGCAGAGCTGGTAGCAATTGCCAAAACTTGCCACGCTGAGGCGCGGGCTGATCGGGTGGAATGCACACCACCACGCCCACCGATGCGGCGGCGGCGGCAAACGTACCCAGCAGTAGATGCACAGCGCCTGAGATCAGCAATAAACCAAGCGCAGCCGACAGGCCATTGCTGACGTAGTAGCTCAGTGCAATGCGAAGCGCTGCCCGCTTTCGGCGCGCGGTTTCCAGAGGCTGCTTGGACAAGCTGGCGTCAATTTGAGGCATGGTTCACAGCATAACGGCAGGCTGTCGCAAACAGACGATGGCGCCCATGCGACAGGGCATTCGTGCGCTGCACGCCGCGCGAGTCAGCGGCACGGTAGACTGCGCGCCTGACTGAGCACGACACACGAGACCCTATGCAATACAAAGCCCATACCGACCGCTATAACGGCACCATGCCCTACCGCCAGTGCGGCAAGAGCGGCCTCAAGCTTCCGGCGGTATCCCTTGGCCTGTGGCATAACTTTGGCGACGCCACGCCGTTTCAATCCCAGCGTGACCTATTGCGCACTGCGTTCGACCTGGGCATCACCCACTTTGATCTGGCCAACAACTATGGCCCGCCCTATGGCAGCGCCGAAACCAACTTCGGCGAACATATGCGCCGCGACTTCAAACCCTACCGCGACGAGCTGATTATTTCGAGCAAGGCGGGCTGGGACATGTGGCCTGGCCCCTATGGTGTGGGGGGTGGTTCGCGCAAACATGTGCTGGCAAGCCTGGACCAAAGCCTCAAGCGTATGGGCCTGGACTATGTAGACATCTTCTACTCGCATCGCTTTGATCTGGACACGCCGCTCGAAGAAACCATGGGGGCGTTGGCTACTGCCGTGCAGCAAGGCAAGGCACTGTATGTGGGCATCAGTAGCTACTCGGCTGGCAAGACACGCGAGGCCGCCGCAATCCTGAAAGCTATGGGCGTTCCGGCGCTGATTCACCAGCCTTCCTACAGCCTGCTGAACCGCTGGATTGAAGAAGACTTGCTCGACGCCCTGGAAGAAACGGGCATGGGCTGCATTGCCTTCAGCGCCCTGGCGCAGGGGTTGCTTACCGACAAGTACCTGAATGGTGTGCCTGCTGACGCCCGCATCAACCGGCCTGGTGGCGACTCTTTTTCTGCAGACCATCTGAACGCCAAGAACCTCAAGCACGTGGGCGCGCTCAATGAACTTGCCCTGGCACGCGGCCAAAGTCTGGCGCAGATGGCGATCGCCTGGGTGCTGCGCGACGCACGCGTCACCACCGCCCTGATCGGGGCCAGCAAACCAGCGCAAATTGTGGACCTGGTAGGCGCCATGAAGAACCTGACCTTCACTGCTTCTGAGTTGGCCGCGATCGACCAGCATGCGGTGGAAGGCAGCGTCAACCTGTGGTGGAAGCCAGCAACCGACCAGCGTCCCGGCTGAGAGTGGAACGCGCGGACCATGAAGTGAACGATCGCGACCAACCTGAGGGCACGAATCGGTATGCACTGCTGCTGGCGTTGGGTGCGATTGTGCTGTGGGGCACGCTGGCACCGCTGGGGGTTTCGCTGCAGCATCTGCCGCCTTTTTTGCTCACGGGGTTAGGGTTGGTGGTGGGAAGTGTGATTGGCCTGCCGCTGTCTGGCTGGAAGCTATCCACCTGGAAGGTGCCCGCGCCCACACTGGCTTTGGGCGTGTATGGGCTTTTTGGTTTTCACTTCCTGCTGTTTATTGCGCTGCGCCACGCGCCACCGGTGCAGGCCAATCTGGTCAACTATCTTTGGCCGCTGGGCATAGTGCTGATGGCACCGCTATTCCTGCCCGGCCTGAAGCTGCGCACGCTGCACGTGGTTGCCGCTTTGGTCGGCTTTGCCGGTGCGGCGCTGGCCATATTGGGCGGGCGTGATGTGCAGGGCGGGTTCGCCTGGGGCTATATCCCTGCACTGTGCTCCGCATTTGTCTGGGCTAGCTACTCGTTGCTAAGTCGACGCGCTCCACCCTTCCCCAACGCTGCCATCGGCCTGTTTGGGCTGGTTTCAGGCCTGCTGTCGCTGCTTTGCCACGCCTTGCTTGAGTCTCCCGCCGATCTCAGTTTGAAAGACTGGGGCTTGGTGGTTGCACTAGGCTTGGGCCCGCTAGGTGGCGCGTTTTACCTGTGGGATGCCGCACTCAAACGCGGTGACCCACGGCAGATTGGCATACTCTCTTTTCTTACGCCACTGCTCTCCACACTCGCGTTGCTTTGGGTACGCGCTGAAATGCCGAGCCCGTCAATTGTTGCCGCAGCCGTGATGATTGTGGGAGCCGCGGTTATGGGCTCCAGGGCGCGGGCAAACTAAAGTCATTGCGCGCGCCGTGCATCCCTGGAAACCGCACCTTCTTTAAAAAGGTGGCGAAACCACTGTTCTGAATTTACGCGCGCGCCATGTGCTGGATAGGATCTTCTGACTCCAGCACTTTCTGCGCCCAGGGCGCAAGTTTGGCGGCATCGGACCTCAAGATTTCCTGCTTGACCGCCAGAATCTGTGCCGGATGCATGGAGAAACTACGCAGACCCAGGCCCAGCAGCAAGCGTGTGAGTGTGGTGTCGCCCGCCATCTCACCGCACACACTGACGTCCTTGCCTTGCGCACGACATTCAGCAATGGTGTTGGCCACCAGTTGCAAAACTGCCGGGTGTAGCGGATCGTACAAGTGCGCGACGGACTCATCTGCACGGTCAATTGCCAGGGTGTACTGGATCAGATCGTTGGTGCCGATGGACAGAAAGTCGAAGTGTTTGAGAAACAACTTGAGGCTGAGCGCCGCTGCCGGAATTTCGATCATGGCACCCAACTTCACCGGGCCGTACGCAGTGCCCCGGTTGTCGAGCATGGCGCGCGCATGGTCGATATGCGCCAAGGTCTGGCGAATCTCTCGTGCGTGGGCCAGCATGGGCACCAGCAGGTGAACCTGACCGTGGGCCGCTGCGCGCAGGATCGCACGCAACTGGGTCAAAAACATGGCAGGGTCGGCCAGGCTCCAGCGGATGGCGCGCAGACCCAAGGCGGGGTTCAAGTGGGCAGCATCGCGCAGGGAATCATCCAATGGCTTGTCAGCGCCCACGTCAACGGTGCGAATGGTGACAGGTAAGCCCTTCATGCCTTCTACAGCACGTTTGTAGGCTTGGTACTGCTCTTCCTCGTCGGGCAACTTGCCCTGACGACCCATGAACAAAAATTCGCTGCGAAACAGGCCCACGCCCAGGGCACCCGACTTAAGGGCCTGCTCCGCATCTTCAGGCATTTCAATATTGGCCAGCAACTGCACGCGCTCGCCATCCATGGTCACGGCGGGCGTGTGAAGCAATCTCTGAAGGCGGCCGCGCTCAAGTTCACCCTGGCGCTGTTTGAATCCGTACTCCGCCAGAATTATGGGTGAGGGGTCGACAATGACCACGCCCGAGTCGCCATCAATAATGACCCAGTCATCCTGGCGCACCAACTGACTGCTGGTGCGTGCGCCGACCACGGCCGGAATGTCCATGCTGCGCGCCACGATAGCCGTGTGTGAGGTGCGCCCACCGACATCGGTGATGAAGCCGGCAAACACGCTTTGTTTGAACTGCAGCATGTCGGCCGGTGACAAATCATGTGCCACCAGTACCAAGGGAACATCAATGGTGTCATCCAGCAGCAAGTCTTGTTGTGATTGCTTACGGGAGTGGCGTTGATTGTGGCTAACGATAGGCGAAGCCGCACCTTTCATGGCGCGCAATACGCGTTCGACAATCTGCTCCAGATCGGCCTTGCGCTCGCGCAGATAGGCGTCTTCCATCTCATCGAACTGGCGTGCAATGACTTCGAGCTGCGTGGTCAGCGCCCACTCGGCGTTATAGAGGCGGTCGGTAATCCAGTGTTTGACGCCGGTGATCAGTTCTTCGTCTTGCAACAGCATCAAGTGCACGTCTAGCAATGCACCGAGTTCATGCGGCGCTTCCTTGGGCCCCATGCGGGTGATGCTCTCCTGCAGGCGCCGGATTTCGTCCACCACGGCATCGCGGCCGGTCCGGACCCGGCCGATTTCCGCGTCAACTTGGGGCGCTTCAATGAAGTAGTGGGCGACATCCACTCGACTGGATGCAACCAGTACTGCACGTCCTATGGCTACGCCGCGGGATACGGCCAACCCGTGAATGGAAAAGGTCAAGCTGCGCCTCCGGCGCACATATGGTGGACCTTAGCGACCTGAATCAGGCTCATTCGCCCTCTCCAAACTTTTCTGCAATCAGGGTCAGTAAGGCATCCATGGCTTCCTGCTCGCGATCGCCGCTGGTTTCAAGTTGGACCTCCGAGCCAATTCCAGCGGCCAGCATCATCACGCCCATGATGCTTTTTGCGTTGACCCGGCGTTCTCCGCGCGTCATCCAGACTTCGCATGGAAAAGACCCAGCCAGTTTGGTCAGTTTGGCCGAGGCGCGGGCATGCAGCCCCAGTTTATTGACTATGGTCGTGTTGTTGCTGATCATTGATTTTTCTCTGCTGGTTCTGCGGCACGGTCACCGCCACTTGCATGATGCTTTGGGTGCCACCGGCTAGCGCACGAGCCACGAGCACATCCAGTGCTTCATGACGGTAATTCACGGTGCGCAACAGCATCGGCAGATTAACTCCTGCCACCAATTTGGAGTGCACGCCATCCACTACTTTTTGCGCGATATTGCAAGGCGTGGCGCCAAACACATCCGTTAGTACCAATGTATTGGGAGTGGCCAATTGCGCCAGCATCAGCAATGCCTGTTCACGCGTGACGTCAGGGGATTCATTGGGCGGAACATCCAGGGCCAGTACGCCCATTTCCACATCAGGAAATACGTGCAACACTGCCGCACGCATAGCGCTTGCTAACGGTGCGTGGGCGATGATGAGTATTCCAGTGTTCATGGTTGCCTGATGGTATTGCTGTGATTATGGCTTCTTTGACAGCAGAAAATACAGATAGGACAGCACGTAGCACAGTGCGTACCCCGCAAGTTCCCCTTCAAATGCCGCAGTTTCGCTCCATGCGTGCGTACGCAAAGCCTCTATCGCTCGCCCCATTCCACATTGCACGGTAAACACGCTACAGAACAGCCGCAGGTTGCAGGCCATCAGTGCGCGCCCTGCCTACTCAGCACAGGAAGCGCGACAACATCAAACCGACGAAACTTGTTGCCTGAGAAAAAGCAACGAAGCCTGCCACAGCGACGGGCAGCAACATGCTTTCTACCCATTTAGGGCCCTTGCGATCGAGCCAAGTACATGAAGGCAGTTGGATCAATGAAAATCCCAAAAAATAAGCTCCAGGCAAAAGCTCTAGATCTGCAGCGTTAAGGGCAAGTTCTTGCACCTGTGTGGGCGCTTGTGTCGCAATGATGGCGCGGTTCGATGCGGAAAGGAAATAGGCCAAGGCCAATTCCGCAAATACAGCGATGGCCGTTCGTTCGGGCATCAGGGTCATCAGTTGCGCAGGCCCTTCACGGCAAAACGCCAAACACTTTACTCAAGATCGCACTTCCATAGCCCAGCGGGTTCTGGCGGATCTTCTTTTCCTCTTCCGAAATCATAAAGAACAGTCCGTCAAGTGTCTTGCCAGTCACGTATTGCTCGATGTTCGCATCTTCCTTTTTCACCAGCCCAAACTCAGAGGCCTTGCCTGCCAATTCGTTGTACTTATCAGCCAGTCCCACCTTGGAAGTGGCCTGAGTTACCACAGGCAGGAACTTAATAGCCAGTGCCGGTCGAGTCTTGCTTGCAAAAAAGTCTGTCACCGCAGTGTTACCTCCACTCAAGATGCCCTTGGCGTCTGTTACCGACATGGTCTGCACAGCCTTAAGAAGCAACTCTTTGGATTGCGGCACTGCAGCCTCCGCTGCACGGTTCATGGCCATAAGCAACTCGTCTACCTTGGCCCCCTGGCCGAAAGTCCGAAGCAGTTGAGCCGCATCATTGAGATAGCCTGGAAGTGGTATGCGCACCTGCTCATTGCCCATGAATCCATCTTTAATTCCGAGCAAACCTACTG
>CAIQYP010000333.1 GCA_903876045.1 uncultured beta proteobacterium | reverse complement strand
ATGGCCGATGACGCGGGCGTGTCCAATCCTTTGGGTAATGCAGTGAAGAATTCTTTTGGTCTGGCCGTGCAGCAGGGCGGGCCGGAAAAGATGGTGCCGATGCTGCCGGAGTTGGTGGCTGGTTTGAGTGGAGTGCAGCTCAAAGTGGATCAAGCGACTTAACCAAGGCCAGTGAGCGGGGCCTTAATCGGGCTGCACAGAAGGGCTATGTTGAGCCGGCACGCGTCCAGCGGTTGCCCTCCGTACACTCCGGCCTTTCCACATTACACAAGACCATTACCATGCGTGAATCCATCCTCGGCGGCCCGTTTACTTTTCCTGGCACGGACATGACCGTTCAGAGGATGGGCTACGGCGCAATGCAGTTGGCCGGACCCGGCGTGTGGGGGCCACCGAACGATCTGAAGAATGCGGAAGCCGTTCTCCGCGAGGCCGTGGAATCCGGTATCAACCACATCGATACATCAGATTTTTATGGTCCCCACATCACCAACCAGATCATCCGCCAAGCTCTGCATCCCTATCGCGCGGGATTGGTCATCGTCACCAAGCTGGGTGCAAGACGGCCACCCGACAAGTCGTGGCAGCGGGCCAACTCATCCGAAGAACTAACCGCTGGCGTTTATGACAATCTCCGCAATCTGGGTTTGGACGCCATCGACATCGTCAATTACCGGGTAGTGGGCAGCGGGCACGGGACCGAGGAGGGCAGCATTTCCGAACAAGTCACAGCACTTGCTGAACTTAAACACAAAGGTCTGATTCGCCACATCGGACTGAGCAACGTCACGGCGACCCAAGTTACTGAGGCGCAAAAAATCACCGAGATTGTTTGCGTGCAAAACCTGTACAACCTGGCACACCGGCAGGACGACCTGTTGATTGATGACCTTGCCCGTCAGGGCATTGCCTACGTCCCCTTCTTTCCGTTGGGCGGGTTTACGCCGCTGCAGTCTTCCACTTTGTCAGAAGTCGCGCAACGTTTCAACGCAACTCCCATGCAGGTGGCATTGGCCTGGTTACGGCAACGCTCTCCCAACATTCTCTTGATTCCTGGAACGTCATCGCTCATCCATTTGCGCGAGAACTTGGCAGCTGTGGAGTTGACGCTGTCGACTGACGCACTGACGGAGTTGGACGGTATCGCAACTGCCATCGCAGACCACTGAACCTGACGATTGGGTCAATTTGCGTCCAACTGACATTACAACGTTGCGGTCTCGCTCCGCAAATCCGTAGCGTCCGAAGTGGGTCCGCGAGGCTGGCGGTGCTTCAGGCGATAGGCCAGTTGTGGACGTGTCATGCCCAAAAGTCGAGCCGCCTCCGACAGATTGCCACGGGCGCGGCCTACCGCCAGATCCAGAACCAGTGCGTCAATATCTTCCAAAGCTTTTCCGCTGTCCAGGATTCGGGCGCACAAGTCTGTGTCGTGGGCACTGGGTAACTTGGCAAGATGGCCGTGCGCGTCCAAGCTGGTTTGCACTGCATCGGGCTGGTTGGGAAACAGGTTCTCCACTTCGACCAGGCCCGACTGAGATGCAAGGATGACACCGCGCTCCACCAGGTTTTCCAACTCACGCACATTGCCGGGCCAACTATGTTGCTTT
This sequence comes from uncultured beta proteobacterium, assembly GCA_903876045.1. Classification (GTDB taxonomy): domain Bacteria; phylum Pseudomonadota; class Gammaproteobacteria; order Burkholderiales; family Burkholderiaceae_C; genus Allorhodoferax. Next base: position 19,852 of record CAIQYP010000333.1, on the reverse strand, counting down.
AGCGCCTGTAGCGCGCGCTCTTCAAATCCCGACACGCGTTTGCTATGCAGCGCGCAAAAACGCAAGAGCATGTTTTGGGCAAGCGGCTCGATGTCTGACTTGCGCTCACGCAGCGGAGGAATGCAAATCGGGTACACATTGAGCCGGTACAGCAAGTCAGCCCGGAAGCGCCCTGCGAGAACGGCCTGTTGCAGGTCGACGTTTGTGGCGGCCACCAGGCGCACATTGACCTTGCGTGTTGCCTCGCCGCCAACCCGCTCGATCTCGCCTTCCTGAAGAACGCGCAGCAGTTTGGCCTGCGCCGCCAGAGGCAACTCGCCCACTTCATCCAGCAGCAGGGTGCCGCCATCGGCTCGCTCAAAGCGACCCATGCGTTGCGTGTGGGCACCTGTATATGCACCCTTCTCCACGCCAAATAATTCGGCCTCGACCAATTCGGCCGGCAATGCAGCGCAATTCACCGCAACAAAAGGTTTGTCTGCCCTGCTGGAAAGTTCGTGCAGCGCGCGCGCAAAACGTTCCTTGCCGACCCCTGTTTCTCCGGTCAGCAGCACGGTTGCCTGCGTCTGCGCTACCTTCTGCATCAAGGTGTAGGCCTTGCGAAATGCCTTGGAGTGGCCGATCAACTGGCCACCCAGATTGGCAGGCTCCATCTTCGACTTCAGTGCATCCACCTGCAACTGCAGGGTTTCCATTTTTTCCATCAGCGAGTCGTCGTTGAAGTAGACACGGTGCGCCTCGCCATCGGGCCATTCTTCGATCGGGCGCCCGATGATCTGGCAATGTTCGGCGCCGCATGCTGCACACAGGGTTTCCTTGAACAGAATCAACTTTCCCATGAAGGCGCTGGTGTAGCCGCTGGCGTAGCCCAGCAGAGTCCAGCAGGCGGGGTCTGTACCCACCCCATATTTCTGTTGGTGGGCGTATGCCTCCCACGAATGGTCCCAATTGAACTCGCCGTAGAAATCACCGTTTTCAATATCGAGTGTGAACTTGACGGGAGTGACATGGGCGGCACCTTCCAGCATGAACAGTTGTGGCCCCACCAGAAAGCATTCATTCAGTGTCATGTCGGGCCGCGTCTTGCGTGCGTATTCAGCATCGCACATGCCTGCGGCATAACCCATGCGCGTAAGGATGCGTCGCGCATGTTCGGCGCCTACCGATGTGATCAGGTCCTGACGCAATGCGCTCATGGCCATGGTGTGCATCAGCACCATGCGTCGGTCGCCCAGCCAGATGGCGCCGCTGTCTGGTTCAAAGCGTAGCAGCCGCCGCAAATCTTCATTGGGGGGATATTTGAAGTGCATAAGTCGATAGAACGTAGTTTTGCCGAGAATCTATTTTCTCGATATTTCCTCTTTGCTGCGAATAGTTTTGTATTTTTTCAGATCGTTCTCTTGATTTGATCATCCAAGCAAATGTAATGCTTATCTCTTGCTCAGATGGTAAATCTCATTGGTAAAAATAGACTGTGCATCTAAGGGAAAATCCTAATACCCTGAGTGGAACAAGCAAATTTCACGAACAAATATAAGTCAATTCTTAGGGGTTATCCCTATAAATCTCGAGATTAAGGCCATCAGTCGCAAAGTTGGCAAGGACCTTGCGAAGTCACTCATGCGTCACCTGCCACTTCACGCGGGCATTTTCACCACACCTAAAACGAGGAGATATGTAATGGCTTTACTGAATCGAATGGACTGGTATGACATTGCCAGAACAACCAATTGGTCACCCCAATATGTGACCGAGCAGGAACTTTTTCCTGAGACGATGGCGGGTGACTACGGCCTGCCCCAGGCCGCCTGGGAAAAATACGATGAGCCGTACAAGCAAACCTATCCCGAGTATGTGAAGGTGCAACGCGAGAAGGATGCGGGGGCCTATTCCGTTAAGGCTGCGCTTGAGCGCTCCAAAATATATGAGAACTCGGACCCCGGTTGGAAGTCTGTCATCAAGTCACATTACGGTGCGCTGGCCCGTCTTGAATATGCAGCCGCCACGGCCGAGGCCCGCATGATGCGTTTTTCCAAGGCGCCAGGTATGCGCAATATGGCCACCTTGGGGTGCCTGGACGAAATGCGCCACGGGCAAATCCAACTCTACTTCCCGCACGAGCATGTGTCCAAGGACCGCCAGATGGACTGGGCCCACAAAGCTATAGATACCAATGAGTGGGCCATGATTGCTGCGCGCCATATGTTCGACGACATCATGATGACGCGCGACGCCATCAGCGTCTCCATCATGCTTACCTTCAGTTTTGAAACCGGCTTTACCAATATGCAGTTTCTAGGCTTGGCAGCCGATGCGGCTGAAGCCGGTGACCACACCTTTGCCAGCCTGATTTCCAGCATCCAGACGGACGAGTCGCGCCATGCGCAGATCGGTGGGCCCGCACTGCAAGTGCTGATCGAAAACGGCAAGAAGGACGTTGCTCAGAAGAAGGTGGACGTAGCCTTTTGGCGCGCCTGGAAATTGTTCTCTGTGCTGACTGGCCCGGTGATGGATTACTACACCCCGCTGGAGCATCGCAAGCAGTCATTCAAAGAATTCATGGAAGAGTTCATCGTGGCTCAGTTTGAGCGAGCATTGACCGACCTGGGTCTGGATCTGCCTTGGTACTGGGATCACTTCCTGGAAGAACTCAGCGAGCAGCACCACGGCATGCACCTGGGCTCTTACTACTGGCGGCCCACTCTGTTCTGGAATCCGGCGGCAGGCGTCACTCCGGCAGAGCGTGAATGGCTGGAAGAAAAATATCCAGGCTGGAACGACACCTGGGGCCAGTGCTGGGATGTGATTATCGACAACGTGGTGGACGGCAACATGGCATTGACCTACCCCGAGACCTTGCCCATGGTGTGCAACATGAGCAATCTGCCGATCAACTACACGCCCGGCAAGAAGTGGAACGTCAAGGACTTCCCGCTGGAGTACAAGGGCCGTCTCTATCACTTCGGCTCCGAACAGGATCGCTGGTGTTTTGAGCAGGAGCCTGAGCGCTATGCCGGTCACCTGAGTCTGGTGGATCGCTTCCTGGCTGGAATGATTCAACCCATGGACTTAGGCGGCGCCCTGCAATACATGAATCTGGCACCCGGCGAGATTGGGGACGATGCCCATAACTACGCCTGGGCTGAAATATATAAGGCCATGCGTGCGGCCAAGAAAGCCAGCTAATAAGTGCTGACCGTGCCGGCGGCCGATGGCTGCCGGCCCCAGAAACCCAAATCAATACAGGAGAAGAACATGGCTTTGTTTCCCTTGAGTTCCAATTTCGAAGGCGACTTCGTGCTGCAACTGCTACCAGTCGATACCGAGAACACTATGGATGAGGTAGCTGCGGCGGCGGCTCACCATTCCGTGGGCCGGCGCGTGCGCGCTCGTCCTGGCCACACGCTGCGTATTCGTCGGCAAGGAAGCACGGAGTTTTTGCCGCGCACGATGAAAGTGGCCGAAGCGGGTTTCAAGCCCACCGAAACCATCGAGATCATTTGGGAAGCACCCAAAGGCTAAGTCCGTGCCCACAGGAAAACCGATATGACATTCAAAAAAATATGTACCCGCGATGACCTGTGGGAGGGCGAGATGGAGTCCTTCGAGGTTAACGGTCAGGACATCCTGCTGGTATGTGCCGAAGGTGGCGCATTCAAAGCTTTTCAGGGCGTCTGCCCGCACCAGGACATCCCTCTGGTGGAAGGCAAATTTGACGGCAAGACGGTGATCTGCCGGGCCCATCTCTGGCAGTTTGACGCCTGTACCGGTAAGGGCATCAACCCCACGGACTGCGCACTGGCCGAATACCCGGTGCGCATGGATGGCGAAGACATCCTGGTCGACACCGACGGCGTCATGCCTCTTTTTGCCCACACCTAAAACCAGCAACCAACAAGGAGATCGAAATGGAAGTTACCAAGGAAAAGCTCAATAAGCACAGCAACAACCGGGTCGGCCCGGTAATGCGTGCAGGCGAACTGGCGAACGCGGTGGTGGAAGCGGCCCGGGAAGACAACCCTGGGCGCGAAATACGTGTTGATGACAAGCGCGCCTATCTGCGTATAGACACTGACGATGAAATGATTCTGCGCCGCGAGACGATTGAAATCGCACTGGGGCGCCCCTTCAAGATGAATGATCTGGAAGTGGATCTGAGTTCCTTTGCCGGGCGCATAGAGACCTTGCCCGATCAAGTGCGCTTCTACTTTACCAAGCACATCTAAACCTATCCAAGCAATGTTCCGCACCGGCCTGCGGCAGGTCACAACGAATTACAAAGGAGACAGATCATGTCAGAAGTTCAAGTACTCAAACCGCTCAAAACCTGGAGTCATCTGGCGGCTCGTCGCCGCAAGCCCAGTGAATACGAAATCGTTAGCGCAAACCTGCATTACAACGATAAAAATGCCATGTCACCGTGGGAACTGGATCCCGAACTTGCCATGAATCGCTGGTACAAAACCAATACGTTTGGCAGCGCGCTCAAGCACGATGACTGGAATTCCTTTCGCGATCCGGAAGAGGTTGTTTACCGCAGCTACAACATGATGCAGGACGGCCAGGAAAACTATGTACACGGCTTGTTTGACCAGTTCAACAGCCGCGAGCATGACCTCTCACTGGACCCGCGCTGGGCAGGCACGCTGGCGCGTTTGTACACACCCACACGTTACCTCTTTCATACCTTGCAAATGGCGTCGTCCTATGTGGGTCAGGTGTCTCCTGCCAGCACCATTACCAACTGCAACTATTTTCAGATGGCAGACTCGTTCCGTTGGCTCAGCCATACGGCCTACCGGACCAAGGAACTTTCAATGACCTTTGCCGACAAGGGCTTTGTGGTTGACGAACGCAACTACTGGGAAAACGATGTGGCCTGGCAGGGCTTTCGTGAGTTGATGGAAAAGGTGCTGGTTACTTGGGATTGGGCTGAAGCCTTTGTGGCTCTGAGCCTTGTAGCCAAGCCTGCTATTGATGAGGCCATATTACGCAAGCTGGGTGAGTCAGCGCGCCACAACGGCGACATGCTGTTGGGTCTGCTCAACGATGCGCAACTCGTCGATTCAGCACGCCACCGCAGGTGGGCAACTTCGCTCGTGAAGATGGCCCTTGAAAAGCCGGGCAATGCGGAAGTGATCAAGGGCTGGGTTGCCAAGTGGGAGCCGTTGGCCGACAAGGCCATTGACGCTTATTGCGCAGCACTTGCGGACGTATCAAACGCAGCGCAATCGGCAAAGCAAGCCACCCGCGAATTCCGCCAATCCTTGGGGCTGTAAGTCCGGCGATGGTCCACAGCAGGCGCCTCAAAAGCGCCTGCTGTCTGGAAAAACGTGATCGAAAGTCCTATGACACACAACAGAATAACCACCGAGCCCGGGCAAAGTGTATTTGAGCAATTGGGAAGAGACACCCTGTTGCGTGCGGCCTTACGTTCCGGCGTTGCATTTCCTTATGAGTGCAACTCGGGCGGGTGCGGTAGTTGCAAGTTCGAGCTACTGGATGGCGAAGTTGAAAATCTTTGGCCTCTTGCGCCAGGATTGACGGAGCGTGACAAACGAAAAGGACTCCTTCTTGGCTGCCAGTGCATTGCGACCACGGACCTTCGCATCAAGGTTCGAACCGGGTCGGAGAGCACACCTTCCATTAAACCCAAACGCTTGCGTGCCAGGTTAACTGCAATAAATGAAGTCACCCATGACATTCGTGAGTTTCGGTTTGTCAGTGTCGAAGGCGCAGACTTCTTTGCGGGTCATTACGCGATGCTCCAGATCCCAGGCGTCGACACTCCCCGTGCTTACTCCATGTCAAATGTTGGCAATGACAGGGGCAAATGGGACTTTCAGATTCGACGTGTCGCCAACGGTGCCGCGACAGAACAACTATTCAATCATCTTCAGCTTGGTGAAGAAATAGAAATAGATGGCCCGTATGGGTTGGCTACCTTGCGACCTGATGTGACGCGTGACATCGTCTGCGTGGCGGGTGGGTCCGGGTTGGCACCCATGGTCTCCATTGCCCGGGGCGCGGCGCAATCCGGCATGCTGGAAACACGTCAGCTGCATTTCTTCTATGGCGGAAGAACCGCTAGCGATATTTGCGGCGATACCTTTTTGCGTCAGCTACCAGGCTACGGCGAGCGCATCCATTTCCATCCGGTGGTTTCTCTGCCGGGCGACGATGCGGGCACACGCTGGAACGGCGAAACCGGCTTTGTCCATGAACTGGTGCGACGTGTCTTTGATACCACCTTGCCAAACTTTGAGTTCTATTTTGCAGGTCCACCACCCATGACCCAGACATTGCAGCAGATGTTGATGGTTGACTACCGGGTGCCTTTCGAGCAGATCCATTTCGACAGATTTTTTTGAATAACTACTTTCAGCAAAGAGTTCAGCCAGGAACTCCCTTTCCACTTTATCAACGAGGAGATATATATATGAAGAAACAATCAAGCCGCTTGCTATGCGCAGCAGCACTAGTCGTACCGATGTTGGCAGCCGCGCAGTCGAACCAGCACCCCTACTGGATTCATCTGGGCCCCACCTTTGTCCAGTTCGAAAATGGCGGCGACGTGACCGTTGGCGGTGCGGTTGTTCCCAACGCGAGCTCGCGCGCGACGGACAATACAACCCTGGGTTTCGAGCTGGGCTACGACTTGACGCCACAGTATTCAGTTCGCTTGACACTGGGAGTTCCCCCCACAACCAATGTTGAAGGAACGGGCAACCTTTCTGCAACTGCCGGCATTCCGCAACCACTGGCCAAGGTGACTTACGGGCCCGCGGTGTTATCTGCCACATGGCATCCGCTGGGCCGATCAGGGTTCAGTCCTTACATTGGTGCAGGATTGAACTATCCCATCATCTTCAAAGTTGAAGACCAGTTTCTAGTCAATGTGCATGTTCAATCCAAGGTTGGAACAGCCATTCAATTAGGTGCCGACTACACCATTGATGAGAAATGGGGACTCTTCCTTGACGTGAAGAAATTGTTTGCTGAAGTGGATGTGTCTGCCAACTTACCCGGTGGCGGGCCCGCTGCGACGACAACGGCCAAGCTCAATCCATTGGTTATTCAAGCCGGTGTGTCTTACCGGTTTTAAGCTCTATTTGGGCGCCGCCTGACTTGCCTGCAGTCGAACGACATCATGCGTTAAGCGGATGTGCGCCTCCAATGCCAGTGCGGCGCGCGCTTCCTGACGACCAATCGCGGCACGGTAAATTGCCTCATGTTCCTGGTGCACATCACGCCCGCTGGCGTGCGCTGCCGTCAACCGGAAGTTGATGTTGCGGTAGCGCTCGCCATGGCGGTACAGCATGGACAGGAAGTATTTGCTCCAGTTGGAATTGAAGCCAGCGATCAGCGCCTCGTGAAAGGCTTTGTTGCGCCGTTCCCAGCGCGCCGAGCCGGACTCGGCCAAATCTCTTTCGGTGGCGGCCAGCAGGTCGTAGCTTTGCACCAGCGCAGCTTCCCATTGCGCGTCGCCGTGGCGTATGGATTGGCGTAAGGCCTCAGTCTCCAACATGACGCGCGTGTTGGTCACGTCTTCCAGATCGGCGAGGGAGATCGGTGCGACGCGAAAACCACGCTGGCCTTCTGATGTGACTAATGCATCGGACACCAGCAGCGACAAGGCTTCGCGCAGGGTGCCTGCTCCGACCTCGTATTGGTCCTTCAGGTGCTCGACACGCAGGCGCTCGCCAGGGGCGAGTTTGCCGCACACCACGTCATGGCGAAGGCTCAGGTAGGCGCGCTCGACTAGCGTGCGCGGCGGTGCTGTTTCAGGGTCTTGGTCTGCATTCAGCCCGGTTGGAATGGTTGTCATTAGATTGTTCCCGTTTCACGGTTTGCTTCAAAGGAAGGCACTTGTGTGGCCTGTTGCTGCCGTTGCTTTTGCCGGTAGGCCATTTGCGGGCGAGTCAGACCCAGGAGGCGTGCTGCCTCTGAGATGTTGCCCCTGGCGCGCGCCATCGCATGGTCCAACACACGGGCCTCTATTTCTTCCAGCGAACTGCCGCTGTCCAGGATGCGCGTGCTCAGGTCGTCATCTTTCGCTGTAGGCAGAGGCGCAAGATGGCCATGCGCATCCAGCGTGGTATGCGCCGCATCCGGCTGGTTTGGAAACAGGTGTTCAACTTCGACCATGCCGGATTGACTTGCAAGGATCACGCCACGCTCCACCAGGTTTTCCAGTTCGCGTACATTGCCCGGCCAACTGTATTGCAGCAACGCCTGAAGCGCGCGCTCTTCAAAGCCGAGCACGCGCTTGCTGTGCAGCACGCAAAAACGTGCCAACATGCCCTGGGCCAACAGTTCGATGTCGGTCTTGCGCTCGCGTAAAGGGGGAATACAGATCGGGTAAACATTCAGCCGGTACATCAGGTCGCGCCGGAAGCGTCCTGCCGCGACGGCTTGCTCCAGGTCCACATTGGTGGCTGCAACCAGACGCACGTTGACCTTGCGTGTGGCTTCGCCACCCACACGTTCGATCTCGCCTTCCTGCAGCACGCGCAGCAGTTTGGCCTGGGCAGCAAGGGGCATCTCACCGACCTCGTCAAGCAGCAGGGTGCCGCCATCGGCGCGCTCAAAGCGGCCGGCACGCGCCGCATGTGCTCCGGTGTAGGCCCCCTTTTCCACGCCAAACAGCTCGGCTTCAATCAGTTCGGCAGGCAGGGCGGCGCAGTTCACCGCCACAAAGGGCTTGCTGGCGCGGCTGGAGAGTTCGTGCAAGGCGCGCGCAAAGCGTTCCTTACCGACACCGGTTTCCCCGGTCAGTAGCACCGTAGCCTGGGTCGAGGCTACCTTTTGCATCAGGGCGTAGGCCTTGCGAAAGGCGCTGGAGTTCCCGATGAGCTGCCCTCCTTGCGTGGCGGGCTCCAACGTGGATTTCAAGGCCTCGACCTGCAATTGCAGGGCCTCCATCTTTTCCATCAGGGAGTCATCGTTGAAGTACACGCGGTGCGCCTCGCCGTCCGGCCATTCCTCAATAGGGCGCCCGACGATCTGGCAATGGTCTTCGCCACAGGCCGCACACAGTGTTTCTTTAAACAGGATCAGTCGCCCCATGAAGGCACTGGTGTATCCGCTGGCATATCCCATCAACGTCCAGCAGGCCGGATCTTCCACCACGCCGAACTTCTGCCGGTGCGCATAGGCTTCCCAGGAATTGTCCCAGCGGAACTCGCCAAAGAATTGGCCTGCTGCAATGTCAAAGTTGAGTTTGACCGGGGTGACCCGCGCCGCGCCTTCAAGCATGTGCAACTGCGGCCCGACCATAAAGATGTCCTGCAAGGCCTCGCCCGGTCGTGTCTTCTTGGCGTATTCGGCGTCAGACAGGCCTGAGGCGTAACCCATGCGCGTCAGGATGCGTCGTGCGTGTTCGGGGCCTACCGAAGTGATCAGATCCTGGCGCAAGGCGGCCAGGGCGTTGGTATGCATCAGCACCATGCGGCGCTCCCCCAGCCAGATCGCACCGCTGTCTGGTTCAAAGCGCAGCAGGCGACGCAAGTCACTATCCGGGGGATATTTGAAGCTCATGGCAGATTGTCTCTTGGTAAGGCTTAAAGACCATTTTCTCGATATTTTGAAATCCCTGACCTAAGTCATCGATTGGCGCGAGATTTCTAGAAATTAACCATTTGGTGAATTTTAGCCGCTTTGGCTGCATCAAATGCAGCATTTGGCTAGAAATTCCTGACCTGACTACCCAAGGGTAAGCCCTAGTGACCATCGAATTTGACCCGAATCTTTCTGTAGCCTTACCCGATTTGTAGGGGTTATCCCTTGAAATATCGAGATTAAGGCAGGTCGGCCATATTTTGGCAAGGTCCTTGCGAAGCCATGACAGTACCACTTGCCAACCTATGCCCATGACTCTTACCCCAGCAACACACAGTACCGCTGATGCGCGCACTTGCGATATCACGCGCAAGTTTGTCCGCATCAAGCAGCTCCGAACCGACGGTCTGGTGTGCTTTGAGTTCGCCATTGGCTGGCCCGAGTTGTTTGTCGACTTGATGTTGCCCCGCGTTGCCTTTGACGACTTTTGTGTGCGTCAAAAAGTGCAACTGTTGAACGATTGAATCCCCGCGCCACCTCACTCTAAAAAGGATTGTTCCCATGTCTGTAGATCTGCATACCCGTGAAATAAAGCCCCTGCGCAATACCTTTGCGCACACCGCGCACTATGTGGGCAACGACAAGCCCGCCTCGCGCTACCAGGAAGCCACCCTGGGCACGCAGCCCACGGCCAACTTCCACTACCGCCCCACCTGGGACCCGGAACACGAGATCTTTGACGCCTCCCGCTCCGCCATCAAGCTGGCTGACTGGAATGCACTGCGCGACCCGCGCCAGTATTACTACGCCACCTGGACCATGGCCCGCGCCCGCCAGCAGGATGCGATTGAAGCCAGCTACGAGTTCGTCGACTCGCGCAAACTGGTCTCCAAGATGCCTGATGCGGTGCGCGCCAAGGTCTGCCAGGTGCTGATGCCGCTGCGCCATGTGGCCTGGGGCGGCAATATGAATAACAGCTCGATTGGCGCCTACGGTTACGGCACGCCGTTTACCGCACCCGCCATGTTCCACGCCATGGACCAGCTCGGTGCGGCCCAATTCATCACCCGCCTGGGTCTGGCGCTGGACGAGCCCGGTGTCCTGCAAGCAGGCAAGAACGATTGGCTACACGCCGCCTGCTGGCAGCCCCTGCGCCACTACGTGGAAGACACGCTGGTACTGCAAGACCCGTTCGAACTCTTCATCGCCCAGAACTTTGCGCTGGACGGTCAGCTCTACCCGCTGATGTTCGGCAGCTTTGTGGATGACCACATCGTGCCCCAGGGAGGCACCGCCGTGGCCATGCTCACCGCCTTCATGCCCGAGTGGCATAGCGAAAGCGCACGCTGGATTGATGCGGTGCTGAAAGTTGCCGCCGCCGAATCCACCGACAACAAGCAACTGATTGCAGGCTGGGTTCAGGCTTGGGCCGACCGTGCGCAGACCGCACTCGCACCGCTGGCCGAACTGGCTCTGGGCGCTGCAGGCGCACAGGCTTTGCTGGAAGCCCGCGCTGCGCTGGACCTGCGCGGCAAGAAGGCTGGCCTTTCCGCCTGATACGCCTGAGCCCCATCACAAAACACCAAGGAGACAAGCCCCATGTCGAATGTATTCATCGCCTTCCAGGACAACGAAGACGCGCGCCCCATCATCGATGCCATCCTGGCCGACAACGCCAAGGCAGAAGCCACCTATCCCACCGGCCTGGTCAAGATCATTGCGCCTGGCAAATTGGTGATCAAACGCGAAAGTATTGAAGAACTGATCGGACGCTCATTCGATCTGCAACAGATCCACGTCAACCTGGTCACCCTCTCGGGCCACATCGACGAAGACGACGACCAGTTCTCGTTGAGCTGGACCCACTAAATCCCAACACACCTGGAGACACCACATGGACACCCCCGTCATCAAGAAGAAGCTCGGTCTGAAAGACCGCTACGCCGCCATGACCCGCGACCTCGCCTGGGACACCACCTACCAGCCGATGGAAAAGGTCTTCCCCTACGACAAGTACGAAGGCATCAAGATCCACGATTGGGACAAGTGGGAAGACCCCTTCCGCCTGACCATGGAAGCCTACTGGAAATACCAGGGCGAAAAAGAGAAGAAGCTGTATGCCGTGATCGAAGCCTTTGCCCAGAACAACGGCCAACTCGGTGTTACCGACGCTCGTTACATCAATGCACTCAAGCTGTTCCTCACCGGCGTGACGCCGCTGGAGTACTACGCTTACCGCGGATTCGCCCATGCCGGTCGCCAGTTCACCGGTGCCGGTGCCCGCGTGGCCTGCCAGATGCAGTCGGTGGACGAACTGCGCCATTACCAGACCGAAACGCATGCCCTGAGTCACTACAACAAGTACTTCAATGGCATGCACAGCCCACAGCACATGTTTGACCGTGTGTGGTATCTGTCGGTGCCCAAGTCCTTCTTTGAAGATGCCTACACCGGCGGCCCGTTCGAGTTCCTCACTGCTGTGAGTTTCTCGTTTGAATACGTGCTGACCAACCTGTTGTTTGTGCCCTTTATGTCGGGTGCGGCACACAACGGCGACATGTCCACCGTGACCTTCGGCTTCAGCGCGCAGTCGGATGAGTCGCGCCATATGACGCTGGGTATCGAGTGCATCAAGTTCATGCTGGAGCAGGACCCGGGCAACGTACCCATCGTGCAGGGCTGGATCGACAAATGGTTCTGGCGCGGCTATCGCCTGCTGACCATCGTGGCCATGATGCAGGACTACATGCTGCCCAAGCGTGTGATGAGCTGGCGCGAAAGCTGGGAAATGTACGTCGAAGAAAACGGCGAAGCCTTGTTCAAGGATCTGGCCCGTTATGGCATCCGCAAACCCAAGGGCTGGATACAGGCCTGCGAAGGTAAGGACCACATCAGCCACCAGGCATGGGCCACCTTCTACCAGTACAACGGTGCTGCTCCGTTCCATACCTGGGTTCCAAAGGAAGAAGAACTGGCATGGCTGTCGGAGAAATATCCCGAGACCTTTGACAAGTACTACCGTCCTCGCTGGAACCACTGGCGCGACCAGGCCGCAGAGGGCAAGCGCTTCTACAACATGACACTGCCCATGCTGTGCACCACCTGCCAGATTCCGATGCTGTTTACCGAGCAGGGCGATCCCACAAAAATTGCCTACCGCGAGAGCGACTACTTCGGCAACAAGTACCACATGTGCAGCGATCACTGTAAGGAAATTTTCGATAACGAGCCCGAAAAGTACATCCAGTCCTGGTTGCCGGTGCAGCAGATCTATCAAGGCAATTGCTTCAAACCTGGGACCGATCCGACCGCAGAAGGCTTCAATCCACTTTTGGCTGTGCTGGACTACTACAACATGAATGTGGGCCGGGACAACTTCGATTTCGAAGATTCGGAAGACAAGAAAAACTTTGCCGCGTGGAACGGCGATAGCGCAGTAGGAGCAACGAAATGAGCGTCAAGTCCATCAAACCCTATAACTTTCCGGCCAAGGATGTGCGGGAGAACTTCCCCGCGCCCCTGCTTTTCATCGGATGGGAAGACCACTTGATGTTTGCTGCGCCGATCTGCCTGCCACTGCCAGCCGACACACCGTTTGGAGCGCTCGGCGCAGCGGTGCTGCCCGGCACCTACGGCGTTCACCCGGACTTCGCCAAGATTGATTGGACGAAAGTGGAGTGGACGAAATCGGGCAAACCCTGGAAGCCCGATCCAGCCAAGTCACTGGCCGACAACGGTCTGCTGCACAAGGACGTGATCCGTTTTCGTACCCCTGGACTTTCGGGCCTGAACGGCTCCTGCAGCTAAACGCTTTGAACTGACCATGAGTTACCAACTGACCATTGAACCGCTGGGCGCCATCATTGAGGTGGAGGAGGGGCAGACCGTGCTGGATGCCGCCTTGCGCCAGGGCATCTACATTCCCCACGCCTGCGGTCATGGTCTGTGTGGTACCTGCAAGGTGCAGGTGAGCGACGGCGAGGTCGACCATGGCCACGCCAACCCGTTTGCTTTGATGGACTTTGAGCGCGACGCCGGCAAGACCCTAGCCTGCTGCGCCACGCTGCAAAGCGATGCCTGCATAGAAGCAGACATTGACGAAGACCCGGATGCAGAAGTAATCCCGGTGCGCGACTTCCACACCACGGTGGCGCGCATCGAATCATTGACTCCAACCATCAAGGCGATCTGGCTCAAGCTCGACAGCCCGATACATTTCCAGGCCGGTCAGTATGTGCAGGTGGTGATTCCCGGCATCGAAGGCAGTCGCGCCTTCTCCATTGCCAATTCACCAGCCGAGGTGCAGGCCACCGGCGAGATCGAACTCAATGTGCGCATCGTCCCGAATGGTGCCGGCACCACCTGGCTGCACCAGAGTTTGAAAGTGGGCGACAGCCTCCAGATATCCGGACCTTACGGGCGTTTTCTGGTGCGCAAATCGGCCAAGTTGCCCCTGGTCTTTATGGCGGGCGGTTCAGGTTTGTCCAGCCCTCGCTCGATGATCCATGACCTGCTGGAAGACAAGAGCCAGCAGCCCATGACCCTGGTCTACGGCCAGCGCACGCGCGACGAGCTGTACTACGACGAAGCCTTTCGCGGACTCGCGGAAAAGTACCCGCACTTCACCTACGTGCCCACGCTCTCAGGTGAGCCGGAAGACTCGGAATGGAAGGGCGCACGCGGCTTTGTGCATGACGTGGCCAAGGCGCATTTCGGCGGAACGTTTGCCGGTCACCAGGCTTACCTGTGCGGCCCGCCCGTGATGATCGAAGCCTGCATCTCCACGCTGATGCAAGGGCGCCTGTTTGAGCGCGATATCTACACCGAAAAGTTTTTGTCGGCTGCCGACACCAACCAGCAGCGCAGTCCGCTGTTCAAACGGGTTTAAGGGAGCAAAACCATGTTCTTCGATACCCGCCCCAAGGTCAGCGTGCACATTACGCAAACCGACGAAACCTACCCCTGCGCCACCAGCGAGAGCCTTTTGCAAGGCATGTTGCGTCTGGGCCGTAAGGGTATACCGGCGGGTTGCGTAAACGGCGGCTGTGGTGTTTGCAAAGTTCACGTTTTGGAGGGGCAATGCCAGTCGCTGGGCCCCATCAGTCGCGCGCACGTCAGTGCCGCAGAAGAAGCACACGGATACACATTGGCCTGCCGTGTGGCACCCCTCACCCCGGTACTGCTGGAGGTGGTGGGCAAATTTGAAAAGCCATTCAAGAAAGGGTTTGCCGCGAAGGCAAATCCGTAATTTTTTTCAACCAAGAGGAGATTTCAAATGGGTATTGCACGAATCGGACACGCCAGCCTGAAGGTGATGGACATGGCAGTAGCGGTCAAGCACTATGAAAAAGTGCTGGGCATGAAAAAGACGATGGAGGACAAGCACGGTAACGTGTACCTCAAGTGTTGGGACGAGTGGGACAAATATTCCCTGGTGCTGACACCTTCCGACCAGGCCGGCATGAATCACGTGGCCTATAAGGTCGAAAAAGATTCCGACTTGGATGATCTGCAAAAGAAGATCGAGGCCTATGGCATCTCCACCACTGTGTTGGCCGAAGGCGCCATGCCCTCCACCGGTCGCATGTTGCAGTTCAACCTGCCCAGTGGCCATGAAATGCGTTTGTATGCGATGAAGGAATATGTGGGCACCGAGGTGGGAACCGTCAACCCTGATCCATGGCCGGACAACATCACCGGCGCTGGCGCGCACTGGTTGGACCATTGCCTGTTGATGTGCGAGCTCAACCCCGAGGCCGGCGTCAACAAGGTGGCGGAAAACACCAAGTTCTGCATGGAGGTGCTGGACTTCTTCCTGACCGAACAAATCCTGGTTGGCCCTGGTGGCGACATGCAGGCTGCCACTTGGCTGGCACGCACTACCACGCCGCACGACATCGCCTTCGTAGGCGGACCGCGCATGGGCTTGCACCATATCGCCTTCTTCCTGGATTCGTGGAACGACATCCTGAAGTCGGCTGACGTGATGGCCAAGACCAAGACCAAGATAGACGTCGCGCCCACACGCCACGGCATTACCCGTGGTGAAACGATTTACTTCTTTGATCCGAGCGGCAATCGCAACGAAACCTTTGCCGGCCTGGGTTACCTGGCGCAGCGTGATCGCCCCGTGACGACCTGGACTGAAGACAAGCTGGCGACGGGAATTTTCTATCACACCGGTGAGATGGTTGCGTCCTTCACGGACGTGTACACCTGAGCCCTGAGCCCTTGAGCTTCTGATCCTCGTGCGCATCGCAAGGTGCGCGCGAGGTCTTTAGTCACCGTTATTCAATCGTTTGCAAATCCATTCAACATGAGCAATAAACCGTCCTCCACCAGCGTCAATATGCGCAGCATCGACTGGCGTGCCGCTCACGCAGCCGCAGGTGCGGCTGTGCAGGCCGCACAGGACATGGGCGCCGCTGTCAATGTGGCGGTGGTCGATGCATCCGGCGTGTTGGCCGCCTTTTTGCGCATGCCCGGCGCACCGCTTCATTCGGTGGATATTGCCATCGACAAGGCCTACACAGCTGTCAGTTTTGGCCTGCCCACGCACCAATGGGCTGATGCCCTGCAAAGCCATTCGGCCGCCGTGCGCGAAGGCATTGTGCTGCGGCCCCGCTTTGTCGCCTTTGGCGGTGGCTTGCCGATTACTGAGGCTGGCCAGCGCATTGGCGCCATCGGCGTATCCGGTGGCAGCGAAAAGCAGGACCAGCAAATAGCCCAAGCCGGCCTCGATGCACTCAATCTTGCTGCGGCTTAATGCGCGCCAACCAATATTTTCACTCTAGCGAACAGCCATGAAACAGATCCTCAACTTCATCAACGGTGAGTACGTCAGCAATGTCAGCGGCAAGACGTACGAGAAGCGCAACCCGGTGGACAACAGCCTCATCGGCATGGTCCATGAGGCCGGACAGCCCGAGGTGGATGCGGCGGTAGCTGCTGCCCGTGCGGCTCTGAATGGCCCCTGGAGCAAGCTCTCGGTGGTGGAGCGCTGTGCCATGCTGGATGGATTGGTGGCTGAAATCAATAATCGCTTTGACGACTTCCTGCAGGCCGAGGTGGCCGACACCGGAAAGCCCGCACACCTGGCCTCGCACATCGACATCCCACGAGGTGCAGCCAACTTCAAGATATTTACCGACACCATCAAGAACGTGTCCACCGAGTCCTTCGAGATGCGCACGCCCGACGGCAAGACCGCACGCAGCTACGGTGTACGCACCCCACGCGGCGTGATTGCGATCATCTGCCCGTGGAATCTGCCGCTCTTGTTGATGACCTGGAAGTGCGGCCCGGCCCTGGCCTGCGGCAACACCGTGGTGGTCAAGCCTTCGGAAGTCACGCCCAGCACCGCTACGCTGTTGGGCGAAGTGATGAACAAAGTGGGCGTGCCACCCGGCGTGTACAACGTGGTGAATGGCTTTGGCGTGAATTCCGCCGGCTCCTTCCTCACCGCGCACCAGGGCGTCGACGGCATCACCTTCACCGGTGAAACCAAGACTGGCACAGCGATCATGAAGGCCGCTGCCGATGGCATCCGCCCGGTGTCGCTGGAACTGGGTGGCAAGAACGCCGCCGTGGTGTTTGCGGATTGCGATTTCGAGAACGCTATCAACACCGTCACCCGCTCCGTCTTCGAGAACTGTGGTCAGGTCTGCCTGGGCACCGAGCGCGTTTATGTGGAGCGCCCGATCTTCGATAAATTCGTCGCAGCGCTCAAGGTGAAGGCCGAGGGCATGAAACCCGGTCGCCCCTTTGACCACGACACCAAGATCGGCCCGCTGGTGAGCAAGATTCACCAGAAGAAGGTGCTCTCGTATTACGCAAAAGCCAAGGAAGAGGGCGCCACCATCGTCTTCGGCGGTGGCGTGCCCGACATGCCCGACGACCTGAAGGACGGTTGCTGGGTGGAGCCCACCATCTGGACCGGCCTGCCCGAAACCGCATCCGTGGTGCGCGAAGAAATCTTCGGCCCCTGCTGCCATATCCAGCCCTT
Organism: uncultured beta proteobacterium; assembly: GCA_903876045.1. Taxonomy (GTDB): domain Bacteria; phylum Pseudomonadota; class Gammaproteobacteria; order Burkholderiales; family Burkholderiaceae_C; genus Allorhodoferax. The sequence continues at coordinate 2,286 of CAIQYP010000333.1, read as the reverse complement.
TGACACCGAAGAAGAAGCGGTGCGCATGGCCAATGACACGAAGTACGGCTTGGCCACCTCCATCTACACCCAGGACATCAGCCGCGCCAGCCGTGTCGCCACGCAGATTGAAGTCGGCTTGTGCTGGGTCAATAGCTGGTTCCTGCGTGATCTGCGTACGCCGTTTGGCGGCTCCAAACAGTCGGGCATCGGGCGCGAAGGCGGTGTGCATTCGCTGGAGTTCTATACCGAGTTGCGCAACGTGATGATCAAGTACTGAAAGTCAGTTGATGACCCAGAACCCTGAAATCGGCAAGTCCATTGTTGCCAACAGTATCGTTACCAACTACCACGACGTCGGAACTGGTTTCCCGGTATTGCTGATCCATGGCTCCGGCCCTGGCGTCAGCGCCTGGGCCAACTGGCGCCTGACGATTCCGGTGCTGGCCACCGGGCGTCGGGTCATTGCGCCCGACATGGTCGGCTTTGGTTACAGCGAGCGGCCGGTGGGTGTGCACTACGACATGGACACCTGGGTTGCCCAGGCAGTTGGTCTGCTCGACGCCTTGAAGATTGAACAGGCCGACCTGGTGGGCAATTCCTTTGGTGGCGGCCTGGCTTTGGCATTGGCAATTCGCCATCCGAAGCGTGTGCGACGTCTGGTGCTGATGGGTTCGGCCGGTGTGTCTTTCCCGCTCACTGAGGGGTTGGACGCCGTCTGGGGCTATCAGCCCTCGATTGCCAATATGCGCAAGCTGCTAGACATCTTCGCCTTTGACCGGACGTTGATGAGCGACGAGCTGGCTGAGCTGCGCTACAAGGCAAGCATCCAGCCCGGCTTTCAGGAAGCCTTCGAGCGCATGTTCCCGGCGCCGCGTCAAAACGGAGTGGAGTCGCTGGCCAGTCGCGAGGAAGATATACGCGCGCTACCGCATGAGACCCTGATCATTCACGGGCGTGAAGACAAAGTGCTGCCCCTTTCCAACTCACTCACGCTAAGCGCTTGGATAGCACGCTCGCAACTGCATGTATTTGGCCGCTGCGGTCACTGGACACAGATTGAACACGCGGCCCGCTTCACGCAACTGGTCGGCAATTTCCTGGCCGAGGCGGATGCACTGGTTCCCCTACAGGCTGAAACAAAGCCCAAAGCACTGGCAACAGCTTGATGCGTGCGCCAACAATTTTTTGATAAACCAACCGGACTTTGCAATGGACTCCCAATTAATTACCACGCTGGGCGACGAGCTTTACCAGGCCATGACCACCCGCACTGTGGTCGACCCGCTAACCACCCGCTACCCCGACATCAGCATCGAGAACGCGTACCACATTCAACAGCGCATGTTGCAGCGCAGACTGGATGCGGGCGAGCGCGTTGTCGGCAAAAAGATCGGCGTCACCTCGGCTGCCGTGATGAACATGCTGGGTGTCTATCAGCCGGACTTCGGTTACCTGCTGGACGGCATGATTTACAACGAAGGCCAGTCGATAGACATCAGCACCCTGATACAACCCAAGGCCGAGGGCGAGATTGCCTTCATCCTGAAGAAAGATTTGATGGGCCCGGGCGTGAGCAATGCCGATGTGCTGGCCGCCACCGAATGTGTGATGCCCTGTTTCGAAATTGTGGATTCACGCATCCGCGATTGGAAGATCAAGATCCAGGACACCGTGGCTGACAACGCCTCTTGTGGTGTGTTTGTGCTGGGCGACCGCGCGGTCGATCCGCGTCGCATCGACCTGTCCACTTGCGGCATGGTGTTCGAGAAGAACGGCGACATCATTGGCACCGGCGCCGGTGCCGCTGCGCTGGGTTCGCCTGTGAATGCGGTCACCTGGCTGGTCAACACGCTGGGCCGTTTGGGCATTGGCATCAAGGCGGGTGAGGTGGTGCTGTCCGGTGCGCTGGCAGCCATGTCACCAGCCAAAGCGGGCGACAACTTCCGCGTCTCTATCGGCGGACTGGGCAGTTGCTCGGTGCGCTTTCACTAATTTTTTTAGAACTTTCATCATGACCAAAAAAATCAAATGCGCCCTGATCGGGCCCGGCAACATCGGCACCGACTTGCTGGCCAAGCTGCAACGCAGCCCCTTTCTCGAACCCGTGTGGATGGTGGGCATTGACCCCGAATCCGATGGCCTCAAGCGTGCCCGCGAGATGGGCATCAAGACCACCTCCGAAGGTGTGGACGGCCTCTTGCCCCACGTGCTGGCCGATGGCGTGCAGATCGCGTTTGATGCCACCAGCGCCTACGTGCATGCGGAAAACTCGCGCAAGCTCAATGAACTCGGCGTGCTGATGAT
>CAIQYP010000332.1 GCA_903876045.1 uncultured beta proteobacterium | reverse complement strand
TGGTTGCTGTGGTTGTCATCGTCGGACTTGCGGGACATGGTTGAACTCCTGCGTTGAATGGGTGCAAGTTACTTCGGGGCCTTTGCCGCTGCATGTTGCAAGCGGCCGACGTAAGATCCCTTGGGGACGCCCCCGCCGTGCTGCGTACCAACGGCAACCTGAACGCGAGCGACGGCAGCCGAGCTGACGGGACTTTTAGCGGAAGAACGGGGTGCAGAGGCACCGTTTCGAGAGACTTTGGACATAGACACTCCATGGAAGTTGAACAACGTGGCCGTTTGTTGGCCACGGGTTAACTGTGCGGTCAAGTGCCAGGGCAGTTCATCCAAAAATGTTCACTTTCCTGCTGTGAAGCCCGCTTGGCCATCCGTTTGGTAAGTTTTTGGCAACGGAACTGAGCGCCTTAGAACTCGATCTTCAGAATATACTATTCATCCAGTTCATGTACATTGATTACTTATGTGCCAATTGCTGTTAATACTTATCATGATTTTAACATTCGCTCAATATTCAACAGCCGAGGACTTAGCGCAAGAAACCATTTTTTATAAGTCTGATGAGGTTCTCTTCAAGGCCAAAGGCTGCAACGCAAGGATGGAGTATTATTTTGAACATAGCTATTTAGTAAAAGAAACGTCGCTCAAAAATAGGCGATGCAAATCAAATGAATATACAGAGAATGATGGGCGGATTCGCTCAGTAGTTAACTGCATTCCTTCTGATTTTTCCGCAAACCAAAAGGAAGAATGGGTTTTGCATGGAAATTACATGACCAATTCCATTATTCCTTATCAACTTTCTTCAAGCAATCTTTTTGAATTAGGATTGTATGCCTCAAAATCAGAGGTTAGCTTGCTAATGAATAGGATAGATGAATATTCTAGGACCTGCAATAATGCGACCCGCATAAACTACGCTGACGTCAATGATATCATGAACCCCTTATCCGATATTAAATTAATGGATAAAGTAAAGGAAAACAAAATTATTCATGATAGGGTTGAGCAGCAGCGAAATGCGGAATGGCTAAAGGCCAAGCAGGAAAAAGCCCTTAAAACAGCGATAGGTTTCAGAAAAGGTCTCAGAGTTGGCGATGACTCGAACTGTGGAATGATCATTGATATAAAGCCACCCATCATAAAAATCCAGACACAAATCGGTGAAAAGTGGATACGATTAGATCAGGTCTATCCTCCATCTACAGGTTGTCAATTTTTTAATGGCGTGTATCAACCGCCATATTGATCTTAAGTTCGATACCGAATTGCGCTTTATGTGTACGACAACAATGGAGCAGGTGGTGATGTTGGGCGTCGCTGACGGGCTGGTTGCAGTCATACCTAGCCACCCTGCCTTTCGTTGATCCTTTGCAAATGCAGTCGTTCGCAATGGCTGCTTTATGGTGTCCAATTTAGGAATATGTCCGTACGGGATTCAGGTTGAACTGCCAACTGTGGCGAGATACTTTTTGATTGGGGCGGAACCTACATGGAAGCATTTCAATCAAGTGAATGGGCTGCAAAGTAGCCTGCTATGAGTTGTTGCGAGCGTACGAAGTTTCTGCGCCCTTCTCTGCGGTTAAGACATCAAATACCTGTGAATGCATAAACCGGCAAGTGCTAGTCACAAGCCACCACCCTATGTGAACAACCAATGCAGTAGCCAGTAAATTCCATACAGACAAAGGCCAAAGGCCGCCCATTTTCTGACGCGAGAACGCAAGCGGTGACCATGACGCAGAGTGGTCCGTTGGGAACCTTTTGGCGGTGGCATCTTCATGGAGGGCTACGGTTGAACGGAGGGATAGCATGCCGTGTTTTCAAACATGCCGCCATTGACTACCAGTTTGCGCGCGTCTACCGAGACGATCTTGACGGGCGGTGGCATTGCCAGCTTGGTGCCTGCCTCCCGGTAGTCATCCCAGACGATGCGATCTTCGATTACCGTCGTTTTGAGCACACCCTTGGCCGTGGCAAATCGAATTTCATTGGCCTCGGGCATATAGCTGATGGTCATGGCAGGCTGCTTGCATGCGTAGGTAATGAAGTGCTTGGGCACTGCCGGCTCATACACGTTGAGCATGTAGTACATCACGCCACCCGACAGGATCATGAAGAACCCCAGCGCCATGATGACCCGGTGTTCCCCGCCGCTGCTTGCCGGCATCGGCATGGCCTTTGGGGGCGCAAGCGCAGCTGCTAGGGCAGGCGCTATTGCCGTAGCTGCTACTGGCGCAAGTTCATTCGCAGGTTCTGACTGCGCCAGCGTTGGCATTACTGGCGATGGCACCAATACAGTGTCTGTGTTGCGCACAACAGGTGCCGGGTCCGGTGTCTCTTTCCACAGGATGTTCAGCAGAGAAGGTGGCGTAGCCATCGCCTGCATGCGTTGGACATTGGAGGCAATGACCCGACTTATCTGCACTACAAATCCTGCCGCCAGCAAGGGCCCGACCAAGGGCACCATGGAAGATGCGTTGTTCAATGCGCCATCAAAAATCGGATCGTCCACAATCAATGCGCCGGAAACGCCGCCCAGAATGGCACCCCCCACCCATAGCAGGTGCGGGAACAGCTCTAGGAGGCGCGACAGGTAGAGGCTGCCGAACATCAGGATGGGAATGCTGAGAAGCAATCCGGCCGCCAGCATTTGCCAGTTGTTCTGGGTAATTGCAGAAAGGGCCAGCACATTATCCAGACTCATGACGATGTCGGCCAATATGATGGTGCGCGCAGCCGAATAAATGTCATTCGCACCCGAATGGTCGGATTTAGCGCCAGAACTGTCCTGACCGGCATTGTCAACGATCAGCTCGATGGAGATTTTCAGCAGCAGCAGGCCGCCAATAAGCTTGACGAGCGGCAGATGCATTGCGAGGGTGGCACAACTGGTAAGCACCAGTCGCGCGACAAAGGCTCCCAGGACACCCATCCAGAGTGCCTTGGTACGGTGTTCCTTGGACAGCCTGCGACACACCAGCGCGATGACAATTGCATTGTCCCCACTGAGCAAGATGTCCACCAGCAGCACGCCCAGTGCCACATTCAGGGACAGCAGCGATGGATCGGCTTCCACGCTATTTGCGTCCGACGTTGGGGCCTGTCTTCAGGTCACGCAAGAACTCGGTGTCCGGCGACAGGAACAGTGTCGGCCCACTCTCAGCCAGTGCCTGTCTGTAGGTTTGCAGCGAGCGGTACAGGCGGTAGAACTGCGGGTCGCGGCCAAACGCATCGGACAGTATTTGATTGGCCTGCGCGTCGGCCTGACCACGGCTGATTTTGGCAGTGCGCTGCGCTTCTGAGAGGATGGCGGACTTTTCCTTGTCGGCCTTGGACTGGATTTGCTGCGCCCACTCCGCGCCCTGCGCGCGCAGTTCCTTGGCCTCGCGCTGACGCTCGGACTTCATGCGCTCGTAAATCGCCTGGCTCGTTTCCAGCGGCAGGTCTGCCTTTCGGAAACGCACCTCGGACACTTCCACGCCGAGTGAACGGGCCTTGGCCTGCACCTCGGCCTCGACACGGGCCACGATCTTGGTGCGCTCGATGGACAGCAGGGCCGGCAGATTCACCTGTCCAAGTTCCTTGCGCAAGGAGGAGCTGACCAACTGGCCGAGCTGGGCATTGGCTAGGTCGGGCGTGCGCAGCGACTGGTAAAAGCGCAGCGGGTCGGCAATGCGGTAGCGCGCATAGGTCTGGACCTCGATGCGCTTCTGGTCGCCCAATATCACCTGTTCCAGCGGCGGCTCCAAGAGCAACTGGCGGCTGTCATACAACACCACCGAGTCGATCAGTGGCGCCTTGAAATTTAGGCCCGGAGCGCTGACCACACCCACCGGCGCACCGAGGCGGATGATGAGCGCCTGCTCGGTCTCGGACACCACGTAGCTGGTGATGGACAGCAGCCAGAGAACGGCAAACGCGGCGATCGACGCCCACAGCACGGAGCGTTTCATTTGGCGGCCTCCTTGGGCACAGGCTTGTCGCCCAGATTCATGTATGGCATGACGGCGGCCGCGCCCTTGCCGGTGGTATCCACCACCACACGCGCCGCCTTCTTCAGCAGTTCGTCCGTGCTTTCCATGTAGAGGCGCCAGGTCGTCACGTCCTTGGACTTCACATAGCTGCTGTAAACGGACATGAAACCCTTGGCATCGCCTTCGGCCAGCTTGACCGCCTGCTCCTTGTAGGCCTCGGCCTCCTGTGTGATTTTGGAAGCCTCGCCGCGGGCGCGCGGGAGCATGTCATTGGCGTAAGAATCGGCCTCATTGCGGGCGCGCTCCTGGTCGGCGCGGGCGCGCTGCACATCGTTGAAGGCGTCAATCACGGCGGCCGGCGGATCCACCCGCTGCAGCTGCACCTGCGACACCAGGATACCGGCGTTTTCCTTGTCCAGCAGGGCCTGCATCAGCTCGCGCGTCTGGTCGGCAATCTGCTGGCGTTTGTCGGACATAGCGGCCTGGATCGGCGTGCGGCCAATGATTTCGCGCAGCGCGCTTTCAGCCGTGATGCGCACCGACACCTCGGGGTTCTTCACGCGGAACAGGAACTGCTTGGCATCCTTGATCTTCCAGAACACTGCGCACTCGGCCTCGACGATGTTTTCGTCGCCGGTCAGCATCTGGCGCTCGTGCGAGTCTTCGCTGGAAACCTGGGTGGTAGCGCCGGAACGTGCTACGCCGAGCTGCAACTGGTTCACCTGCGTCACCTTGGGCAGCAGCACTGACTCCACCGGATACGGCCAGTGGTAGTGCAGGCCGGCGTCCACCGTCTCCTGGTAGCGGCCAAAGCGCAGCACCACGCCCTGCTCGTCGGGCTGCACCTTGTAAATGCCGGAGTTGATCCACAGCAGCGCGATTACCACGGCGATCAGCAGGCCGCCCCTGCCCTGCAGTCCCAGCAGGCGGGCGTAGTAGGCGTACCAGCCTTGGAGCTGACTGAGCCGCGATGGCGCTTGGACTGATGTCTCCATCTGGTTGTTTTCTGTATTCATCTTGCCTGCATGCTCTATACGCCTACGCAATTCAAACCGGCTGTCAATTCATCTGCAGCCGCAAAGCAAGCAATCCAGACGAAGCCTCCCCGATTATTCGGGGGAAAGCCCTGCCGTTTGTAGCGCGCGTGTAAAGATGGCCTCGATACCTTTGTTAACCGGACGCTAAACCTGCCTTCATCAAAAACGGGGCCAGTCCGTTGACATGTAAATTGCCTGTTGAACGCTTACTGACACGATCCTTAAAGTGCCAAGCCGGCAGTCAAGTTGTTGGCCAATCCGTCGATAGCCTTGTATCTACAACAAGGACACCCAATGGCAACAATTTCAAGCACATCGCCAATCACCCTCCCACAGGCTCCAGCTCGCATAGGCGGAGCCGATTCGGATGGCGACAATGACGCAAGCAAGGCCACAGGCGCCACCGTGCCAACACCCGTGGTCTCCAAGCCCACCGAAACCATGGGTAATAACGTCAATACATTCGCATAG
>CAIQYP010000331.1 GCA_903876045.1 uncultured beta proteobacterium | reverse complement strand
GCGCGCCCTGGAGGTCAACGCCACGCTGGACCTGCTGCAGGCCGTGATGGACGGCGACCTGTCCACCGGCGACACCAATGCCGGCTTTGCCCTGCCGTCGGCCATGAGCGCCGCTGACTTGCAACACCTGACCGGCCAGACCTGAATCTTCCCGCCATTTTTGGAGCACCCATGACCTCTTCAGACACCGCAACCGACACAGCAACCGAAGTCGAAGCCCACCCGCTGCTGACCCAACTGGTGGCACGCCACGGCCAGTGGGTTGATGCCGAAAACATCGCAGACTGGCGCGCAAACCAGAAGGGCGACAACGTGTTGCTGTTTGCCGGCGACCCGATTCGTTTTCCCGAAGCGCTCGACGTGGCGGTGGTGCTGCCCGAGTTGCAAAAAGCCAGCAAGTCTTCCGGCAGGCCCTTCGCCATTGCTGTAGCAGAGCCCGAAGGTGCAGAAGCGCTGGCACTGAAGTTCGGCTCCAACCGTTGGCCCACGCTGATGTTCTTTCGCAATGGCCAATACGTCACCACGCTTAGCGGTATGCACGACTGGAGCGATTACTTGAACCTGCTGGCACAAGCACTGGACATGCCAGTGGGCCGCGCCCCCACGGTCGGCATTCCGGTGGTGAGCGCCACGTTCAACTCCGGCACCAGCGGCTCCACCTGCCATTGATTCGCTCTGCTTCCAACCCACACCCGAACGCGAGAACCCCATGAACTTTATGCACGACAACAAGCCCTTTCCGATTCCCGTGATCACAGAGTTGGGCATCGGCACGCACCAGGAAGACGAGGCGCTGGACTACCTCTCCATGCCCAAAGACATGGCCACGTATCGCGCGCCGCTGCTGCCTGAACCAGAAGAAATTGCGGGCCACGAACCCGTCAAGGCAGTGCTCAAGGCCGTGCTGGTCGCACTGCAGCTGATCACCGGTGATGGCGCAGCCGCGGAACAAACGCAAAGCATTTCGTTGAACGGACTGGCCGCCGCCGACCTCACGTTAATCAACCAGATTCTGGGTGAAGGCGAAGTCAGCGCCCAGGTGCGGCTAGAAGGTGAGCAACCCACGGTGCGCATTCAGGAGTCGGTGTTTGCCGGAGTCTGGCGCGTGATTGAAACACTGGACGATGGCGCCCTGCGCGACAGCATCGAAGTGGGCGCGGTGCCCGCCGTGCTGCGCGACACCGCGCTGGAGGATGGCAGCGCCGGTGTCACCGTGCCTCTGGCACCCAATCTGTCACCGGTAGCCAGCAACGCGCCCAGCGTGCTGTTTGAACTGGAAGACCAGCGCCGCCGCTGGCTGCCTGGCCAGGTGCCGCATGTGGTCAACCTCAGCCTGCTGCCGCTCACCGTGGACGACATCGGCTACATGGATTTGCGTCTGGGCACTGGCAGGGTGCTGATCCTGTCGCGCGGCTATGGCAACTGCCGCATCAGCAACTGCTGCGTGCCCCACACCTGGCGCGTGGTGTATTACAACTCGCAAGACGCCGTCATCCTCAACGCGGTGGAAGTCACCGACATGCCCGATGTGGCCTGCGCTGCGCAGGAAGACCTGCGCGATTCGCTGGAACGGCTGCAAGAAGTGCTCGAATGGGTGGACCAGTCCTAATCCACACATGACCCAGACAAGGCCCCGAACTGAATCAACCTAGACTCAACCATGAGCGCAATCAACGGCCAGCAATTTGAAGGCAGCTACCTGGGCGACCGCACGCGCCTGCCCGCCGACGCGCGCCTGGAATGCAAGATTTGCTGGTGGGTGTATGACCCGAGCGAGGGCGACCCGCAATGGCAGATAGAACCCGGCACGCCGTTTGCCGACCTGCCCGCGCACTGGCGCTGCCCGCAATGCGACGGTGCAGCAGAACAGTTTTTGGTGCTGTGATGAACGCGCAAGCCGTCACTTCGCCCGCCTCCGCTGCGCCCATGCAGGCAGGAGGTTCGCATGGCGCAAATAACACTGCCGTTGTGCAGGCGCGTGTGACGCAACTGGAGCAGGTGTTTGCGCACATTGGTGCCACGCGCATGCACGGTGTGCCGGTGTTGAATACGGCATTGCGCGTGCAGGCAGTGGGGTTTGAAGTGGTTGACGGAGAGGGCGGGGGTGCCGCGCAGGTGTTGCAGGGCATTTTGATCACGCCCTGGTTCATGAACCTGCTGCGCCTGCCACTGCCACTGCCACTGCCACTGGCACCGGACACCGCAGCGGTAGGAACGTCGGCGCCCGTGCCGGGCAGCAAACGCAGCCATCTCTGTGGCGAACAGTTGTTTGAATTCATCACGGCGCACGAAGACGCACTCGGCACCTTTGAGGCCTGCTCGTTGTTCTCGCCGATGTTCGAATTTGCTAACCAGGCGGGGGCGGTCTCCACCGCCACCGAGATATTGAAGCTGCTGCGCACTCCCCCGGAACCGCGGGCCCCCGCCGGATCGGTGCCAGCCCCGGACCGGCAGGCGCGGTCGCCCACGTCATCGCCCCCTCTGAAGCCCATCGCAGCTGCGGCTGTGACGCCCGCCTCGACACCGGCTGTGCCGAGCCGCCGTGGCTTCTTGTTGGGCCGCGTTTTGCCAGGGGCTGCGCCATGAACCAACCTGTTGTCAGCACTGCCAGCACAACCAATGGCTTTGCCACACTGAGCGGGCACTTCGTGTTGCATCCGGGCCAGAGCGCGGCCATAGTCGGCACGCGCCCCATCGCGGCAGCAGACTTGCTGAGCCGGCTACTCAAAGGCCAGCACTTTGCCGCTGCGCAGGCCCGCTTGGGCCACGTGTTCACCTTGTGCGCCCACGCGCACCGGCGCACTTGTGCTTTGGCCTTTGCCGCCGCCCTGCCGACATCAATCAGCGCCACAGACTCAGACCGTACCGATGTGCTAAAGCCCCCGTCGCTCGCCCTGCTGCGCTGGGAAACAGCGCGCGACCACTTGCGCTCCATTGCGTTGGAATGGCCGCAGCGCTTGGGCCAACCATCGCTGCAAGACGAAGCCATGCACTGGCTGCGCACCTGCCCGCTGCCCTTGGGCGGTGCGACGCAACTGTCCAATGTCGAAGTCTGGGCCTCGCTGGCCGCACTGCACGACTGCTTGGCTCAGGATGCCGATTTTCCGGCGCAGTGTCTGGCACGCTGGCGTACGCAGGGCAAGGAACTCTCGGTGCCGCTGCGCGCACTGGATGTGCTGAGCCACGATAGCGCCGCGCAACAGCAGCAATTGCGCCTGCTGGGCCAGGCCATCGCAAGCACCCCCGACTTCACGCACAGCCCGCAATGGCAGGATGCCTGCGCGGAAACCGGGCCCTGGACACGCCTGCGCCGCACGCATCAGCCCGCCGACACGCAAGCGCTCAGCGCCTGGACACGCCTGGAGGCACGCTGGCAAGATCTGCTGGACATTGCCGCGGCACCCGCGCTGGCCGATGCCGCAACCCACGATCCGCTGCTAAGCAGTGGCGCCCTGGCACTGGGTGACGGACAGGCGATTGCCTGGTGCGAAATGGCGCGCGGCCTGCTGCTGCACTGGGTACAACTCGATAGCCAGGGCGCGGTTGCACATTACCGCGTGCTTAGCCCCACCGAATGGAATTTTCACCCGCAAGGCGCCCTGGCGCTGGCACTGACTGCGCTCGCGCCACAGGACACAGCAGCAGCGCAAACACTGGCCGCCGCCTTCGACCCGTGTGTGGAATGCAGCGTACAGAGCGCAGCGCCGGGCACCGGCGAACAGGAGCCTCCTCATGCATGAAGTCAGTCTGGCAGGCGGCATTCTGCAAGTGGTTGAGCAGACCCGCGCGCGCGACCCTTTTGAGCGCGTCACCCACCTGCGCCTGCAGGCCGGGGCGCTGGCGGGCGTCGAACTGTCGGCGCTGCGCTTTGCGCTGGAATCGTTGGCACCCGGCACCCTTCTGGACGGCGCGCTGATCGACATCGACGAGCAACCCGGCACAGCCTGGTGCATGCTGTGCAGCCGGAGTGTTCCCATCTTTACGCGGCTGGACTTGTGCCCGTTGTGCGAGGGCGCGCAGTTGCAGCCCACCGGCGGTACCGATCTCAAGGTAGTAGACATGCGCGTTGTTTAGCGCCACCATTCCGATCAAATCAAAAACCTTTCAGGAGATAACTATGTGCGTTGTATGTGGTTGTAGCAACCCCGCCACCGTGGCAGTGGCGACAGAGCCCCAAGTTCATCCCGACACCGGCGACCTGCACTTTGGCGCCGGTGCGGCCAGGGTATCCGTACCCGGCATGAGCCAGGAACGCGCGATCCAGATCGAGGTCGATGTGCTGGGCGCCAACAAAGAAGTGGCGCAGCAAAACCGGGCCCACTTTGCGTCGCACGGTGTCAGCGCCTTCAATCTGGTATCCAGCCCCGGCTCCGGCAAGACCACGCTGCTATGCGCCAGCATCGAAGCACTGCGCAAACGCGTGCCGGGTTTGCCGGTGGCGGTGATCGAGGGCGATCAACAAACCAGCTTTGACGCCGACCGCATCCGCGCCACAGGCGCCCCCGCGATTCAGGTGAACACCGGCAAGGGCTGCCACTTGGATGCACCGATGGTGGCGCGCGCCTTTGGTCAACTGGACTTGCATGCCGGGGCGCATACACATGATCACGAACATGACCATCACCACGCACATGGCGAAGCGCACGCGCACTCCCACGCAGAAGCGCATACGCACGTGCATGTGCACGGGCTGGATGACGACCACGGCCACAGCCACACGCACGGTCACCCCCAGGGCGCTCATGGTGATCATGCGCATGGTGACCTCGCTACCAAGGCGATTCTGTTTATCGAGAACGTCGGCAATCTGGTGTGCCCCGCGATGTGGGACTTGGGTGAGGATGCCAAGGTGGTCATCCTGTCGGTGACCGAGGGCGAGGACAAGCCACTCAAATACCCCGACATGTTTGCCGCCGCCAGCCTGATGTTGCTCAACAAAGTAGACCTGCTGCCGTATCTGCGCTTTGACGTGGTCAAGTGCATTGACTACGCGCGACGCGTGAATCCCGGCATTCGCGTGTTGTTGGTCTCCGCGCAAACCGGTCAGGGCATGGACGAGTGGCTGGATTGGGTGCTGGGCGTCGAGGCATGACACTGCCACTGGTGCGCCAACAGTTGCCCGCGGCAGCACCGGCGCGGGTGTTGGCTTGCGGCGCGTGGCTGAAAAATACGGCCTGCTTGTTGGAGGGCGACGCAGTCTTTATGTCGCCGTTGCATGGCGACCTGGGAACACCGGAGGCGCGCGGCGCCTTGCTTGATTCGGTGGCGCGTTTGCAGCTGCAGGCTAGCGGGCCGATTGAGGCGGTGGCGCACGATTTGCATCCGGATTTTTTTAGCACCGAAATGGCGCAACAACTGGCGCAAAAGTTGGGGGTTCCCGCTATCGCCGTGCAGCACCACCACGCGCATATCGCGCAGGTGCAGGCGCAACACACACCGGGCCAGGCGCTGTTGGGCTGGGCGTTGGATGGTGTCGGTTTGGGCACCGACCTGACGGCCTGGGGTGGTGAACTGCTGCTGGTGCAAGACTTCAGCTTTGAGCGTATCGATCATTTGACGCCACTGCAGTTGCCGGGTGGTGATGTGGCCGCACGCGAGCCCTGGCGCATGGCTGTTGCGGCGCTGCATCGTTTGGGGTTGCGCACGCATCAGACGCCGGACCTCAATGCCAGCGCCCCATTGCCAACCGGCACAACAGATGCAAATGCCAACAAGGAATTTGCCGACACGATTTTGAACCTCGCCGCCAGCGCCCACTTGTGTACTGGCACGCGGGCGCCCGTTCCGGCGGCCAGCATTAAAGGGCTGAACAGCATGCTGGCACGCGGCTTGAATTGCCCCGTCACGACAAGTACCGGGCGCTGGTTTGATGCGGTCGCCGGGTTACTGGGCGTGTGCTGGTGGCAGCCTGAAGAGGCGCAGGC
>CAIQYP010000330.1 GCA_903876045.1 uncultured beta proteobacterium | reverse complement strand
GGAAGAAGTAAGCCATCCGCCAATCAACCCAGGTTGGGATGCGTAACCATGCCAAAGTCAAAAACTTTCGTCAAAACGCATGCAGTCAAACTTGCGCTCCAACCCAAGACGGCGCCACCCGTGCTTGTCAGCGTCGATGACACGGCGCGATTGAAAGAGATCACCGCATTGGTCCTAGCCAACAACAAGTCCACGATCAGCACCGAAGCGATAGTTTGCCAAATCTACATGGAGTCGCGCTTCAAGAGCAGCGCGAGTGGTGTGGGAAGCACCGCCAAAGGACTGATGCAAATCCTCAAAGGCAGTGTGCGCGAACTGTATCGGCTCGACAACTTGAAAAAGGCAGCAAAAGAGCGCCACACAGATGAGGCTGTATTTAGAGAAGCCGACATCTTCTTCAAGAGCACCAAGATGGATGAGGATGCAACCAATATCCAGATTGGCACGCGTTACCTTCAAGAGTTGATTGACAAGCAAACCAAAAAGAAAGCAGCAGACCCCATTGCTGAAGCCTACAAGGACTATCGTGGTTTACGCAACGGCATCTACTACAAAAAGATCAGCGCAGCCGCTGCAGCACTCAAGAAGACACCTGACTCTATGGCGCCGCTAACGAAGGCATTAAAGTGACTATTCGCACCGCAGTTGTCGTTGTGACGTTTGTTGTGCATTGCGCCAGCATGGCCCAGACCGTGGTGATGCGCTGCGACATTGGCACGCCAGCGCATCCGCAAAAAGTAGAGTTGCTGCGTTCAAAACGCATGGTCGACACGCATGTGTATTCCGTGCGCCTTGCGCCTTCCAAAGCGGAGCAGTATCTGTTCGACGAAGAGCAGGACTCCCGGGGATCCAACGTGCGTTTTATGTGCGCAGGAAAGGATGAGAAAACGCTTGTGGTGTCCGGAGAATTCACCTCCAACTTTTTGAAAGGTGCTGCTTTGGTTTACCGACAGCAGCAGCTTGAAAAGTTGGAGTTTGCAGATCGGGTCCGACCGCAGTGGCTTTACCTCACCGAACACAGCATCAAGGTGGTGATGCCGACCAATGGCCATGGTGAGGTGCCGGAAAAGTTCGTCAGCTACGTACATGTTTTTGGTGACAACCAGGAGGCACAGCAAAAAGGGTTAGCTAGCCTTCCGCCCACAACGCCCAAGGTCGCCGCCAGACTTTGGTGATCATTGGCGCAAGAAAATATTCCACTTTCCTCTGACGTCTACAAAAGATGGGCGAGAGGACTAAAGGGCGAGCCAGTGGTCGCGGGTTTCTGGCAGGTCTCGCCTCAGGCCTGAATCAACCCCGTCGCCGCCAGCATCCATAGCGTGCCAAAGACATAGGGCAACGCCTTGGCGGCCCAGTTGCCCCGGTGAGCTGTGGGGCTTTGCGGCGTCAGGTGGCAGAGCCGATCCAGCCCCGCTTTTTCGTAGGCAGTTTCAATAGCGACTGACGCGTCGAGGGCGGCAAAAATGCTGATGCCAATCACCGCCGCCACCGCCATGCCAAACACCGGAAAGCCGTAAACCAGCCAGCGGTGCTTGTCGATGGTCAGCGTGCCATAGGCGGTAAACAGCAAGCCCTGCGACAAGATCAGCCACATCAGCCGGTGGTTGACCAGGTTGTCCTCATGCGTCCACTGCTCACGCAGGGCGTGGTAGAGGTCCCAGTCGGGGAGCTTGTCGAGGGCTTTATGTTCAGTACTGCTCATAGGGAGGGATTGTCTCCGAACCACTGCTGCGGTCCGGAGTGTTCACAGGCTGCTTGTCTGGCTTACTTCGCCGTAGGCATCACAAACTCAGCGCCCTTGCCGATGCTCTCGGGCCAGCGCTGCATGATGCTCTTTTGCTTGGTGTAGAAACGCACGCCTTCTTCGCCGTAGGCGTGCATGTCGCCAAACAGGCTCTTCTTCCAGCCGCCAAAGCCGTGCCAGGCCATGGGCACGGGGATGGGCACGTTGATGCCGACCATGCCGACTTGGATGCGGCGGCTGAATTCACGGGCCACGTTACCGTCGCGGGTGAAGCAACTAACACCGTTGCCAAACTCGTGGGCGTTGATCAGGTCCACGGCTTCAGCCAGGTCCTTTACGCGCATGCAGGACAGCACCGGGCCGAAGATTTCTTCTTTGTAGATGCGCATTTCAGGGGTGACGTTGTCAAACAACGTGCCGCCCATCCAGAAGCCGTTGTCGCAACCGGCACCGGCAGCAGCGCCGCTGAACTCGCGGCCGTCGTGTAGCAGCGTGGCGCCTTCCTTCACGCCTTGCGCGATGTAACCGGTGATGCGGTCATGCGCCATTTGCGTAACGATGGGGCCCATCTCGGCGGCCAGGTTCATGCCGTCCAGCACCTTCAAGGTCTTGGTGCGTGCCAGCAGTTTGGGCATCAGGCGCTCGGCCACGTCACCCACGAGCACTGCCACGCTGATGGCCATGCAGCGTTCACCGGCGGAGCCGTAACCGGCACCGATCAGTGCGTCCACCGCTTGGTCGATGTCGGCATCAGGCATCACCACCATGTGGTTCTTGGCGCCGCCCAGAGCCTGCACGCGCTTGCCGTGGTGGGCCCCGGTTTCGTAAATGTGGTTGGCAATCGGTGTGGATCCGACAAAGCTCACGGCCTTCACATCGGGGTGAGCCAGGATGGCATCCACAGCTTCTTTGTCGCCCTGCACCACGTTGAACACGCCGTCCGGCAGACCGGCCTGCTTGAACAGGTCGGCAATCAAGAGGCTGGGGCTGGGGTCCAGCGGGCTGGGCTTCAAAACAAAGGTGTTGCCCGCAGCAATCGCCACCGGGAACATCCACATTGGCACCATGACCGGGAAGTTAAACGGCGTAATGCCAGCGACCACGCCGAGGGGCTGGCGCAGTGTCCAGTTGTCGATGCCGGTGCTCACCTGATCCGTGAAGTCGCCCTTGAGCAGTTGCGAAATGCCGCAGGCAAATTCGACGATGTCGATGCCGCGTGCCACTTCGCCCTGGGCATC
>CAIQYP010000329.1 GCA_903876045.1 uncultured beta proteobacterium | reverse complement strand
TAAAAGAAATATCGGCATCTAACCAATCGGGAGCAGTTAAATCAGTTTATAACTTCTTATGCTGCCGGGTGCGCCGCTCCACTGATCAAAAGGTGCGTTCGCTGGCGCAACTGATCCTGTCGCAACTGCCTGACCGGGCGCTGCTGGAAAGTGATCTGCAGGCCTTGCCCGTGATCTACCGAATGACCTGGCCGCGTGCCACTGCCGCGAGTTTTATGTTGCAGGGGAATGATGCGTTGGCCATCGACGCCTGATCGTTGATCCCTGTTTTTCTTGTGCCCGGGATTTAGAGGCCGCCGCATAGTCCATTCTCAGTCGCCGAGGTGCAAGAGGTATGCCGAACACACTCCTCATGGTGGAGTACCACAAATCGTCACCCGTCATACCCCTTGCACCTCGCGTGCGTGGTGGGCACCGCACCATTCAACAAGGCATCCCCCGCGAAATGAATTGCGCTTTAGCTACAAGAAACTAACTTTTGCTTAGCGCTGATGGCGGTCTCCGATCAGGAGACGAGGAGATTGCCAATAATCCAGCCAAAATTTTGTTCCAATGAACAGTTTTGTGACCGCAAAGCTGACACACAAAAAGCACCTGTCTATAGATGGGCGTACGACCGGGTTGCGGCGTAGGAGTCCTAGAGGTTTTGGTCATGGCAGTCTTGCCAGGACACATACTTTCTGGTCGTATCTTCCTGATCCGTGTCCGCAATGCGTCCTAATCGGCGCTGGATCTAACCTGGTTGCGACCACCCCGCTTGGCGGAATAGACCGCAGCATCTGCCGCGCTCAATAGTTCCTCGGCTGTCTGTCCAGCAACATAGGTGGCCACGCCAATTGACACGGTTGCCTTCAAAGGCGGCACGGTAAGCAAATCAGATTCAGCGATACCCTGTCGCACGCGCTCTGCAACTTCAATGGCCATATCGAGCGATGTATCCGGAAGCACAACCACGAACTCTTCGCCACCATAGCGAGCGCAAACGTCACCTTGACGTAGGTAGTTGCGCACCCTGAACGCGAACGCTCGCAGCGTGTCATCGCCCACAACGTGCCCGTAGGTATCATTGACTTGTTTGAAGTAATCAATGTCAAGCATGAGCACGGCAAATGGCCGAGCTTCCTTTTGGGCCATTTCGAACTGCTGTTTCAAGAAAACGTCGAGGCCACGCCGGTTGACTTGGCCGGTGAGCGGATCTGTTGCAGCATCGACCTCAACTAGCTGAAGCGCTATGCGCAGTTGTTCAGCAAGCGATGTGTTGGCCAACTGCAGGCGAATGCCCTCCAGCACACGTTGCGCAATCGCTTGCATGTAATAGACAATCAGGGCGAAAAAGACAGAAAGCCCAACGGCAGTGTTGAGCATGTTCACAAGATTAGAACTAAAAATTAGCGCTAACATCGCAACCAGCCAGAGACTTCCGATCTGCGCATAGTAGGCTCGTATATAGGTGATGTAGGCAGGCGCGTTGACCGCGCCCACACCGCACAGGGTTGCCGCAAGCCAAGGATCCAGGTTCGTGTCATAACCCATCAGTAGCCAGACTACCAACCCCCAAGCAGCACCATCCAGGCCGGCTATTACCAAGAAGATTGAGGCATGGCGTCCGGTCGTGGGGCCTTGGCGAATCAAAAGCTGCAGCATTCCTAGACTTAGTGCCCAAGTCAATACGAACGCAATTAGCCAGAGCCCAATATGGGTGTGGGATACCCGATCCCAACTGAACCAAGCCACTAAAACCCAACCTATGGGGCTGGTAGCCAGGGTCCGCCGGAGCGAAAACACGCACTGCTCAAACCCAGTCTCTCGCGCAACTTCGATGGAATCATCATTTTCAATGCTGAGAGATCTCATGCGCGAATTCTGCCAGAGAGTGCGTGTTACTGCGAAGACAAATGCCGGCCATCGCAACGGATAGGGAGCCGCGGTTTTGGTTTCTAAATCGGGTTACCCCTAAGAAGGCATTGCAACAGGACCGTATGCGGCTGACTTTCACCGCATTCGCCCCCTAGGTTTTCTAACTCACTCGCAGCCCCTGGGATTGTTATGCCGCAGGGGTAGGTGGCAAGGAAAGCGCGAAAAATTGGGCCGCCGTCTGCACTCCCAATGAACGCAATCGCTTGGCCATGGTCAGCACGGCCTTGTCTTTGCTGAGCAGCAGTGTCTGGTGTTCCACGGCCAGGTCGACAAACTTTTGGTCGTCGGCGTCCTTGCAGACATAGCGCGCCTTGGGCGCCACCGGCACCAGCGCAACCAATGCATCAAAGCGCGCAAGCACGTCCTGCGCCGTGACCTGGTAGAACTGCATGCGCGGGATGATGCGGGTATAAGCCAGCACACGCTCCAATTCGTCGCGCATGACCTGCGTGGCGATCCAGCGCAGAGACTTGGCCTGCAGGGCAGCACGCAATGCAGGCGTGGCCGGGTCGGCAAAGATAAACAGGTCAAGCACGATGTTGGTGTCCAACACAATGCTTGGAACCATGCTTGGAACCATGCTGGCCTCGCCGTCTGATTCCATCAGGTCGCGGCCGGTTTGCCTGCCGCACCTTCAGCGGCTTTATCTTTGGCCATGCGTCCCGCAACCATGTCGAACTTGAACAGGCGGCACTCTAGCGGGCCGTTCCACATGGGCACCCGGCGCGACTCTTTCAGGCGCATCTTGCCAGGCAACTTGAGGTCAGGCGTCAGCACCCAGGCCTGCCAGCCGGAGAAGTTCTTTTTCCAATGGCTGGCCAGCTGGCTGAAGAACTCGCCACCATCTTGCGTCTCGGCCAGTTCGCGTGCGCCAAAGCGGGCCTGTGCACCCTCGCCAGCCACACCTCCAATGCCGATGCGCTCGCCATAAGGCGGGTTCAGCACCATGACACCACCTCCTTCGATGGGCGGCATGCGCTGCAACGCATCGCCGCCACGGAACTCGATAACATCGGCAACACCGGCGCGCTGGGCATTGCGCTCGGCAAAGTCGACCATGCGGTGCGACACATCGCTGCCATAGATCAGTGCCTTTTGCCCCGGCTCAGGTTTGACCACCCCTTCGGCCGCTTCCTTCTTCATCTCCGCCCATTCTTGCGCGCGG
The DNA here is from genome assembly GCA_903876045.1 of uncultured beta proteobacterium. Taxonomy (GTDB): domain Bacteria; phylum Pseudomonadota; class Gammaproteobacteria; order Burkholderiales; family Burkholderiaceae_C; genus Allorhodoferax. The sequence continues at coordinate 1,324 of CAIQYP010000329.1, read as the reverse complement.
AAGGGCACAAACTTTTCAAAGGCAAAACGGCGCAGTGATCCCGCGGCGATGTTGCAGGCAATTTGAGCCGCCTCGATGGCAATGGTGCCGCTGCCGCAGCAGGGGTCGTACAGCGGCATCAAGTCGGCGTCGCCATCGGCCCAACCGCTAGCCGCAATCATGGCGGCTGCCAGCGTTTCTTTGAGTGGGGCATCGCCTTTGTCCTCACGCCAGCCGCGCTTGAACAGTGGCTCACCCGAAGTGTCGATATAGAGCGAGCAGTTGTCGGTGGTCAGGTGGGCATAGATGCGCACATCGGGCCACTGGGTGTCCACGTTCGGGCGCACACCGCCGGCAGTTTCGCGGAAGCGGTCGCAGACTGCGTCCTTAACCTTGAGTGCGGCAAAGTTCAGGCTGGTCAGCGGACTGTGTTGCGCTGTGACTTCGATCTTGATGCTCTCACGCGGGGTAAACCAGCGCTCCCACTGCACGGCCATGGCGGCGCGGTACAGGTCATTCTCATTGCGGTATTCGGTGTAGGACACCAGCACCAACACACGCTGGGCCAAGCGGCAGTACAGGTTCAAACGCATGGCGTCTTTGAGCGAGGTGCGCACGGCCACGCCGCCACGCTGCTTGGTCACACAGCCCGGCGGCAAGCCGGTGATGCGCAGGGCTTCGGGAGCCAGATAGTCCTCCACGCCAGCGGCGCAGGGAAGGAAGAGTTGAAGTTGGTTCATAGCGCCTTGCGTAGGGATGCGGGGGCAATTTTCAGACCCTCGCGGTATTTGGCGACGGTCCGGCGCGCACATTCAATGCCCTGTTCTTTGAGCATTTCGGAAAGCTGGTTATCAGACAGCGGCTTCTTGTCGCTCTCGGCAGCGATGAATTGCTTGATCAATGCGCGCACCGCCGTGCTGGAGGCGTTGCCGCCGGACTCGGTGCCCAGCCCGGAGCCAAAGAAATACTTCAACTCGAACGTGCCAAACGGCGTGGCCATGTACTTGGCGGTGGTGACGCGGCTGATGGTGGACTCATGCAGGCCCAACTCATCGGCAATCTCGCGCAGCACCAACGGGCGCATGGCTAACTCGCCATGCGTGAAGAAGCTCTTTTGACGCTCCACAATGGCAGTGCTAACGCGCAGAATGGTGTCAAAGCGTTGCTGAATGTTCTTGATGAACCAACGTGCTTCCTGCATCCGCTGCTGCAGCGCTGCGTGGCTGGCGCTGTCCTTGCCGCCACGGTGATTGCGCAGCACATTGGCGTAAATGTCGTGCACCCGGAGGCGCGGCATGACGTCCGGATTGAGCATGACGCGAAACTTGGGTTGCGCTGCCTTGTT
>CAIQYP010000328.1 GCA_903876045.1 uncultured beta proteobacterium | reverse complement strand
CCGCGCAGCAACGCCCCAAAGAGCAGGAGGGGCAAGGGCGGGCGACGATTTGTGGTACTCCACCATGAGGAGCTCGCCCTTGCCCCTCCTGCGCACCCATCCGCAGGCAAGTCCCTCGCGGCGTGTGTTGACGACGAGTTACCTGACCGTCTTGTAGACCGGCTTCAAGCCCATTGCTGAAATCTCCCAGGCACAAAAGGGTCCGGCCATCCACCGGAGAATCCGGACACCCAAAAACCTACGCCCTCTTGCGCGTCGCGATGGCCAACACGCCAGTAACCAGCAACGTGGGCAACGTGGCGCCCCACTTCGGCGCCATGTCGGTGATCTGCTGAAAAAGCGTGATTCCGACCTGCTGCAATTGACCGCTGATTACGGTGAACATGACAAACCCAAACAACCAAATAAACGCGGCTGTGTAATCAACCTTGATGCTTGGCATGGCCGAACCCACATTGCCAAAACCCAAGCGCCCCAGAATCACGCCATACAGTGGCACGAACACGGAACTCAAGATCAAGAGGAAAGGCTCCAGACCACGCATGGGCAGCACCAGCGCCAAGCCGGTACACAACACGGCGAGCGCCATGCCCCAGGTGCGAATGGAAACCTTGGGCAACAGGCTGTGACTGGACACCGCGCCCGAGTACACATCGCCATAGGCGTTGTCGATTTCGTCCACCAGAATCAGGCTGAGTGCAATCAAACCGCCTTGGGCCAACAGCAGCGTATTCACCAGATCGGCATCGGGTGCCGATAGGCTGGCCACCATGACACCCAAGGCATAGCACCAGATATTGGCCACGGCATAACCGATCCAGGTGCCCGAGAAAGCACCTTTGCCGCTCTTGCCAAAACGTGCATAGTCGGCCACCAATGGCAGCCAGGACACGGGCATGGCAATCACCAAATCCATGGCGGAAAGCAGGCCCATGCTGCCGTCACCGGCGCGCGACACAAAAGCGTCCAGGCCGTTGGCCTGCACCCGGGCACCAAACTGCCAGCTCAGCCAGACCAGCGAAGCGATGACCAGCGGCAGGCCGTAGCGGCCGATGACTTTGCGCACCAGTTGCGTCATGGAGCCCATCAGCAACAGCGTCAACACCGCGCCCCACAGCAGGGTGGTGGCTGCGTTACCGGCCGCGCCATCCAGCGCCAAGCCGAAAGACTGCTTGCCAATGGCGGCCGTGCCGTCGCGCATGATGACCAGCTCAAACGTGGTCCAGCCGATCAGTTGCGCAATATTCAAAAGCACCGGCAACCTTGCAAACAGGCTGCCATAGGTTTGGTGCATCAGGCCGGCGCTGGTCAAGCCGCTGTCTGCGCCCAGTTTGGCAGTCCAGGCCAGCAGACCTGCGCCGATGGCGGTACCCAATGCAATCGCCAGCGCCGCATCACGCGTGCCAACTGCGGGCACCAGATAAGCGCCCATCTGCATGACAAGCAGGCCCACACCCAGGCTGAACCAGAGCGAAGCATGTTCATGCCAACTGAATACCCGCTCGGAAAGCGGCAAGCTACTCAGCGCCTGATTGGTGGGGGTTTGGTTACCACTGGATGTGGCGGTGGATGACGATGCCATTCAATTGCTCCATGCAAAATGTCTGGCAGGTAGGCTTGGATCCAACTCGGTCATGTCAAACGAGAAAGCACTGACACTGTGTTGGATCTGCTTCCCTGCGCGAGGATTACCTCAATCAGGTTCAAAGGGACTTTCTCAGTCGGTTCACTTGCGCAAACCAACACCCCTAGCGAAAGTGTTCTTGCGAACACCGGCGTATTGTAGACGCCTGGGACGCTCCCTTTTTCGTCATCACGCAGGTCGGAGATGTACCGCGCGGCCCTCTCCGGGCATGCTGCATGGACAGACTTCAGCGCTTGCGCATGCCACCTAGCAAAACATACTTGAGGGTCAGGTAATCGTCCAATCCGTAATGCGAACCTTCGCGTCCCAGACCCGAGTCTTTGACGCCACCAAAGGGCGCGATTTCGGTGGAAATAATGCCTTCGTTCACACCCACAATGCCGACCTGCAGACGCTCCGCAATGTCCCACACGCGAGCCAGGTCGCGGCTGTAAAAGTAGGCCGACAAACCATAGGCGGTGTCGTTAGCCATGGCGATGACTTCGTCCTCGGTCTTGAACCTGAAGCAGGCCGCCACCGGGCCGAAAGTTTCTTCTTGCGCGAACTCCATGTCCAAGCGGGCATTGCCAATCAGCGTGGGTTCAAAAAAGGTGCCTCCCAGCGCGTGTGGCACACCGCCCGTGAGCAAGTTGCCACCTTTGGCCAAAGCATCGGCCACATGGCGTTTGACCTTCTCGAAGGCCATTTGGTTGATCAACGGACCTTGTTCGTTGCCCGCCTCCAGGCCGGGACCAACCTTGAGCTGCGCTATGGCGTTGGCGAACTTTTGCATGAAGGCGTCGTACACGCCCTCTTGCACGAAGAAGCGGTTCACACAGACGCAGGTCTGGCCGGTATTGCGAAACTTCGAAGCCATGGCACCCACCACGGCGGCGTCCAGATCGGCATCGTCAAACACGATGAATGGGGCATTGCCACCCAGCTCCAAAGATACGCGCTTCATGGTGTCGGCGGCCTGGCGCATCAGCAACTTGCCTACGCGGGTGGAGCCGGTGAAGGACAGCTTGCGCACCACGGGGCTTTCCATCAGCGTGGTGCCAATGGCCGGGGCATCGCCCGAGACCACGTTGATGACTCCGGCCGGCACACCGGCCTCTTCGGCCAGCGCCACCAGGGCGTGGGCCGACAAGGGCGTTTCTTCTGAGGGCTTGAGCACCACGGTGCAACCGGCTGCCAGGGCGGGGCCGAGTTTGCGTGTGACCATGGCCAGCGGAAAGTTCCAGGGCGCAATGGCCGCCACCACGCCCACCGGCTCTTTCATCACCACGATGCGGGCATCGGCCTTGTGCGTGGGAATCAGGTCGCCATAGGCGCGCTTACCCTCCTCGCCAAACCACTCCAGAAACGAGGCCGCGTAGGCTACTTCACCGCGCGCTTCGGCAATCGGTTTACCTTGCTCGGTGGTGAGGATCAGGGCCAGGTCTTCGCGGTGCTGCAGCATCAGGTCAGACCAGCGGCGCAGGATGGCACCGCGCTCTTTGGCAGTGCGGGCGCGCCAGGTCACCATGGCGCGGCTGGCGGCTTCAATGGCGGCCTGCGTTTCAGTTGCTCCGGCGCGGGCCACCTGCGCAATGCAGGCGCCACTGGCAGGGTTGCTCACCGCGTAAGTGGATGGCGAGTCAGTCCACACGCCGTCGATGTAGGAGCGGGTTTGGAACAGGGCGGGATGTTGCAGGGCAATGGTGGTCATAGCTTGGGAGGGTGAGAAAGTGCTGGCAGACTAAAACCTGGGCCCTGCGCGCGCAAACCATGTTTTTTCGTTGACGCGGTGATTAATTCTCATGCCAGCCAAAAATTAACCAAACATGATTTTTCATCATGCGAAGGTAGTGAATAAATCGTTTGTCACCGTGTTTAGCAGTGGGCACAGTCCAACCCCATCGAGCAGCCCCGTCAGTCAAAAAAAACCAGGCGGCCAACCCGACCGGCAAGCACCCCGCTTGCACCCCATAACTTTTAGAAAAGAAACCTGCCATGTACATCGGTGAAAGCTTTATCGGCAGCGGCCCCAACGCCGCCCACGTCAACATCATCCTGGGCCCGCGCGTCGGCCCGGTGGGCAACGCCTGGGCGGGAGCACTGTCGTCCCCCACCAAGGGCCACCTGCCCTACATGGTGGTGCTGCAACCCGGCGTGCCGGTCAAGCCCATGACGGCCTTTATCAACAAGGCCGACCTGCGTGGCGAAACCCACGAGAACATGACCTGGGGCCCGGCCCAAGCCGGTCTGGCCAAGGGTGTGCAAGAGAGCCTGCTCGAAGGCGTGATTCCCGCCTATGCCGAAAACGACTGGTGCGTGATTGCCGCCGTCTGGGTCAACTGGACCGCCAACGACGCCGACTCCGTGTTCGAGAACAACTACCAGGCAGCCAAGGGCGCCATCGTCGCCGCCATGGCGCAATTGCCCACGCTGGCCACCTGCGCCGAAGCCGTCAAGGCCGTGAGCAACCCCTTCTACACACCCAAGGCGCTCTGATGGAATACGTCAATCTCGGCAGCACCGGCCTGAAGGTCTCGCGCCTGTGCCTGGGCACCATGGGTTTTGGCACATCGCAGTGGCGCCCCTGGGTGATGAACGAAGACACCTCCACCCCGGTGGTTCAGGCAGCGATAGAGCGCGGCATCAACTTCATTGACTTCGCCGACTTCTACTCGATGGGTGTGTCCGAAGAAGTGGTGGGCCGCGCCCTGCGCAATACGGCGCGCCACAAGCTGGTGATGGCCTCCAAGTGTTTCTACGCCATGAGCGACGACGTGAATGACCAGGGCCTGTCGCGCAAGCACATTCTGGACGCGGTGGACGCCTCGCTCAAACGCATCGGCACCGACTACCTCGACCTGTTTGTCATCCATGCCTTTGACGCTTCCACGCCCATGGAAGAGACCATGCGTGCGCTGGAAGACCTGGTGCGTGCCGGCAAGATACGCTACATCGGCGCCTCCACCATGTACACATGGCAGTTTGTGAAGATGAACGAACTGGCCCGCCGCATGGGCTGGACGCCGTTTGTCTCCATGCAGTGCCAGCTCAACGCCGCCTACCGCGAAGAAGAGCGGGAGATGATTCCCTACTGCCGCAGTGAAGGCATTGCCGTCACACCCTTCTCGCCGCTAGCGCGCGGGCTGTTGTCGGGTAACCTCGCTTCGCTGCGCAACACCACGGACGCTTTCACCACTGACCAGTACGGGGATGAAACCAGCCGCAACATTGCAAAAGCCGTAGCCCAGGTGGCCGAGAGCCGGGGTGTGAAATCCTCGCAGGTGGCACTGGCCTGGGTGACGGGTCGCCCGGGCGTGACATCCACCTTAATTGGTGTGGAAACCATTGCGCAACTCGACGAGAACATTGCCACACTGGATATCAAGCTGACTGCCGCCGAGGTCGCTGAGATTGACCGCTGGTACACGCCCTGCGATGTGATCAACGACTACAACACCTGCCGCATTCTGCGTACGCCACGCTAAAACGCACGAGGCGCTTTATGGAGCGCCGCTCTTAAGCGCTGTAGGCGTTGCGCAATTGCCGCTTGAGCAGCTTGCCGCTGGGGTTCTTGGGCAGGCTGTCGACAAACAAAACGCGCTTGGGGGACTTGAAGCTGGCCATGTGCGCATTGCAGTGCGCCAGCACTTCCTGCTCGGTCAACTGCTGGTCTGCTTTGACAACGATGACGGCGGTAACCGCCTCCACCCACTTGGCATCGGGCAGGCCAATCACCGCCACCTCGCTGACAGCGGGCAAGCGGTAAATCATTTCCTCGACTTCGCGGCTGGCCACGTTTTCACCACCCGTCTTGATCATGTCTTTCTTGCGATCCACCACCGTGATGAAGCCTTCGGCATCCTGGGTGGCCAGGTCGCCGCTGTGGAACCAGCCGCCTTCAAACGCGGCGCGGGTGCGCTCTTCGTCCTTGAAGTAGCCCAGCATCAGGTGCGGGGAGCGGTGCACAATTTCACCCACCTCGCCCACCGCCACATCCTGCATCAGGTCGTCCACCACACGGGTTTCCACATTCAGCACTGCCTTGCCGCAGGAACCCGGTTTGCGCAGTTGATCCTGCGGCCCCAGCATGGTGGCCAGGGGCGCGATCTCGGTCTGGCCATACAGATTCCACAGGCGCACCGTGGGCAGGCGTGCGGCCAATTCGCGCAGCACTTCCACCGGCATGATGGACGCGCCGTAATAGCCTTTTTGCAGACTGGCCAGCTTGGCCGGATCAAACAGGGGGCTGCGCAAGAGCGCAATCCAGACGGTGGGTGGCGCAAAGAAACTGCTGATCTGAAACTTCTCGATCAGCGCCAGCAAGTTGTCGGGCACCGGCTTGGAAGTGATGACGTTGGTGCCACCGATGAACACACCGGGACCGAAGAACACATCGAGCTGGGCGCAGTGGTAGAGCGGCAGCGCGTGCAAAGTGATGTCGCCCTGCGCAATCTCGGCGTCCACCATGCAGCTCACGTATTGCCAGAGCACGGCGTCGTGCGTCAGCATCACACCCTTGGGTGAGGACTCGGTGCCGCTGGTGTAGACAATTTGCGCCACGTCGTGGTCGGTCACGGCCACTTCGGGCAGAGGGTCGGCGCAAGCGGCCAGGGCGTCAAAGCTGTGCATGCCGGCCACCGGCTGGGTCGGGTCTTCCGAGGGCATCCAGATGAATTGCGTCACAGAGGTGTCCAGCTTGGCTGCAGCCTGCGCCAAATCGGCCAGACCGCTGTCGGTCGCCAGGGCCTTGGCACCGGCGTGGCGCAGGATGAAGGCCACCTCATCGGCCTTAAGCATGAAGTTGATCGGCACCAGCACGGCGCCGCGCCGGGCCAGCGCAAAACGCATGGCGGCGAAGCCGTGCGAGTTACGCGCCAGCACCGCCACTGCGTCGCCCTCGGCCACGCCGATGCTGGCCAGCCCGGCCGCCAGGCGCGTAACCAAGGCATCGAATTCTGCATAGCTCCACTGCGTGGCACCGCACACGATGCCGGTCTTGGCCGGCAGACGCAGCGCCGTGCGGCGCAGCGCGTCAGAAAGGGTCTGGCGCCGCAGCACCGGGGGAATGGCTTTTGTCACGGGTTGTCTCCACTTTTCATGTTCAAGCGTATTGAACACGAAAAATGCACGCCCCGTAGATCACGGCGCTGCTGGCACCATGAACCAGAGCGTGACGGAGGTTCCCAGGCCAGGGCGGCTGCTGACCTCGACCCGGCCACCGTGGATGTCCATGATCTCTTTGACGATGCTCATGCCCAGGCCGGTGCCGGGAATTTTGCCGGACGTGTCTACACGGTAGAAGCGCTCGAAAACGTGGCTGACCTGCTCGGCTGTCATGCCGACGCCAAAGTCGCTGATGCGCAGACCCAGTCCCGGAAACGCTTCGTCCTGCAAGTCGTGCACCAGTTCCACGCGCACATCCCCCCCTTGCGGCGAGTATTTGTAGGCGTTGGAAAAGACATTGACGATGGCCTGGCTGACTTTGCTGCGGTCAGCCAGGATGAAGCACGGCTCGGCGGGCATTTCGATGCGAGGCAACGTCCGCTCTGGCGGCAGCTTGTAGCCGGACAGCGCGTCCTGCAGCAGCGTTTGAACCTGCAAGGTTTCAAAAACAAAGTCTTTGCCGCGGCGCGCCTCAATGCGCGCAATATCCAGCAACTCGTTGAGGATGTCGGCCATGCGGCCAGACTGTTTGAAAATAATGCCCAGCATTTCGCTGCGCTCGGCAGCATCCAAGTCCTGCGTCATCAGGACCTCGGCAAAGCCATAAATACTGGCCATGGGTGTGCGCAACTCGTGCGCTGCGGTGGAAAGAAATTCGCTCTTGAGTTCATCCACTTCGGACTCAGCCGTGACGTCGCGAAAGTACAGGATGCGCGCGATGCTGCTGGCCTCGCTCTGGATGCCAAGCATCTGAATCACCGCATGGCGCGGTATTTTGAGAAACAGGACGGAAGAGCCCAGGCCATCGCCGAACGTGCGAAAACTGCTGCCGGGCGCAGGCCCCTGCCCTGCCGAGCGTCGCAGCAATTCGGCATGCAGCTCGGCCTCGGTCCGGCCCAGGATCTCTTCTGTGCGGATGCCGGTCATGGCCTGAAATGCCGGGTTAATGATGCGGATATGCCCGCTATGGTCTATCGCAATGAAACCGTCGGGGCTGAGCGAAAAAAGCGCGGCGAGTTGCGCATTGCGGTCCTCCAAGTCATTGGTTTTGACCTGCAACTCTTGGGTTTGTTTCCGCACAATGGCTTGCACCAGAGAGGTCCTGCCGGTCGTGCCCAGCAGCAAGACCTGGAACAATGACGCCAGCAGCAATCCACCACTGCCGATCAGCAAGGCGATCCAGTGCCGCTGCTGCTGCAGGTAGGCATCGGTCGGGTAGACGGTCAACCTCCAGGTTCGGTCGGCAACAATGAGCTCGTCACGCCAAAGGTATTCAGCATGGCTTGACGCCGCGGAATCTCCGCTCTGGAACAACAGCGCCGGCTTTTCAGATGTATTGACGTCTTCCACACGCAGGTTGAGGCCATTGGCGCGGATGGCTGCGGTGGCGATGGTGACCATCTCATCCACCTTGATCACGCCCACTACAAATCCGAGCAAGGACTTTGGCGCAGCTTGCTCGCTGTCCATGGCATAGGCGGGGTGCAGCACCAGCACGCCGGGTCGCTTTTGCTGCTCCTGAACCAGCTGAATGGGTGCAGTCACGGCCGGTCGGCCGCTGCTGCGGGCGCGTGCAATGGCATTGCTGCGCACCGGCTCGGAGTTAATGTCAAAGCCGATGGCCGCGGCATTGCCGGCCAACGGCGCGATAAAACCTACGGGGACATATTCGGGCCGCTGACTTGCGGTGACCAGCTGATTTTGCTCATCGCGCTCGCGGATTTCAAAGGCGGCACCCGGTAGGCGCATGCCATGCTCATAGGCTGCACGCTGCTGGTCTGTGACAAAGTGGTTGATGCTGAGCGCAAAGATGTCCGGGTTGTCTCTGAGTGTGATGCGGGTGAAATACTCGAACTTGGCGAAGGTCATGTCCGGTGTCACTTCGACCAGTCGGCGCAAGGCCGCCAGCGCTTCTTGATGTGCCACAAAGCGCTGCCGGAGATCCTGCACCAATGCCTGGCCGTGGTCTTCAATCGCCAAATGCTCTTGCGCGCGCTCCCATTTGGAAACCAGATAAAAACCGACCCCCACCAATCCAAGCACCAGCACCATGGGCATGGCGTGCGCCACCAGCCTGCTGCGCCAGAGCGGGTCGCGCCAATGCAGCAAGGCCAGGCTCAGGGGCAAAAGAACCCACACCCCCAGCACGTCGCCTAACCACCAATTCAACAGGGCATAGGGCACATCATTGGGCGCCACAATGCCGGCCGCATACAACACCGAGATGCCGGTACTTGCAGAGATGACGCAGGGTAGCGGACCAGCCAGGGCCAGGCAAAGCAGAATTTCCGGCTCAGCCTGCAGTGTCTTCCAACTGTTTCCGGCAAAGTGCTGCAGCAGCAACCTTGCAAATATCGCCTGCAGCGTAGCGCCCGTGGCAATCCCGGTTGCCACTAGCAACGGGGTCAGGCCAATTCCACTGGAAAAATCGGCCGTTGTTAGATTCAATAAAAAGGAACCGAGGAAAATGCCGGGCCAGGCTCGGCCACCTGACCACAGCAGCGCGGCCACTGCGAAGCCGGCGGCCGGAAATATCGGACTGGCATAACCGGGTGCAATGGCAAAGCTCACGCCCAAGCGCCCCAGACAAAAATAGATCAGCGCCACCAAAGCCAAGGCCGATAGCATCCGCCGCATGAGCACGCCATCCGAAAGGGAAGCTTTGAAACCAGCGGTATTAATCATAGGCATGCCGAAGTAAGCGTACTTCGGACTAATCCATATTGGGACCTATCGCGCTAATGGCGAAGTCCGCCTTCTCGGCCAGTTCGTCTTCGGAGTCGGCATAGCGATGCGCGATATTCTGGAACGCATGCTGCAACTCCAGAAAGGCATCCACCAGTTCTGGTGCAAAAAAACTGCCGCGTCCTTCCACAATAATCTTCACCGCCTTGGTGTGCAGCATTGCCGGCTTGTAGACACGCGGGCTGATGAGCGCGTCATAAACGTCAGCAATCGACATCAGACGTGCGGCGATCGGAATCTGCTGGCCCTGTAAACCCTGGGGGTAGCCGCTGCCATCCCACTTCTCGTGGTGCGAGTGCACCAGCTCCTTGGCAATGTTAAAAAAATCGGCCGGACCACCCAGCGAATTGGCGGCGCTGCCCGCCACGCGTTGCGCACTCTCCAGCGCGTCGCGTCCCAAGGTGGGATGGCGCTTCATTACCTCGTATTCCTCTTCGGTATACCGTCCGGGCTTGAGCAGAATGCGGTCCGGAATGCCAACCTTACCGATGTCATGCAAGGGGGCGCAACGGTACAGCACGTTCACAACCTCTTCGTTCAGGTAGTCGACATATTCAGCGTAGTCGGTTTTAGACTGCATGTGTTGCGCCAACAGGCGCACGTAGCCCTGGGTGCGACGCAAATGGTTGCCCGTATCGGTATCCCGTGTTTCCGACAGCGAGGCCATCGCCAGAATGGTGACATCCTGCATCGCCGTCAACTGCTTGGCGCGTTTGTTGACTTCAAACTCCAGGTACTCGTTGTTGACCCGCATGGCGTGGGCGGTGTGGGCTTCAGACAAATGGGCCCGCACGCGCGACAGCAGAATACCCGGCCGGATGGGGCGGGTAATGTAGTCCACCGCACCCAGGCTCAACCCCATTTCTTCGTTTTCGGTATCGGTCTGACTGGTCAGAAATATCACCGGAATACTGCTGGTCAACGCGTCCGCCTTGAGCATGCGGCAGAGCTCGTAGCCGTCAATGATCGGCATCATCACATCCAGCAGAATCAGGTCCGGTCGCTCACGCTGTGCCAGTTCCATCGCCCGCTCTGCGTCCTTGGCCACCTTGACCTGGTAATGCTCGCGCAACAACCCGGCCACCAGGGACAGATTGGTGATCTCGTCATCCACGACCAGGATGCTGGTCTTTACTGGAAAAAATGTATCCATGTTCTCTCCTAATCCACCGGCACACCGGCCACTTGCATCAGGCCCGTCAAGTTGCTGCGCGCCTCTTCAAATTCGAAGTGCTGCACCTGGCGCAGCAAGGCGCCGTAGCCTGGCCCAAAGGCGGAGCGCAGCATTTGCGCATGATCTTCTACATGCACCTCCGCCTCGGCATCTGAGGCCTGTAGCAGCGCGAGCAGTTTCATGCACACCGTGCCAAGCACTTCCCGAGAAAACGCCTGCCCTTGCGACGCAGGCAGCAGTGATACCTGCCGTAGCAGGGCCTTTGCAATCTGGCGCGCCAATTCCTCGCTCATGTGTTCCAGCGCCTGCAGTTGGGGCCCAAATTGCAGCACCGGCATCCTCTGCTTGAGCGCAGTTTCAGCGCCCACGCAGAGCACGCCACAGGCATCGGCACCCAGGTTGAAGCTGATCCCTTTAAGCGTGTGCACCGCGCGCTGGGCTGAGGTGTAATCCTGCTCTAACAGGGCCTCGCGGGTTTGCGGGGCGGTGCGCAGGAGCGCAGCGTGAAACTTCTCCAGCAGCGAGAGGTAAAGCTTGACGTTACCCCGACAGTTCTTCAGGCCCTGCACGGTGTTCATCCCGGCGATGGTGATACCCGCGCCGACATCAGGCTGCGCTTTGGCAACGAAGGATTCAGACTGGCGCCGCGCACTGCTATCGTAGGCGCCCCACTGGTGCAGACTCTCGACCAATGCGTTCGGGTCTATGGGCTTTGAAAGGTGGTGGTTCATGCCCTCAGCCAGACAACGCCGCACTTCGTCCTCCATGGCATGCGCGGTCATGGCAATGATGGGCAGGTGGTCAAAGCGTGCTTGCTGGCGTATCGCCAGCGTGGCCTGGTGGCCATCGAGCACCGGCATCTGCAAATCCATGAACACCAGCGCCCAAGGCAGGGGGTCTGGCGCTGCGGTCAGCAGATCCAGAGCCTGCTGACCGTTCTCGGCTATGGTGACTTCCACCTCCAGTGCTTCCAGCAACTCGCAGGCGATTTGCTGGTTAATGTCGTTGTCCTCCACCAGCAGCACCCGCATGCCGGGAAAGCGCAGCGTGTCAATCGCCGCGGGTATCGGCGCAGCATGACTTTGGAGCGGGTAGATGGCTTCGGCCAGGCTATCCCACAAACGGGACTGGCTGACTGGCTTATCAATAAAGGCCGTCGCACCCGCGCGGCTCCCCTCTTCACGCACCTCGTCAGCACCAAAGGCGGTGACCATGATCACGTTGGGTCGGTGCTGCAAGGACAGGTCATGCATAACAGCCCGCGTAGCATGGACACCATTGAGCCCGGGCATCTGCCAGTCCATCAAAATAATGGCGTAGGGGTCGCTGGCATCTTCTCGCTGCACCGCCATCAGACAATCCTTGCCGTTGGCCGCTTCGTCTACGCGCATGCCCAAAGCGCCGAGTTGCTCGCACAGAATCTGGCGCGCATTGGCGTTGTCATCGACGACCAGTACCCGCATGCCCCGCGCCATCTCGCGGGAGATGTTGTCTTGACGCGCCTCCTGTGAGCGATCCAGTTGGATGCTAAAGGTGAAGGTGCTGCCCACGCCCACCTCCGATTGCACCGCAATGCTGCCCCCCATCATCTCCACAAAACGCCGGGATATGGCCAGCCCCAGCCCGGTGCCACCGTATTTGCGGGTGATGGAGGTGTCGGCTTGGTTAAAGGCCACAAACAGCTTTTTGCACTGCTCTTCGGAAATGCCCACACCGGTATCTTCGATGGTCACTTCCAGTGTCAGCGGGTCGTCGGCCGGAGCTGCGCATTGCACGTCCACCCTAACGTGGCCGGAGGCGGTGAATTTGATGGCGTTCCCCATCAGATTAATCAGTACCTGGCGCAGGCGCAGTCCGTCACCCACCAGACCTAGTGGCACATCGGGCGCGATGCGCACCAGCAACTCCAGCCCTTTTTCCTGCGCCTTGGGCGAGACCAACAGGGAGATGCCGTCCAGTAACTCATCCAGCCAGAAAGGCGCGTTTTCCAGGCTCATCATCCCGGCTTCGATCTTGGAGAAATCAAGGATGTCGTTGATCACACCCAGCAGTACGCTGCCCTCGGAGTGAATTTTTTGCAGATAGTCGCGCTGCTTGGGCGTCATGTCGGTGCGCAAGGCCAGGTGCGAAAGCCCGATCACGGCATTCATGGGCGTGCGGATTTCGTGGCTCATGTTGGCCAGAAATTCGCTCTTGGCGCGCGTAGCGTCTTCGGCCTTGCCCCGCGCCGCCTCCAATTCCAGGGCCTGCGCCTGGGTTTGCTCCAACAGGCTGCGCGCGACACGGTTGCGGCCGATGATCTCCAGATTCAAAGCGATCAGCGGCAACACTTCCCTGAGCAGCGCCTCCTGGTGAGGCTGGGAAGGTGCCACGCTGGCCAGTTCAATGACGGCCAAAGTGAGCCCTGAATTGCCCCGCACCGGAACAATGCGAACCTCGCAGGCCGGGCTATCGATCAAGCCTGACTGGATACGAAGCCCCGTGCCTTCAACCTGCTTAACCATCAGCGATTCTCCATCGCGAGCACATTGGCCCAGCAGACCTTCGCCAAGGCAAAAATGCGAGAGCAGAGCGGCACCTGGTGAATGGCCACAGCCACCGGCCAATCTGAACTGGTTATCAGAATCCTCCAACGCATACATCACACCCACCTGTGCGCCCGCCAGCGGGGTCAGCCAGCTCATCAGCACGTTGGCAAATTCGTCCAGTTCTTCAATCGCCTGCACCGCACTGCCAAGCTCGAACAAACTGGTCTTGATCCAGCGCAGCACGTCGGCCTCAATGGCCACTGTTTGCAGCACCTGAAGTGACTGCGCCATGGCACCAATTTCATTGTCAAAATCCTGGTACGGAATGGCGACTTTGAAGTCCCCGCCGGCCAGACGCTCCACACTTTTTCGCAAGCGCTCATTGGGCCGGCGCACTGAAGCGCCCACCAGCAAACCGAAGCCGACACCATAGGCCGCCCCCACCACCAACAGCAGCAAAGTCCAGCGCTCAACCGATGCCGAGAAGGTGGCCGCTTCCTCAGCGGCCTGCCGGGCAGCATTTTCCTTATGGCCTACCAGACTGTCCATCAGTATTTCTGTGGCATGAAACACTTCGACGTTATCGGGGCTAAGCAAAAAGGTGGACACCTTGGAAGTTTGAAAGGTACTTTCCTGTTCGATCAGGCTTTGCGCGTGGTCCACGTTGAGCATGTACAGAACTAACTGGTCATGAATCGCCTTGAGCAACTGTTTGCCTTCCGCGCGGAAGAAATGCCGTTCGCTTTCAATAAGCTCTTGCTGCAACTGGTTGCGTGCCAGTGACAGTTGCTCCAGCGCGTCCCGACGCGTCACAAGGTCGGGGGAAAGCGCCATTTGCCGCAGCGCACGTGCCACCGTCATGAGTTGGACATCAGCCTCCTTGATATGGGAAATGCCAAGCAACTCATACGAATACATGCGCTGGATTTCAGCGGCCTGAAGCCGCATGCTGTAGATGGACTGGATTCCCACCACGAACACCACCAGCAACAAGCCGCCAGACGCCAACGCCAGCTTGGTATTTATTTTTAGGCCTTCGAGAAGGCGCACGATACTTGTCATTTAATTCCTGGTTACCAATTGGAACAAGGCGTCAGCAGACACCGGATGGCTGGCATAGAAGCCCTGGATCACGTGGCAGCCCTGCTCGGACAGCACATGTGCCTGGGCTTCGGTTTCCACCCCCAGGGCGATCACCTCAATGCCCATGGCCCGGCCAATGGCGATCATGCAGTTGCTGATGGCCCGCGCATCGGCGCTGTGGGCCAAATCCTGAACGCACTGGGGATTGATCTTGAAGCTGCTGATGGACAGAAAATTCAGGCGCGACAGGCTGGAGAAGGAGATGCCATAGTCGTCAATCGAAATGCGCACGCCGATGTCCCGCAAAACCTGAATGTGCTGCGTGTCGGCCGGCACAAAAGTGATGGCCTGGGTTTCACTCAGCTCCATTTCCAGCAAGTGAGGGGCCACCCCGTGGGTCTCAAGTGCGCGCTTGACGAAGACTGCAAAGTCCGCGTCGCGCAGCTGGCGCAACGACACATTAAGAGAAAGCGTGATCTCTGGCATACCCTGCTCGCGCCAAACACGCAACTGTCGACAAACCTGCTCCACCGCCCAGTTGCCCAGCGAAGCGATGGCACCGCTACGTTCAGCCAGTGCAATAAACAAGGTGGGATCCACTTCGCCGGCAATGGGGTGCTGCCAACGCATGAGCGCTTCACATCCGCGCACGCTACTTCCAGCGTCACTGCGAATCTGCGGCTGGTACACCAGACTGATCTCCTGGCGCTCCAGCGCAAGCCACAGGTCACGCTCCAGATTGGGCTTGTCGGTACCCACCATGCCGGCGTCGAAGTGACAGAAGGGAATACCAAAACGCTTGGCGCTGTACATCGCAATATCGGCTCGCTTCAGCAGGTTCGCCATGTCCTCGCTATCGCTTGGATAACACGCGCAGCCAATGCTGGCTCCAACACTCAGCTTGCGTCCTTTGATGAACATGGGCGGCTGTAGCGCCTTTTGCAACTGGGCAGCAAAGATCTCGACTTGATCACGCTGTGCGATCCCGTTAAGCACCACCACGAATTCGTCACCACCCACGCGAGCCAACAAATGGTCCTGTGGCAGCGCATTGCGCATGCGCGTGGCCACTTGCTGCAAAACCATATCACCCGCGTCGTGACCAAGGTCGTCATTGATGGGTTTGAATCGGTTCAGGTCAATAAACATTAACGCCAGCGCATCAGTCTCCAACGCAGCGTGGGCAAAAAAATGCTCCAGATGTTCCGCCATCATGCGTCGGTTGGGTAGGCCGGTCAGGACGTCGGAATAGGCCAGCGCCTCAAGCTTCTTACTCGACGTCTCAGTGCTGGAAAGGTCAACCGTGGCGGATATGTAAGAGACCACCTGCCCTTCGATGCTCTCGACCATGGTGATGGTCTGCCATTGCAGGTAAATCTTGCCGCTCTTGCGTCGATTGAAAATCGTGCCGCTCCAACGCCCGGCATCCAGAAGCTCCAACCAGACGTTCTGGTAGAACTCGCCGTCGTGGCGGCCGGAACTCAGCATGCGCGGGTTGTCGCCGACCAACTCTGACTCGTCATAGCCACTCATGCGGCAAAAGCCCTTGCTGGCCGCGCTGATGGTGCCAAAGGGATTGGCAACCATCACACCATGATCAGAGTCCACCGCATGGACAAACGCACTTTGCGCCAGCAATAAATTTTCCTCGCCTGCTACCGCTGGAGATAGAAACCAATAGATGTCCACGCGGCCATCTTCTTGCATCTGCATTAGCAAGGCATCCCACACCGTGCCCTTTAGCGAAGGGGCGGACCCAGCCATTTCCACACGGCAGTGCACGGCGTTGGCAGCATACGCTTGCTCGGCCACGCGTTTGAGCAGCGACTGCAAGGATATGGCATGGGGCACCCGAATCAGTTGCGCAATGTTGCACCCCACCTGCGTGCCAACCTTTTGCGTAAATTGCCAACGCAATTGGCTGCTGGAATGTCTGACCAAGCCCTGCACGTCGGTCACCCAGTACATGGGCGAGGCCTGCATCAGCAAGCGGGGTAGCAAATCAGCGCCATATGCGTCTTTACCAAGTGACTGCAAAATCATCTGGTGCTGGCGCTGCAGGCGGCTGTGTTGACGCATCAACTCTTCCATGTCCTGCGCGTAGCGAAAAAGCTGCGCAGTCAACACGCCCCTATCCGAAGCGGGCAGGGCTGGCGCGCTCATTTGAGGCGATCACGCAGCCACATCACAACTTGCAATGGGCTGAAAGGTTTGACGAAGTAGGCGTCGGCGCCACGTCGGTTGGCTTCGTCGCGATCAGACTGCTGACCGCGTGCCGTGAGCATGGCCACCAGAATGTCTTTGGTCTTTTCGTTCGACTTGATCGCGTCCAGCACTTGCAAGCCGTCGATCTCGCCCGGCATCATCACATCCAGCAGCACAGCAACCGGATGGAATTTGCGTACCGCGTAGAGCGCGGCCGCGCCGTTGTCGGCTTCGACAATCTCGTACTGCTTGCCCAGGGTAATGCTTAGCAAACGGCGAATGTCCGCATGGTCGTCAACAATAAGTATGTAGTGCATGGTGTAACCCCCAAAAGTCGACCTCATTTTATGTATTTTTTAACAAATAAAGTTGATTTTTATCATTTCAAATGTAAAAAAGGCAAAGCAACTTATCATTTGCTCCGCTTTTCAGATCCGTTTGAAGCGGCGTTGCGGAATGCCCTTCATCATTCAACTCGGGTTACAGGTAAGTCGTTGATTTACATAAGATTGACTAGTCGACGTTCTGCCAGACGTTCCAGTAGT
>CAIQYP010000327.1 GCA_903876045.1 uncultured beta proteobacterium | reverse complement strand
GTCCTCCGTGAGTTCGAATCTCACAGCTTCCGCCAGAACCACCGATCAGGTGGTTTTTTTTGTGCTGTGCCGTTAAGCATAGGGTGGCCTTTTTGACAAGTTGTGCTTGATTTCCAGTTAGGGCCTGTTCAGCAAATTGATGCCCTTTAAGGTCAGCGTCACCCACCGCACAGACCGCCGTTACTGTTCGGCTTTACCTTAGGGATGTGGTTTTGTCATCCACTCGACCATCCAGCAATATCCAGCAACAGCCACATAACGGAACCAATTTCATGAACTTTGCACAGTGGAGAATCAAATCCGAGTTGCTAATGAATCAAATGGAGCACGTGCCGTACAAGTCTTCAGCGTATTTCGCCATAAAAAGTGAGCTCGAAAATCATCTCCACATTAAGCCGCTCAGAGAAGATGACACGCAAGATCAGGGATGGATCATGAGTGGCCCGACACCGCTGGCGAGCGAGACTGACACAGACTGGGACGATTTAACTGGACAAGCAGGCGAAACTCGGCCGACCAATGCGGTACTCCAGCCTCATTCCGCTACTCCACAAAGTGCAGGCTTGATCATTCATCACATCAAGGCAGAGCAGCTTGCGCAACTTGAAACGATGTTTGGGAAACGGACTGCATATGGAATAGCCATTCCGCCATGGCTCACTGATCTACGGATGACTGCGAAGGCTGATCTGCTGGCCCGGTAGGAACTACGCTAAAGGCACTGGCCTGGTGTTGCCTCTGCCAGTCCAGAATGACCTGCGCCCCATTCTGTCAGCGAGCAGCATTCTTAGATATTCAACATAAGCCTGCTGTGCTTCCGTAGGGTTGACACTCATGCCGCCAATGAGTCCACGCAGCTTTTCCTCGCTGAGGTGTTCGAGCCAAGTTTCATGCTCGGACGTCATGTTGTCCATATTGCCACTCCGTTCACGTCCAGTTTGAACACTTGATCCATTGAGGAAGGCAAGGCCCGTGGCAAACCTATAGTCCACCATATTCTGTGGTGTTTGTAAAAATGAACGTACAGTTTGAAGACCAACCCTCAGAAAACTCGCATTCATAAAGTTTAGAACCACGACAAATCGCGCAAACAACAGCGCGACACCTGTTAAGTTCAAAAGCAGTAGTTGCAACGGTGTTGGCCGCATCGTCGAGGGTTTCTCGAATGATTCCCAACAGCTCGTTGTCCTCCTTCATCTCGGCATTGTTTCTGATGTGCTTTGCGATGGCATCCGCCAAAGTATCCGCGTTTCTGCGTTCCCAATTTGACATAAATTCGCCCTATAACTATTCGGACGTGAGCTCACCGCCACCGGTGACGCTATCCCATAGCAGCCACGCTTCGTCATCGCTATGTTCAACCGCTGCCGGGGTGGGGATTTCTCGAACAAACTGGCGCCGTTCCACAAGCGCAACTGCCTCTTGCGCGGAAAGTTTAGGACGTGCCGCTTCCTTGGCGGCCAGGTCAGGGTGTCGATATGAAAATACCATAGGTAAAAGTCTACCCATTCAACGCGTTTTTAGGTATCCCCCATTCGGGTGATTCTCACGTGCTGATGCAAGCCGTTCAATCTGGTGGTTTCGGTGCCGACGCCGTTTCTGCCTACTGGCAACAAGCCAGCATAAAGCGTGGCTGTGGGAGGTCGGGCACAATGCGCAGTATTCTGTACACTATTCAACCAACTGGAGTCTGTCATGGCGTTCACTGCAAGCGATGTGGTTCCCCTCACTCAGGCGCGAGCCACTTTGTCCGAGTTGGTTGAGCAGGTAAAGGGCGGCGCCGAAAAGATCATTACCAAAAACGGCGAAAGCTATGTCGCCATCATTGACTCTAGGCGGCTGGATTACTACCACAAGTTGGAACGCGAACGCATTCACCTGTTGTTGATTGACGATGCGGACAGAGGCTTGGATGACATCGCCGCTGGCAAGGTCAAGGATGCGCAAAGTACGCTGAGCAGGTTGAAGCGCCACCGTGCAGCAAAGGCCCAGCCTTAAGTAGCGTCCGCGCTATGGCAACCAAGCACCTCGTCAAACTCACCGCAAACTTCGAGCGCAACCTCGACGAGGCAGAAGCCTTCCTGCTTGCGGCCAATGCACCACAGGCATTTGATGCACTGCTAGACGAACTCACCGACACTGTCGTTCCCAACCTTGAACGCTTTCCCGGCATGGGCAGGTTGTTCTTTGAGCGGCCTACCCGCTCTGTCGAAGCCAGCAATGGAATTGACAGTCTGAACCGCAAGCTCAAGACCCTGGCCAAGGATGGCGAGATACGCGAATACGTGATGTCGCACTACCTGCTTTTGTACGCACGTTTCGACAACATCATCTACCTGCTGTCGATCCGACACCACCGGCAGCTCTCATTTGATTTTCAGTCTCTGTGGCCCGCCTGAATATTCACCTAGGAGCGTGGGCGGCAGAAACTAGGGTTGTCACTAACGACGTAATGTGAGGTGGAGCGTTAACTGGGAATGAGCACTAGCTACATT
>CAIQYP010000326.1 GCA_903876045.1 uncultured beta proteobacterium | reverse complement strand
CAGTGCGGTACCGGTGGTTATCGTCAAGCCCGAGGTTCCACCTGAAGTTCTGATGGAATAAATAAGCCTACAAGAACCAGTCCGGATAGACGCCGTGCGCCTGGTGCACGAGTAGGTCTCCCAGGGTGATCAGTTCGGCAACTTGGGCATCTTCCACTGGCTCAGTCGATCCATAGCTGATCAATTCGCGGTGTGTGTTGGCGTGCATGATCTGATCGGTCAAATTGGTCGGCAGGTAAAGACGCTCGCAAGCCAACTGCATCACCATGGCCCGGTGTCCGACCAGACCGGTTGGCAATAACCCATGCAAATAAAGCACGCCCAAGCTGAGTGAGTGAAT
The DNA here is from genome assembly GCA_903876045.1 of uncultured beta proteobacterium. GTDB lineage: Bacteria > Pseudomonadota > Gammaproteobacteria > Burkholderiales > Burkholderiaceae_C > Allorhodoferax. The sequence goes on along the minus strand of CAIQYP010000326.1, from coordinate 2,093 downwards.
GCCTTCGTTGGCCATGAAGAAACGGTTTACGGCTGTGAATGCTGGCGTCTTGGCATTGCGGACGCAACAAACGGCATTGGAAAGCAGTTTGAGTGCGGAGTACTCGTTGAAGCGGATTTTTCGCAGCTGGCCGCTCCAAAGAAGCACTTCAAGCTCTGCCGGTCGCGCTCTCAATAATGTGGTGGTCATAGGGTGAGGCCTTGGTAGGTCATGTCACCTTCTATATCGACCGATAGCGACCAAACACGAGGGAAAAAAAGGCCTATCTTTGGTCATCCAATGCGCTGCGCACTTCGTGCGCTTGCACATCGACCACGTCCGGGACATTTTGAGCGGATCGGCTTGATTGGGTCGAAGGGCCGGACCATACACCAGAGCGAAATTGCTGCGAAGACTGACGAAACCGCATAAAGGTTTGCCAGGCCGCGGGCTTGCGTCCGGTTAGCAGGGCCACTATCAGCGCTAGCAGGGCAGCCGTGAGACCAATGAGCAGAATGCTGGCGATCATGACGCCCGCGAATACGAGCAGTGCCAGTTTTAGCGCCCCCCGCAACACCGAGACCAGGAGTTCAGAAATGCTGTGCATGGCGCGATTCTGCGCGCGTTGCCGTCAACCTTGGGTGAATTGTGCTTTTTGGGTGGTCGCCTTAAAGCGTTCCGCACACCGTTGTGGAGTATTCCAAATCATAGGAAATCTGTGAATCCTGGAAATTTTGCCAGGCTTCGTCCGTGTCGAATTCAACCGCGACCGGCACCGGAATGCTGTAATTGACGTGGTTTTGCTGGCCATCGTTTACCAGTATTCCAATTTGCGTATTGAGGTTTTCAATCATGGCGATCCCAAAATAAAAGCCAGTCCAACGTTTAGTCGCCTGTGGCGATGAAGTAATGTTGGTGATTATGGAAAGAGACATCGGTGCCGTGTTGCACAAAACCAAGCTGAAAATTTGATAAGCGTGAAATATTACCGCTTTTATCAATTAAAAGAGCGTCCTGCTGCGATTGCTCGCCAGCGGATTGGTTGTGGGCAGTGCGATTCGCGGTGGGTTGACTTCAACGGCTGACCAGGCAATGCAGCGCCAGCATGCGCCTTAACGAGTTGCCGCTAAAGGGCTTTGATATGTGATCGTCCATCCCAGCGGAGCGGGCGGCCTCCCGGTCTGCATCCAGCACATTAGCTGAGATTGCAATAATGGGCACATGCTCTCCCTCTGCCTCCATGGCTCGAATCCGGGTCGCGGCCTCCAGTCCACCCATCACGGGCATCTGGATGTCCATCAGCACAATGTCCCAGTGTGCAGTTGGAAACAGATTGACTGCTATTTGTCCATCGTCGGCCAGCGTCACATCGTGGCCCCAGTTAGTCAACATGGTGCTGGCTACCACCTGATTTACCGGATGGTCTTCCACCAGCAGTATCTTGAGGTTGCGGCTTAGCGCACCTTCGTGCAGCAGGACCTTGGTAAATGCGCCTTCATCCTGCGGCTCCTGCAAATCGCTAATTGGCAAGGGCCTTGCGATGGGCAGGCGCAGGGTGAAATAAAACGTACTGCCCACGCCGGGCTGGCTGATTAGCTCGATTTTCCCGCCCATCAATTCAACCAGCCGGGTGCAGATAGCCAGGCCCAAGCCGGTGCCACCAAACTCACGTGTGGTCGACGCATCGGCCTGACTGAAGGCGTCAAATATCAGGTTCTGTTTTTCCTTGGAAATACCGATGCCGGTGTCCGATACTGAAAATTGCACTTCATAGGTACTATCCCCTGCCTCGGTGCAGGAGATGTCCACACTGATGCTTCCTTCGTTGGTGAATTTTAAGGCGTTGTCACACAAATTCAGCAATACCTGCCGTATTCGACCCGGATCCCCCAGCAACTGCGGCGACGGTTGTTGCACATCGGGCCATATCAGTCGCAAACCCTTAAGTTGAATTCTTCCCTCGATGCTTTGCAGTGTTTCATCGATCAATGTGCGCAAGTCAAAGTTCAGTTGTTCCAACTTCATTTGCTGGGCCTCAATCTTGGAGAAGTCCAGTATTTCGTTGAGGATCACCATCAAAGCTAAGGCCGACGACTTGATGGTCAAAAGATACT
>CAIQYP010000325.1 GCA_903876045.1 uncultured beta proteobacterium | reverse complement strand
TGACGAAATCATGCTGATCACCGACAAGGGCGTGCTGGTCCGGACCCGTGTCTCTGAAATTCGCGAGCTCGGCCGGGCTACGCAGGGCGTCACCTTGATTGGACTGGACGAAGGCTCCAAACTCAGTGGCCTGCAACGCATTGTGGAAAACGATGCGCAAGCGGCTGACGTGGATGAAGTTGCTGGCGACGAGGTGCCGGGAGACGAACAAGCCTGATGAATAGCGTGTTACACCGCCCCTATAACTTTTCGGCCGGTCCGGCGGCCATGCCGCAGGAAGTCTTAGCCCAGGCAGCTGAAGAAATGCTGAACTGGCCTGATGCCAACGGCAAGCGATGCGGTATGGGTGTGATGGAAATGAGCCACCGCGGTAAAGAGTTTCTATTCATTTACACCCAGGCTGAGGCTGATCTTCGTGAACTGTTGGCGGTTCCCGCACATTTCAAAATCCTGTTTATGCAAGGCGGCGGTTTGGCAGAAAACGCCATCGTGCCCCTGAACATCAGCGCCCTCAAAAAGGATGCTGATGGCGGTGGAACTGCGGACTTTGTGGTCACGGGAAGTTGGAGCGAAAAGTCTTTCGCGGAGGCTGGCAAATACTGTCATGCGCACGTTGCGGCTAGTGGTAAGGCTGACGGCTTCACTTCGATTCCAGATGCGGGCTCTTGGCAGTTGAATGCCAATGCCAGCTATGTGCACATCTGCTCTAACGAAACCATTAATGGTGTGGAGTATCACGAACTGCCCGACCTAAAGGCCATGGGTTCCAAAGCCGAGTTGGTGATCGACTTCTCGTCGCACGTGGCCTCACGCGGTGTCGATTGGAGCCGCGTCGGACTGGCTTTTGGCGGTGCGCAAAAAAACCTTGGGCCAGCGGGCCTGACATTGGTGGTGGTGCGCGAAGACTTGTTGGGCCATGCCTTGTCCATATGCCCCAGCGCGTTCAATTACCAGACCGTTGCCAAAAACGAGTCCATGTACAACACGCCGCCAACCTACTCCATCTACATGGCCGGACTAATATTTAGATGGCTCAAGCGGCAAGGTGGCATTTCGGCAATGGAAGCAGCCAATACAGCAAAGGCTGAGTTGCTGTACCGCACGATTGACGACTCGGGTATGTATTTCAACAAAGTGCAAAGCAATTGCCGCTCGCGTATGAATGTGCCCTTCTTCCTGCGCAATGAAGCGCTGAATGATGCATTTCTGTCAGGCGCCAAAGATGCCGGACTGTTGCAACTCAAAGGCCACAAATCAGTCGGCGGCATGCGCGCCAGCATCTACAACGCCATGCCGCTAGCCGGGGTGCAAGCCCTGACCGCATACATGCAAGAATTTGAACGTACTCACGGATAAAGCACCCATGGCCAAAACGCTTGCCGAATTGCGCGTCCTGATCGACGCGGTGGACCAGGAGTTATTGTCCGCACTGAATCGCCGTGCTGCCCTTGCCAATGAAGTTGGTGAACTAAAGCGCCACGATGGCTCACCGGTATTTAGACCAGAGCGAGAAGCACAGGTCATTCATGGCTTACAAAAAGCAAATCAAGGCCCCATTAAAGACTCAAGTCTGGCGCTGATCTGGCGCGAGATCATGTCAGCTTGCCGCGCGCTGGAAGCACCGCAACGCGTGGCTTACCTGGGTCCGAAGGGCACCTACAGCGAAGAAGCTGCCCTGCGCTTCTTTGGCTCCAGCATCCAGCATGTGACTTGCAATAATTTTGACGAAGTGTTTCATGCAGCCACTTCGGGCGCTGCAGAGTTTGGCGTCATCCCGGTAGAAAACAGCACTGAGGGCGTGGTCACCCGTTCGCTGGACCTTCTACTGAACTCCCCTCTTCACATAGTTGGTGAAATCAGCCTGCTAGTTCGTCATCATTTGCTACGCACCACGGACTCACTGGACGAAATTGAAGTAGTGCTGGCTCACCCGCAGGCGCTGGCCCAATGCCAGCAATGGCTGACCACCCATTTGCCGAATGCAGAACGACGTGCTGTTTCCAGCAATGCCGAGGGCGCCCGACTCGCCTCTCTTCATTCAAATTGGGCGGGTATTGCCAGTGAGCGTGCCGGTGCAGAATTTGGTCTGCACATCGCGGCCCAAGCAATTCAGGACGAAGCCTTTAACCGCACCCGATTTGTCATGGTCTGCCTGCCGGCCGTCATGCCCGCACCGCAGGCCTCAGGAAAGGACTGCACAAGCTTGGTGGTATCTGTACCCAATCGACCTGGTGCTGTCCACGACATGCTAGTGCCACTCAAGTTGCACGGTGTGTCCATGACGCGCTTCGAATCGCGGCCAGCGCGCTCAGGTCAGTGGGAATATTTCTTTTACATTGATTTGCAAGGCCACCCGTCTGAGCCCAATGTTGCGGCTGCTCTGCAAGATTTGCGTGGAATTTGTGCCTTCTACAAGGTTCTGGGAACCTATCCCTTGGCCGATTAACCTCCTATTGAACAGGAAGCACCATGTTTGAACAGTTGGGATTAATCGGATGCGGTTTGATGGGCGGCTCGTTTGCCATGGCTTTGAAAAAAGCAGGCTTGGTCAAGCGCG
>CAIQYP010000324.1 GCA_903876045.1 uncultured beta proteobacterium | reverse complement strand
GGCGTGCCCTTGGCGACCAGCGCAGCAGCGGCGTGGTCTTGCGTGGAAAAAATGTTGCACGATGCCCAACGCACTTCAGCGCCCAGGGCTTGCAGGGTTTCAACCAGCACGCCGGTCTGAATCGTCATGTGCAGCGAGCCGGTGATGCGTGCGCCCTTGAGCGGCTGCGCCTTGGCAAACTCTTCGCGGATGGCCATCAGACCGGGCATTTCGGTCTCGGCAATGGTCAGTTCCTTACGTCCCCAGGGGGCCAGGCTCAGGTCAGCAATTTTGTAATCTTCGGTCTTGGCAACAGGTTTGATAGCGCTCATGGTTCACTCCAAAAAGTAAATTTGAAAGCCACCGAATGCGCAGAGAACTTTTAAAGGGCTCACCCGACACATGCAGTGGGTGAGCGCCGTTGAAACAGTGGCTGTTGATGCCACCGGGTCCGAGCCTCGTTCGCTTTGCGCGAACTGCAACGCTCCTCGGAAGAAGGGATTATAGGGGCAAGCTCTTGCGAAAAGCCCGGATAAGGTGCAGTTAAGTCCGGTTTCCTGAGGTTTGCCCCAATACCAGTTCGGGCTGCCGCAGCAACTGGAATGGCCCGCGCGCCGGCTCATGCAACACTTGCAGCACCATATCTGCCATGACCTCGCCGGTGCTCTGCGCTGTGGGCTGCGTGACCATGGTGACATCCAATCCCGCAAGCAACGAATCCGCAGGAATGACACCTTGCACCACGACCGATACCTCTTTGCCCAAACTAACCCCCATGTCCAGCAGCCCGCGAAGTACGCCGATACCACCCAGGTTGTTGTCCACCACAATGGCCGTGGGCGGTTTGGGCAAGGCCATGAGCGCTTGCACCACATCGTGGCCGCTGCGGCGGTTCACCGCAGGACCAGCGAGCCAGGCCGGATCAAAAATGAGCCCTGCCTCCTGAAGCCCCACCAAAAAACCACGCTGGCGCTGCGCCGCAAAGTTCAGTGCGAGCGGCGAGTGCACATAGGCAATCGCGCTATGGCCGAGTGACGCCAGATGCTGCACGGCCATCTTGCTACCCGCCTCGTTGTCAAAATCAAACCACGAAAAACCGCTGCAATCTCCGGTGCGGCCATAGGCCAGAAAGGGATAGCCTTTTTCAAGCAGGTAATTCACCCGCGCGTCGTTCACACGCGTGTTGGGCACGACCACGGCGTCCACCCTCCCCCCGCGAAAAAGGCGATCGTAAATATCCAGATCCTGCTCGTCGCTGGCCACTGCCAGCATCAGGTCAAAGTGCTGCGCATGCAGGCGCTCAGACAGCCCTCCCGCCATGTCCAGAAACTGCGGGTTGCCCAGGTTTTCCACCGCTGCCGAATAGACGATGCCGATGGCCTCGGTACTGCCGCGCACCAGGCGGCGTGCTCCCGCATTGGCCCGGTAGCCAAGGGCCTTGGCGCCCTCCTCCACGCGCTTGCGCGTCGCCTCATTGACGTCCTGGTAGCCATTCAAGGCGCGGCTGACCGTGGACGTCGAGAGTCCGAGTTCCTTGGCCAGTGCTTTGATGTTCATGGGTCTGAGTGGGTACGGTTAAGTCAATTGCGCGAAGAGACCACCCCACGGTACCAGTTCTACGTTGCCGCCCGATAGCGCAGCACCCGTTAAGCCGCTATCTGTCAGCACCTGCGCCACATTGCACTCGGCTGGCAACACGAAATGTGCAGGCTGATCACTGAAGTTAAACACGCACAACACGCGCTGCGCATCGTTGGCGCGCACAAAAGCGAACACCTGCGGATGTGCCGCCAGTAACTGCATGTCGCCATGCAGGATGGCAGGCTGCGTCTTGCGCCAGTGCAGCAAGTGGCGGTAGAACTGCAGCAACGAATCGGGGCTCGCATCCTGCGCATCCACCGACAGCGCGCGGTGCGCCTCGGCCACCGGCAGCCACGGTTTGCCTGCGGCCTTACCCGCCGGTGCAAAGCCCAAATCCGGCGCACTGCTGACCCACGGCATAGGCGTGCGGCAACCGTCGCGGCCCTTGAACTCAGGCCACATGGTGATGCCATAGGGATCCTGCAAGTCCTCAAAGGCAATCGCCACCTCGGGCAGGCCCAACTCGTCGCCCTGGTAGATGCAGGATGAGCCTCGCAAACTGGTTTGCATAGCTGCCGACAATTTCAACAGTGCCGCATCCGGTGTGGCGCCACCCCAGCGCGTCGCATAGCGCGGCACGTCATGGTTGGACAGCGCCCAGCAGGGCCAGCCACCCTCGGAAATGCTTTGAAAGCGGCTGAGAAACTTGTGCAGGAAGGATGACGAATGCTCGCTGCCCAGCAGGTCAAAGCAATAGGCCATGTGCAACTTGTCGCCACCACGCGTGTACTCGGCCAGACGGGCCAGTCCGTCGTCGTCCCCGATTTCGCCGACCATGGTGGTGTTGGGGTATTGATCCAGCAAGGTGCGCAGCTTACGCAGAAACTCCAGATTCTCGGGCTGGCTCTTGTCGTACTTATGCCATTGCCAACCATAGGGGTTGACGGCGTTGACGGCCGGGTCTTCGGTCACCGGTCGACCACGCGGCGGGTTGTCGCGCAACTGCGCGTCATGCACGTAGAAGTTGACGGTATCCAAGCGGTATCCGTCCACTCCCAAGTCGAGCCAGAACTTCACCGTCTCCAGCAGCGCGCTCTGCACCTCGGGGTTGTGGAAGTTCAAATCCGGCTGGCTGGTCAGGAAGTTGTGCATGAAATACTGGCAGCGACGCGTATCCCACTGCCACGCACTGCCACCAAAAATCGACAGCCAGTTGTTGGGCGGGTTGCCGTCTTCCTTGGCATCGGCCCAGATAAACCAATCGGCCTTGGGGTTGTCGCGGCTGGACCGGCTCTCCACAAACCAGGGGTGTTGGTCGGCGCAATGCGACAGCACCTGGTCGATCATCACCTTCAAGCCCAGCGCATGGGCACGGTCCACCAGCGCCTTGAAATCGGCCAGGGTGCCGAACATGGGATCCACCGCGCAGTAGTCGCTGATGTCGTAACCAAAGTCCTTCATCGGACTCTTGAAAAAAGGCGACAGCCAGATGCCGTCCACACCCAGGCTAGCGACGTAATCCAGATGCGCCGTGATACCGGGCAGATCGCCAATGCCGTCGCCATTGCTGTCGGCAAAGCTGCGTGGATAGATCTGATAAATCACGCCACCGCGCCACCAGTTGTCGTTGGGAGCCTTTTGAACTTGCATTGCTTTAACCTTGAAAATTGAAACGAAAAAATGACAAATCACGGGACAATCGAGCCCGCAACTTTTGAGGATGAATCGAATGCCCGCTTTGGACCCGCTTTTGCAGCCCACACGCTTTGAGTGGGGCTGCGCCACTTCGTCTTTCCAGATCGAGGGCGCCAGTACTGCGGACGGCAAGGTGCCCAGCATCTGGGATACCTTCTGCGCAGAGCCCGGTCGCATCAAGGATGCCAGCGATGGGCGCGTGGCCTGTGACCACTACCACCGCTTTGCTGATGATGTGCGCCTGATCGCCGAATTGGGTTTCAAGCATTACCGTTTTTCGATTGCCTGGCCGCGCATCACCACCAGCAACAACCGCCTGAACGTGGCCGGCATGGACTTCTACAAACGCCTGCTTGACGCGCTGGATCAGCATGGCATCACGCCCAATGCCACCCTGTTTCATTGGGACCTGCCCGCCCATCTGGAGGGCGGCTGGTTGAACCGCGATACGGCCTACCGCTTTGCCGAATACACCGAACTGGTGGCACGGCATCTGGGTGATCGCTTGCCGCGCGTGGCCACGCTGAATGAGCCCTGGTGCTCGGCCTTTCTGGGCCATGACCTGGGTGTATTCGCACCCGGCGTGCAAAACCGCGCGCAATCGCTGGTTGCAGCCCACCACCTGATGCTGGCCCATGGCCTTGGCCTGCAGGCGTGGCGCAGCGTGCAAGCGCAGACCTCGTTGGGCATCGTGCTGAACCCGGAACTGTGCGATCCGCTGACCGACAGACCCGAGGACGTGCAGGCCGCGCGTCTGGCCGAATGGGAACGCAACGATTGCTTTTTGAATCCGCTGTTCGGACGCGAATGGCCTGACGCGCTGCTGGAGCAAATCGGTGAGTTGAATGCAGCGCGCCGCGATGGCGATCTGGCAATCTGCGCGCAGCCCTTGGACTTCATGGGCCTGAACTATTACACCCGTTCGATTGCTCGTGCCCCAGTGACCGTTAACGATGCCCAACGCGGCTACACCTTTGTGGCGCCCACAGCGCCGAAACGGCTGACCGACATCGGCTGGGAAATCTATCCCGAAGGCCTGACGCGTGTGGTGCAAAACCTGCAAGCCCAGTGGCCGCTGCCTCCGCTGTGGATTACCGAAAACGGCGCCGCAGACAACACTGGTCTGGCCCACGGCGCAGTCGATGACGGCATGCGCTGTGACTATTTGCTGGCGCATTTCGAACAGGTGGCGGGCTTGATTCGCAACGGCGCCGACATCCGCGGCTACTACGTGTGGAGCCTGATGGACAACTTCGAATGGGCGCATGGTTATAGCCAGCGCTTTGGCATCGTGCATGTTGACTTCCATACCCAAAAAAGAACCCCGAAGCGCAGTGCTTTGATGTTGCAAAAGCTACTTCGGGAATAAATCCCAGCCCTCGAAAACCCTAGCCGCCCTTGACCGATCCGGACAACAGGCCGCGTACAAAAAAGCGCTGTAGCGAGAAGAACACCATCACGGGTACCGCAATCGAGACAAAAGCACTGGCGGTCAGAATTTCCCAGCTTTCGCCGCGCGAACCGAGCAGGTCATTGAGCTTGATGGTCAGCACGATGTGCTCCGGCGCTTTACCCAGAAAAACGAGTGCCACCAAAAAGTCGTTCCACACCCACAGAAACTGGAAGATGGCAAAGCTGGCCAGGGCCGGTAGCGACAACGGCAGCACGATGCTGGTGAATATCTGGTAGTGCGAGGCGCCGTCCATGCGGGCACTCTCAATAATGTCGCGCGGCAAGGCGGCAATGTAGTTGCGCAGCAGGTAAATCGCCAACGGCAAGCCAAAAGCGGAGTGCGCCAGCCACACGCCCAGGAATGACTTGGACTCAATCCCCATCGCCGCACCCATCTGGTTGTACAAACGCAGCAGCGGAATCAACGACATCTGCAGCGGCACCACCAGCAAGCCCACCACCACGATGAAAAGCCACTGGCGCCCCGGAAACTGCATCCAGCTAAAGGCATAGGCAGCAAACGCTGCGATCAGGATCGGGATGAAGGTGGCCGGAATGGTCACCTCAAAGGTATTCAGAAAGGCCTGGCCCACGCCTTCGGAAGCCACCACCCTGGAATAATTTTTCGTGCTGAAAGTGGGCGGTGTCTCGGCCACGTAAAAGATACGCACACCCTTATCCTTGTCATAGGGCGCGGTCAACTCCAGACGGTAGCTGCTGTCGGCAGCCACGGTCAGCGTGCCGTCGGGCTTGCCATCTTCGTCGTCGAAAATCTGGCCGTCCGCGATTTCGATGCGCTCACCCACTGCGAATTGATTCGGCTTGGCCGACGTCAGGGAAAAATTCTTCAATTGCACATGTGCGGCTTCGGCAAATAAGCGCCCGCTAATGACGTACTTGTCGCCCTCTTGCACCACGCTTTGCGCGCCTCCGGTGCGGCGCATGTCGGCACGGGTTTGCGTGCTCAGCGCAGTCCACCAACCGCTGGAGACCAGCTGCTCTTTCTCTCGGAAGCTGGACACCAGCAGGCCGAAGGTCGGCATGATCCAGGTGGCCACAATCAGCAGCAACAGCAACTGCGCCAGGATGGCTGGCAGGGTG
>CAIQYP010000323.1 GCA_903876045.1 uncultured beta proteobacterium | reverse complement strand
GTGGCTCTCCAAAATGCAGAAAGGGCACCTGGTTTCCCAGGTGCCCCGATCAGGACTTATTGTCGCTGATTACTTGGCAACAGCTTCAGCAGCCTTCATCTTCTTGGCATGCTTTTTGGCATGCTTTTTCATGGCGGGCTTTGCCATGGCATCAGCAGCAGGCGCAGCAGCAGGAGCGGCGGTAACCGCAGGAGCAGCCTTTGGTGCCTCAGCAGTAGCTGCAAAAGACAGAGCGGCGACACCGGACAACAGGGTAGCGGCGACGAGGGACTTGATGTTCAACATTTGGTTATCACTTACAAAACGACAGTCGCTGTAGCTTCGACCATCTCAAGCGAGCCCTAAGATTTCAAAGGGCTTGTAACCACAACGCCAGCGGCTTCACCCCGTTGACCGCGTTTACGATTCTTTTACATACGCGACAGTTATCGTTGGGACCTTCGGAACATGTAGCAAGCCTAGTCTTGTATTCATGGCCTGAGCGCCCACCTGCAATCTTCTATGCAAACTTCGGCACTGGCCTTTTACTCTTTGGTGACCTGCTCATTAGCAGCGGTAGCCTGGTTGATGACGCAGCCCCTTTTGCAGCGCTGGCAGCGCAGCCGCCAGCGTGCCGGCGTATTCCCAGCGGCCTGGCGCAGCGTATTGCGCCATCGCGTCCCACTCTACGCTCGGTTGCCTGCTGATCAGCAACTGCGCTTGCGTCAGGACATACTGGTGTTTCTGGCTGAGAAGCCATTTTTGGGCTGTGCCGGTTTGCATGTGACCGACGAAATGCGCGTCATGGTGGCAGCGTTTGCCTGCATGCTCCTACTAGGGGCGCGTCGTGACTATTACCCGGAATTGCAGCGTGTTCTGCTTTACCCCGGCGCATTTGCGGCGCAAGAGCATCAGGTCAGCAGTGACGGCGTTCATAGTGAAGTCGTTCGCGGTTTGGCAGGACAGAGTTGGGTGCAGGGCCAGGTGTTGCTGTCCTGGGCCGATGTGCAGCAAGGTGCTGCAGACCCGGTGGACGGCAGCAATGTGGTGATCCATGAGTTTGCCCATCAACTCGATCAATCGAAGGGCTATGCCAACGGTGCGCCACCTTTGAAAAGCCGGCAGGCCTACCGCTGCTGGTCATCGGTGATGCAGACTGAATTTGATGCCTTACGCCAGCGCCTGGCGGATGGCGAGGAGGGGTTGATTGGTGCCTATGCAGCCACCGATCCGGCAGAGTTCTTTGCTGTGTGCAGCGAACTCTTTTTTGAACGCGCCGCAGAGTTGGCCACTCAGCACCCTTTGCTGTTTGATGAACTGAAAACCTATTACCAGATCAACCCGCTGAGTTGGTCTTAAGCAGGCACAGGTCGCTGCAATCGTCAGTTGTTATTACGTCAGCCCGGGCGATGAGCGAGTTGGGTAATCATCAATCTTTAGGGATCTCGCGCGGCTGCCCCTGCTCATCAATCGCGACATAGGTCAGCGACGCTTCAGTAACCTTGGCGTATTCACCTTGCTTGAAGTGGCGCTCGGCATAGACCTCGATCTTCACCGTGATGGAGGTGCGGCCAATGCGCGTCACCTTGGAAAAGAAGCTCAAAATATCGCCCACCTTCACAGGCTGCTTGAAGATGAATTCATTCACCGCCACCGTCGCCATGCGGCCCCTGGTGTAACGCGCAGGTTGCACCGAGCCGGCCAGATCTACGTGCGCCATGACCCAGCCGCCGAAGATGTCGCCATTGGGATTGCAGTCGCCGGGCATGGGAATGACCTTGAGTACCAGTTCCTGGTCGGTGGGCAAGGCGACTGAGGCATCGCTTGAATTTCGGGACATAGGCACAATCGTTGTATTAACTAATCTGAATTGTCCTACATGCGTTCCTTTGGCCCTGCCGCCAGCTCTATTTCCGTGACTACCGCCGTTGCTATTCCTAAAAAAGCCCATACCGATCGGGAGACCCTGCGGCGCCTGTTCCCCTACCTGTGGGCCTACAAGTGGCGCGTAATGGCTGCGCTCACCTTTATGGTGGGCGCCAAAATGGCCAATGTAGGCGTGCCGTTGCTGCTAAAAAATTTGGTCGATTCCATGACCATCAAGCCGGGTGATCCGGCGGCGGTGCTGGTGGTGCCGGTCGCGTTGCTGATTGGCTATGGCGCCTTGCGCCTGTCGACCTCGCTGTTTACCGAGTTGCGCGAACTGGTGTTCGCCAAGGCCACTGAAGGCGCGGCGCGCAGCCTGTCGCTTCAGGTGTTTCGGCATCTGCACGCCATGAGTCTGCGCTTTCACTTGGAGCGCCAGACCGGTGGCATGACGCGTGACATCGAGCGCGGCACGCGCGGCGTGCATTCGCTCATCAGCTATTCGCTCTACAGCATCATTCCAACGCTGATTGAAGTGACGCTGGTGCTCAGCTTGTTGGCCGTGAAGTTTGATATCTGGTTCGCCTGGATCACCATCACCGCGCTGGTGTTTTACATCACCTTCACGATCAGTGTGACCGAGTGGCGCACCCAGTACCGCAAGAAGATGAACGAGCTGGATTCCACGGCCAATAGCCGTGCAATCGACTCATTGCTCAATTACGAAACCGTCAAATACTTCAACAACGAGGAGTTTGAAGCGCAGCGTTACGACGAGAACCTGGAGCGCTACCGCCGCGCTGCCGTCAAGAGCCAAACCACGCTGAGCATTTTGAACACCGGGCAG
>CAIQYP010000322.1 GCA_903876045.1 uncultured beta proteobacterium | reverse complement strand
TGCCCATCAGGTTGTTGAGCGACAGCACAATGGGTTGCAACTCTGGTGGGCTCTTGTTTTCGTCAAGCAGGACCAGGCTGTTGGCGTCACGCTGGACAATAGCCTTACTCAATTCAGTCAGTGGCCCCAGTCCGCGCCGGACCGAAAACCAAATCAAGAGAATGAAAAATGGCATTCCCAATAGGATGGGATTCATGGAGCTGATGGAGATACTGCGTACCAGTTGCATACGGTCTTCATCGGCCTCTGAAACGATTGCCAGTATTTCGTGCCTCGCATCCCATATGCCGTAGTTGCGCCAGACCTTGCCTTGTGCATCTTTGCTGATTGAGAAACCCAACAACCTTGTCATAGGAATGTCGGGTGCGTTGGGAGACTGGAACATCAGATCACCATTTCCTCGCCACATCTGGTAGCGCAGGGTGCGGCCGTGCTCGATGTTTTTTTGGATGACATCTTCATCCATCTCTATGGCAGAAGTTTCAACGGGCTGTTTTGCATCGGACAAAACTTGCGTTCCTGTTGCTATGGCTTGTGGCAGATCGGGCCATTTCTGAAATAGATGCTCAATGGCGGCGGTCGCCACTTCACCTTTCAATGGGTATGTCAGTTCAGGGACCGAATGATTCAGTCGCAACAGGGCCAATGCGGTGTGCGCCAGATGAACGTCGTACAGCTCGTGCACTTCTTTGACGTTGGACTGCACGGTCAGTGCCGCAACAATGCACCAGTAGGCGAAGGTGGCCACAAACAAGCCGCCCAGCACGCGTTGCCTGAGTGAATAGTTACGGCCCCAGACCTTCATGATTGTTGACTGAGGCTGTAGCCGACACCGCGAATAGTCTTGAGTGTCAGGCCTGCAATCTTGGCGCGCAGATTGTGGATATGAACCTCGATGGAATTACTCTCCAAGTGTCGATCCATGCCGTAAACGGCCTGCTCTAACTGTCGGCGGGTGACGATTTGACCCGCATGGGTGATGAGCACGGTCAAGATATCGAACTCGCGCTTGGACAAGCTCAGCGGCTCGTTCTTCTGGCTCGCCGTGCGGGCATCCAAATTCAGTTTTAGATCACCGAAGGTGTAGGTGCCATCCTGTCCTGAGCGGCGTATTAAAGCGCGCAGTCGGGCAACCAGTTCTTCAATGTCGGTGGTTTTGTTCAGGAAATCGTCTGCACCGCTGTTGAGGCCACTGACCTTGTCTTGCGTGGAATCCCGTGCTGTCAGTATCAACACCGGGATTTTGCTTCCGTCAGCGCGCACTTGTCGCAGCACCTCCATGCCTGACATACCAGGAAGTCCCAGGTCCAGCACCATCGCTGCAAAGGTCTCACGGGCAAGACCGGTCAGCGCAGACTCACCGTCCTTTACCCATGCAACGTCAAAGCCTGATGTGCTTAGCGCACTCTGCAGCCCCGTGCCCACCAGCGCGTTGTCTTCAACAATGAGTATTCGCATGTTGCCTCCTTTCAATGAACCTGGTGAGATCCGAATTTCCACCTGGAGTTCATTAGCCATTCAATTATGCGACCTTCGATAGCTGTGTCACGTGTCAGCTTTGCTCAGGCGGCGAGTGCACCCATGACCCGGCGTTGCACGTACTGGAGTGGATGTCTGGTGGCAATACACTCATGCGCTATGCAAAATCAAACAGTCTCGTGGCCCCGCATCGGGACCATGGGCAACGGGGCAAGTCCCGACGCTGCCATTCTGAAAACCTACTTACGCAACCAAAAGGCATGACATGAAACCCACTCCCAAAATCGCGCTGGTCACCGGCGCTGGCACCGGCATCGGCAAAGCCGTGGCCCTGGCTCTGCTGGCTGATGGCTACTCCGTGGTGCTTACCGGGCGCCGCCTGGAGCCTTTGCAGGCCGCAGTGCAGGAGGCCGCAACAGAGCGCGCCCATGCCTTTAGCGCCGATTGCAGCCAGCCGGATTCGGTGGACACGCTGTTTGCTTTTGTTCAGCAAAAGTTCGGCCGCCTTGATGTGCTGTTCAACAATGCCGGCATGAGCGGCCCGAAGGTGGGCTTTGAAGACATCACCTTCGCGCAGTGGCAAGACGTGGTGGGCATCAACCTCACCGGTTCGTTTTTGTGCGCACAGGGCGCCTTTCGCCTGATGAAGAACCAGTCGCCACAGGGCGGGCGCATCATCAACAACGGCTCTATCTCGGCCCACGCGCCGCGCCCCAACTCGGCGCCTTACACCTCCACCAAGCATGCCATCACGGGCCTGACCAAATCGCTTTCGCTGGACGGGCGCAAGTACAACATCGCGTGCGGTCAGATCGACATTGGCAACGCCCTGACCGAGCTTGCCGCCCCCATGGCCAAAGGCGTGCCGCAAGCGCACGGTGCCATTGCCATCGAGCCGATGATGGACGTGAAGCAAGTGGGCGACGCCGTGTTGCACATGGCCAATCTACCCCTTGGCACCAACGTGCAGTTCATGACCATCATGGCCACGCAGATGCCCTTTGTCGGGCGTGGTTAGGCATCCCGCTTAGCAAATACCCCCGTTGCATGCAGCGGGAAAATCGGTGACCATGCGCGCATAAATGCGCGCTGCAAAAGCAATGCGCTTACTAGCAAAAGACGCCAAGGGAGGCCTATGCGCATGAAATCGCCGGGTGCTAAAGCGCCACAGATTGCGGACCAAGACCTGCCCCTGCAGCGTCTGTACCGCTGGGAACGAACCCTGCCTGACCACGTCATCATGACCCAGCCCTTCGACGGCGGTCAGTTGCGTGACACCACCTGGCGGGAGATGGTGGATCAAGCCCGCCGCATGGCGACCTTCCTCAAGTCCCACGGTTGGCCGCAAGATTCGCGTATCGCGATCCTGGGCAAAAACAGCGCCGAATGGCTGATCGCAGACTTCGCCATCTGGATGGCCGGCTATGTGTCGGTGCCGCTGTACCCCATGCAGTCGGCCGACAACGTGGGCTATGCCCTGAGCCACAGCGAGGCAGTGGCTTGCTTCATCGGCAAGCTTGATGACACCAATTTGTTGCAAGGCATAGACGCCAGCGTGCTGACCATTGCGCTGCCGTTGGCCCCTGCCAGCGTGATTGCAAGCAGTGCCGTTTATTGGCCTGATGTGCTGGCCCAGCATGAACCCTTGCAAGGCGAGCCAGTGCGCCCGGGCGACGACCTGGCCACCATCGTTTACACCTCGGGCACCACGGGCCAAGGTAAGGGCGTGATGCACACTTTTGAGACCCTGACGGCCATCTGTATGGCGACCTTAGCCGTGTTGAAGCTGCCCCCCGGCGGGCGCACGCTGTCCTACCTGCCACTGGCCCACATCATGGAGCGCAGTTCGATAGAAATTGGCATGCTGCATCGGGCTGACGGGCACGGGTATTTTGCGGAGTCGCTGGCTACTTTTGCGGATGATTTGCGGCGCGCAAGGCCCACCATGTTTGTGTCTGTGCCGCGTCTCTGGCAGAAGCTGCAACAGGGCGTGCTGGAGCGCGTGCCTCAGCACAAGCTAAGCCGTTTGCTCAAGGTGCCGCTGCTGGGCGGAATGGTACGGCGCAAAATTTTGCGCGGCCTGGGGCTGGATCAGGCCATCTATTGCGTGAGCGGCAGTGCGCCACTCTCCATCGAAATCATCCAATGGTTTGCGGCCCTGGGCTTGCCGATTGCCGAGGGCTATGGCCTGACCGAAGTAGCCAATGCCTCCCACATCGGCCGCCCGGGTGATTTGCACTTTGGCACCGTGGGCCAACCCGTTGAAGGCGTCGGGCAGCGCATTGATCCCGCCACCGATGAGGTGCAGGTGCTGTCACCCGGGGCCACCGTGGGCTATTACCGGGAGCCGCAACTCACGCAGGAATTGTTCACTGCGGATGGCTGGTTACACACCGGTGATACGGGCGTGATTGATGCCAACGGTTGCCTGCGCATCGTCGGGCGCATCAAGGACAACTTCAAGTCCAGCAAGGGCAAGTACGTGGCCCCGGCGCCCATAGAGCACAAGCTGTCGCAACACCCGGCGGTGGAAACCTGCATCGTGATCGGCGGCAATCTGCCGCAACCGATCGCGGTGGTGGTGCTCAATGACGTGGCACGTGCCAGCCTGGCGGCATCACTGGCGCAACTCGGCGCAGAATTTGAGGCCCATTTGAAACGTATCAATGCCGGGCTTGATCCGCATGAACGTCTGGACTGCATCGTGCTGACGACGGTTCCCTGGACCGTGGAGAGTGGCATGTTAACGCCCACCATGAAGGCACGCAGGCCGAAGATAGAGCAAAGTTACGCGCCATTTATGGAGGCCTGGATCAAGGCCGGTTTGGCCGTGGTGTGGGCCCAAAACTAACGGTCCCCGCAAAGGGGGTTTCACCGGAAACGGCATCAAGAAATGCCGCTAAACGATTAAATATGATTAAAAGTGATTTTTTTGATAAAATTCGACAAGTTTCGAATCCCTTTCAAAAGAGCACTCATGAAAATTCAAAAGTCCTTTTTCACCACCCGCGAGGCGGCGCGTGAACTGGGCGTCGCCGTGGCCACGGTTCAAGTCTGGGCCGACAGCGGAATGCTACAAGCCTGGAAAACCCAGGGTGGGCACAGGCGCATCGACCGTGCGTCCGTGGAGCGCCTGCTTTACTCCGGCCGTCCGCGACCAAGCAACGTCAACACGGCGGCGCGATCGGAAGAACTGCAACCATGGCTTCACATGATGGTGGTGGACGATGACCTGTTCCAGTTGGAGATGTATGAGGAGGCCGTGCCAGGCTGGCACCCGCTAATCAAGCTGACCGCTGTCAACAATGCATTTGAGGCCCTGTTGCTATTGGGGCGCTCGGTGCCAGATCTTCTGGTGTTGGATTTGCAGATGCCTGGCATGGATGGTTTCAGTATGCTCAAAATCCTGGGCAACGATGCCGGGATGAAGGCCTCCCGCATTGCGGTAGTGACGGGTTTGAATGCCGCGGCTATCGTCGCACGGGGTGGTTTGCCGAGCGGGGTGGAGGTGCTGTCAAAGCCTATCCCCTTTGAGCGATTGAAGTACATTACCCTCGAACTAATCCAGCGGCGCGCTCTTAACAAAATGGACGCGTTGCCCGTCCACGAAAGTACATCATGAACTACGTTCTCATCGTGGATGACCATGCCGATATTCGCCGGCTTTTGAGCGTCACATTAGGGCGGAAATTCGACATTATTGAAGCGGAGACCGGTGAGGCAGCACTTTTTGCGGTGCGCAAGTACCGCCCTAGCGTGGTGCTGCTGGACGTGATGCTTCCCGGCGAAGTGGATGGCTTGGCTGTGCTGGACGCAATCAAAGGCGATGCAGATACCAAAGCTATTAAAGTGGCTATGGTGTCGGCTCGCGGGCAGGATGCGGACGTGCAGCAAGCCAAGGGGCGCGGGGCAGATGCCTACTTTGTCAAACCATTCAGCCCGCTGCAGGTGGTGGAGTGGATACAGCAGCAGATGAAGTGAGCAAAGCGGCTCTGCAAATCGCCTCCATTCACCGGGCTGGCTTCAAAGAAAGCCGATTGATAGCCACGGAAACAAGGCCACGATCACAGTGCCAATCAGCAGTGCCAGCATGTATCCCATGATGGGGCGAATGCCCTCGTCCGGATTCACACGGCCAATGGCGCAGGCGGCGTAGTAGCCAACGCCCAGCGGCGGCGCAAACAGCCCCAGCCCCATAGACAGGACTACCACCATGGCGTAGTGCACGTCATGCACGCCAAGTTGGCGCGCCACCGGGAACAGCAGCGGCCCGAACAGCACAATGGCGGGTATGCCTTCCAGCACCGAGCCCAGCACGGTGAACGCGGCAATCGACACCAGCAGAAACATGGCTGCTCCGCCGGGCAAGCCGGTCATCACTTCGGCCAGCAGACGCGAGAAGCCGGACTGCGTCAGCCCCCAGGCCATGCCGGTAGCGGTGCCGATGATGAGCAGAATGGCGCCCGACAGGCAGGCCGTATCCACCAGCATGGGGAACAGGCGGCGCCAGTCAAACTGGCGGTAGATCAATAGACCGGCCAGCACGCTGTAGACAATGCCGATGGTGGAGACTTCGGTGGCGGTGGCAATGCCTTGCACCACGGCCGCGCGAATGACAAAGGGCAAGGCCAGCGCCGGAAAGGCCACCACAAACAACCAGGCCACTTGGCGCATGGGCACTCGCACGACATGGCTCAAGTCCTCACCCCGGTTGCGCCACCACACCACGCCGCACAACATGGCGCCTAGCACCAACGCGGGCAGCAAGCCGCCGGTAAACAGCGCGGCAATCGACACACCGGTGACCGAGCCGATGGTGATCAACACCAGGCTGGGGGGCACGGTTTCGGTCTGCGCCCCCGTGGCCGCTAGCAGCGCAACCAACTCGCCCGGCCTGGCACCGCGCTTCTTCATTTCAGGAAAAAGAGCCGGCGCAATCGCCGCCATGTCGGCCGCTTTGGAGCCGGAAATGCCTGAAACCAAATACATGGCCGCCACCAGCACATACGAAAGGCCACCCCGCACGTGGCCCAGCAAGCCAGCCAAAAACTGAATCATGGCGCGCGCCATGCCAGTCATTTCGATCAGCAGGCCCAGGAAGATGAACAGCGGTACGGCCAGCAAGATCATGTGGGACATGCCTTCGTCCATGCGGCCGATCACCACGCTTAGCGGCATGCTGGTGCTCAAGCCCAGATAGCCGACGGTGGCCAAGCCAAAGGCAAAAGCAATCGGAATGCCAGTGAACACACAAGCCCCCGCCACGCCGACAAAAAAGACCAGCAGATTGAGTTTGCCCAGATGCATCAACCAGGGGCTGGCGAACCAGAAGGCGCCGACCAGCGCAGCAATCAGCAGCACCGATTGCACTGCCTGCTTCAGGCTGGAATCACGCAGCAGACGGAACAGCGCAAACACCGCCATCAGGCCCATGCCGATGGGCAGGGCGGCGGCGCGCCAGGCGTTGGAAATTTCCAGCGCCGGGGTGGTGACGGCAACCTCTTCCTGCGCAAAGTTCAGCGCCGGCATCGCCACCATGGCCAGATAGGCCAGGCAAGCGGCAACACCCAGTGCCTCGTAAAAGGCGCGTCGTTCAGGCGTGGCGCGATTCACCCAGGCCGTCATGCGCATATGCTCGCCGCGGCGCAGCGCCAGCACCGAGCCCAACATGGCCAGCCAGAGGAACAGGATGGAGGCCAGTTCGTCTGACCAGGCCAGCGAGTTGTGCAGCACGTAGCGCGCAAACACGCCCGAGAACAGCACCACCATGCAGGCCAGCACCAGAGCGCCAGCGCAGACTTGCACCAACCACCCCAGCAGCGATTCGAGTTGATGCAGCCAGCGCAGGGGGCCGGCGGAAGCGGCCCCTTTTTCTACGGGCGCCGCTGGCTTCAAGAGAGTTTTCCGGTGTACTTTTCCAGCAGCGCCCAAGCCTCGTCGCCAAATTTCTTGTGCCAGTCGGCATAGAAGCCGGCGCTGCGCAGCTTGTCGCGGAAGGCGTCAGCGGGTGCGTCATTGAACAGCATGCCCTTGGCTTTGAGATCAGCTTGCAGTGTGTCATTAGCCTTGCGGATATCGGCGCGTTGCAGGGCAGCGGAGGCGGCCACGTGTTTGGTCATCAGGGCCTGCATGTCGGCGGGCATGTGCTCGAACACCTTTTTGTTGCCCATGAACCAGTAGCCGTCCCACATGTGGCCGGTCAGCGAGCAGTACTTTTGAACTTCGTTGAGCTTGGCCGCAGAAATAATCGCCAGCGGGTTTTCCTGGCCGTCCACCACCTTGGTCTGCAGGGCGGAATAGACCTCGGCAAAGTTCAGCGGTGTGGGCGACGCCTCCAGCGCCTTGAACATCGACACCCACATCGGGCCGGGCGGTGTGCGCAGTTTCAGGCCTTTGAGGTCGTCCGGCTTGGCTACCGGGTGCACGCTGTTGGTGACGTGGCGGTAGCCGTTGTCCCAGATCTTGTCGAAAGCAAAGATGGTGCCGGTGGCGGCAATTTGCTTTCGCACATGTGACCCAAGCTCGCCGTCCATGGCG
Source organism: uncultured beta proteobacterium (assembly GCA_903876045.1). Lineage (GTDB taxonomy): Bacteria > Pseudomonadota > Gammaproteobacteria > Burkholderiales > Burkholderiaceae_C > Allorhodoferax. Next base: position 3,916 of record CAIQYP010000322.1, on the reverse strand, counting down.
GCCCAGACCTGGTTGTAGTCCTTGAAGGCAAAGCCCACGCCATTGATTTGCGCAGCCGGCACCAGGGTGCCCAGAATCAGCGGTGACAGGGTCATGAAGTCGAGCGCGCCCGAGCGCAACTGCGACAGCATGTCGGTGTCATTGCCGAGCTGGTTGTTAGGGTAGACCTGCAGGTCGATGCGCCCCTTGGACTCGGCTTTGAGGTTGGCGGCCATCTCGGTGGCGCGGATATTAAGGGGGTGGATGGCCGGCAAATTGCTGCCGAACTTGACGGTAAATTCGGCGGTTTGCGCAAAGCTGCTGCCTGCGGCAAATGGCAGCGCCATCGCGCCGGTGGTGGCCAATAGCTGGCGGCGGGTCATTTTCATGGTCTTGTCTCCGTTATGTATGTAGGTGTCTTGGTTAGCGCGCCAAGCATAACGTAGCTCTGTGCCGCCGCTGCCGTTCAGGGGTGTGCTGCCATGGGCTCGTGATCCTTGTCCGGGCGGTGTGCGGGGTCTACGTGCGTCATCAGGTTGAGCACGCGATGGCGTCGCATCACGGCTTGTCGCGCGGCCACGGCGATGTTGTGGCCTGCTTCCACCGTAATTTCGGCATCCACCTCAATGTGGGCATCCACCACTACCATGTCGCCCATCTTGCGGGTGCGCACGTCATGCACGCCCAGCACTCCCGGCGAAGATTTCAACGTGTCGCGAATGGCTTGCACTTCAGCCTCGTCAAGGCCACGGTCCATCAAATCGTGCAGCGCATCCCATGCAAAGCTCCAACCCATCTTGCCCACCATAAAGCCCACGATCAGTGCGGCAATCGGGTCCAGCAAAGGGTAACCCAGCAGGTTGCCGATCAGGCCAATGCTGACCACCAGCGAGGAGGCTGCGTCCGTGCGCGCATGCCAGGCGTTTGCCACTAGCATGCTGGACTTGACCGCCTTAGCCACGCGCAGCATGTAGCGAAAAAGCAGCTCTTTGGAGGCAATGGCAATCAGCGCCACCCAGAGCGCCGTAATGTGGACCGTGGGGATAGAGCCAGGGTTCTCCAGCTTTTGCAGCGCCGACCAGACCATGCCGATGCCCACGGCCAGCAGCAAAGCACCCAGAGCGAGCGATGCGGCCGTCTCGAACCGGTGGTGACCGTAGGGGTGGTCTTCGTCGGCATCCTTTTTGGCATGGTGGCCTGCAAACAGCACCACGAAATCTGCCACCAGATCTGACAGCGAATGAATACCGTCGGCAATCAAACCCTGCGACTTGGCCAGCACGCCGACGATGATCTGCGTGGTGGACAAGACCACGTTAATCCCCACACTGACCCAGGTGCTGCGGCTGGCTGCGGCGGCGCGTTCGGCTGCGGTATGGGTGGCGTGTTCAGAGGTGTCGTCGATATCGGTAAAGTTCATGGTTTGTTCACATTCGTTTTTCTAAATATAGGGGACTATTGTTACCGTTTAGGTCTGGTTGACCGGAAAGTGGCCATGGAATTGCGGCTCTGCCGGGGCAAATCGACGTCTTGACTTCTTACAATGTCTCTCCCCGTTGCCGCCCACCCCTAGATTAGAGCTCTTATGACCCCCGACAAACCCTCCGTAGCGCGCGCATTGCGCCCGATTCCCCGTTTCATCTTTGCCAGCCGCTGGCTGCAGTTGCCGTTGTACGTTGGCCTGATCGCAGCCCAGTGTGTCTATGTGTTTCACTTCTGGGTGGAACTGGTACACCTTCTGGGGGCCGCATTTGGCAACCAGACCGCGCTGGAGGCGCTGGTTTTCCAGCATCGGCTACCACACCGAGGCGCCGGTCACTGCGCTGAATGAAACCATCATCATGCTGGCGGTGCTGGCGCTGATTGACGTGGTGATCGTGGGGGGCTATGAAACCTTTGTCAGCCGCATGGATCTGGATGGCCATCCGGACCAACCCGAGTGGCTCAGCCATGTGAATGCCTCGGTGCTCAAGGTCAAGCTGGGCAGACCATCATCCACGTGACCTTTTTGCTCAGCGCCATCGCCATTGCCTATACCGACAAGCTTCTGACCAGCAATCAGGCGCAACAGCATTGAAGTTCATTGGTCGCAGCGGGCCTGCGGCGACTTTTGCGCCGGCTCTGCAAATGGACTGAGCGCCTGATCTCATGGCTTCGGGTCGACCAAAGTGTGCGCCCCTTGTAGCATCGGTTTCTCATGGACCTGTTCGACGACCTGCCACCCACATCCGAAGCTGCGCGCTTAGCTCTCGCACCTGGCGCTGTGTTGTTGCGTGCCTTTGCCCGGCAAGACGATGTGGCGCTGCTGGCGGCTGTGGAGCATGTCCTTAAACAAGCGCCCCTGCGCCATATGCAGACGCCGGGTGGCTACACCATGTCAGTGTCCACCAGCAGTTGCGGCGCCTTGGGCTGGGTGTCCGACCCGCACGGCTACCGCTACGCCGCGCGTGACCCCGTATCCGGCAAGCACTGGCCTGTCATGCCGGAGTGCTTTCTGCGTCTGGCTGAGCGTGCCGCAACTGAGGCGGGCTTTGCCGACTTTCATCCCGAGGCCTGCCTGATCAACCAATATGTGCCCGGTGCCAAGCTCTCATTGCATCAGGACAAGGACGAGAAAGATTTGCTCGCGCCCATAGTTTCCGTGTCGCTAGGCCTGCCGGCCATCTTCTTGTTTGGCGGTACAGACCGCAAGCAGCGGCCTCAGCGCTATCGGCTGGCGCATGGCGATGTGGTGGTCTGGGGCGGCCCCGCGCGCCTGGCCTTTCATGGCGTGGCGCCGCTGGAGGAGGGCGATCACGCGCTGCTGGGGGGCCGGCGGATTAACTTGACGTTCAGGAAAGTGCAGCTTCATCAGTGAGCCTATTCCCGGCCCATTGATTTACTACGCCGTCAAATGCTTACCCGCAATCCCCGCCAGCTCAAACATCGTCACCTGCGGCTTGCCGAATACGGCTAGCAACTTGGCATCCGCGTTGATGCTGCGCTTGTCCTTGGCGTCTTGCAGTTTGTGTTCCTTGATGTAGTCCCACAGCTTCTTGATGACCTGCGTGCGTGCCACTGGCTCGGCGCCGATCACGGCGGCCAACGCGGGGCTGGGCGTCATGCCGGAGGCGGCTGTGGTCTTGCGCGGTGCCTTCGGCTTCGCGACCTTGGCTGCAGCAGATTTGACTGCTGCCGTCTTCTTGGCTGGTGCCTTCTTGGCCGCCGCACCTGTCGTCTTGGCGGCGGTCTTGCCAGTCGCCGCAGGGCGAGCAGCCCCCGCCGCCGTCTTGCGCGGTGGGAACTTGCTCGGGGCAAATTCGAAGTTCACCTTGCCGGCTTCGGCATCCCAGGCCAGCATGGCCTTGAAGGCGCGGCGGGTGCGCATGCTGACAAATTTGTCCAGCAAATCGGTCTTGCCAGTGGCCAAGAGCTTTTGCATTTGCGCGCGTTCAATCGGCTGTTGCAGGATGACTTGGCCGGTCTTGAAGTCGCAGGTCGGCGTGGCGTGCGCGTGGGTGGGCACCGAGCGGTCGCAGACGTAGTTTTTGCCGTGCTCGAACACCGAGCCGCCGTTGGCATCGCCCGCACCGGCACCGCACTTGGGGCATGGGCCGAGTGTTTCCTGGGCTGAGAAGTCGATCAGTTCGCCGCTTTCTTCGCCGGCCTTGTCGTCGCCAAAATCAAACTCCAGCTTGTAGTTTTTGGTTTCGTCGTCGAATTTGATGATCATCTCGGCTGTGAAAGGCCAGCCGGCCTTGGAGCGGAAGCCGTCCAGCGGGCCAATGTGCTTGTCGCGCAGGAATTGCTCCACTTCCGCCGGCTCAAAAGTGCGCCCGGCGGGCGATTTGCCAAACGAGAAGCCGCAACCGTCTTCCGTGCCGGTTTTGCCGGTGCAGGTATAGCGGCGGTAGTTTTCCTTGACGATGCCGCCGCAGTTGGGGCAGGGTGCGGCCAG
>CAIQYP010000321.1 GCA_903876045.1 uncultured beta proteobacterium | reverse complement strand
TTACCTGGACATACAGAGCTATCCGGCATCGTCAGGGCACGTCGTCAAAACGTTGACTGACTTCACGGCATACCAAGTTGCAAAGAATCAGGCAGAAGCCGCATCTGAGGCGAAGAGCCAATTTTTGGCCAATATGAGTCATGAGATTCGTACTCCGATGAATGCGATCATCGGATTGACGCACATGCTGCAGCGGAGCAATCCCAGGGCGGATCAATCGGAGCGACTACAGCAGGTAGATGAGGCGGCGGAGCACCTGCTGTCTGTGATCAACTCCATTCTTGATTTCTCCAAGATTGAAGCCGGAAAAATAGAACTTGAAATCTCTGACTTTGATCCGGAACTAGTTGTTGAAGGTGTGTGCAACCTCCTTCAGGGAAAACTAGCTTCAAAGCGGTTGGAAATAGTTGTCGATCTGCGCCGATTGCCTGATGCCTTGCGCGGGGACGGTATGCGCTTTGAGCAAGTGCTGCTCAATCTAGTTGGCAATGCGGTCAAGTTCACAGAAGCTGGAACTATTGTGATTCGCGGATGGGTGGCGAGCGCCGCCGATATCGGCATGCGAATCCGTTTTGAAGTTACTGACACGGGAATCGGACTCACTGAAGCGCAACGGGCAAAGTTGTTTCAGCCCTTCGAACAGGCGGATGTGTCCACCACCCGAAAGTATGGTGGCACCGGGCTGGGCCTCTCGATCAGCCACCGCATCGTGGAATTGATGAAGGGCGATATCGGAGCCACCAGCCAGCCTGGGGTAGGCAGCACTTTTTGGATTGAAATTCCCTTTGGATTCGGAGTGCCGGTACCGCGCTTGCATGAGCAGACTGTTGAAACCAGGGGGGTGCGCGCTTTGCTGGTTGACCAGTTTCCAGAGACACGGGAGGCCATCACCGACATGCTGGAAATGCAGGGAATTCTTGTGACCGCATTTGGCGACGCCCATGCGGTTCCCGCAGATGTTCAATCAGCCGAAGAACGCGGGTCGCCATACGATATCTTGCTGATCGAACATTCCGGCGTCTTAGATGGCCTGGAAGTGGGCCGGTCAATGTCTGCATCGCCGATCCGGCGCCAACCTGCGCGCCTGCTGTTGACCAGTAGCAGTGAGCAAATTTCACCGGCTGCGCTGTCTGACGCGGGTTATAGCGGCGCGCTGCACAAGCCCCTTACCACCTCGCGCCTTTACGCCCCGCTGCAAGCAGCGCTATCAGGCAAACACACGGATCAGGTGGGCAGGCTCCCCGGTAGCGCAGAGCTAGAGTTGCGTCAGCGCGGTGGGGGTTTTGTGCTCCTTGTGGAAGATAACCCTATTAACCAGTTGATTGCGCTGGATCTACTACGAAGCGTTGGCCTGTATGTCGATGTGGCTGAAAACGGCAAGATCGCCGTAGAAAAAGTGCGTGGCAACGAATACGAATTGATACTCATGGACATGCAAATGCCTGTCATGGATGGCATCGAGGCAACCAGGACCATCCGCGCAATCCACGACCAAGCGGAGTTACCCATTTTGGCGATGACAGCGAATGCTTTTGTCGAGGACAGGGAAGCCTGCGCCAGAGCAGGCATGAATGACCATATTGCAAAGCCAGTGAAACCGGAACTGTTGTATGCCGCGCTACTGCGCTGGCTTCCAGCAGTGTCTGAGCCTGAAATTGAGACCGCAAAAGATTCCGTTAAACCACCACCGATGGACTCTTCTGCCCTCTACCCTCAAGACGCAAGTATTCTGGAAGATCCACTACTTTCCAAATTGATGGCCATTGCCGGCTTGAATGTGGATGACGGGATGAGCAGTGTGGGCGATTCTGAACTGTATGGGCAACTGCTAGCACTCCTGGCTGAGAGCCCCGATGCGCAAAATCTGTGCGATGCGCTGGCAACTGGAGATATGAAAACCGCATTGATGTCCGCGCATTCTTTACGCGGTGTTACCGGAACTTTGGGGCTTGCGGGCATTGCGCGTCAAGCTGGGCAAATAGAAGACCTGTTGAAAAATGCCACAGAAGCTACAGACCCATCTTCGATTGCAATATCCGCTAAAGATCTGAAATTGGAATTCGACAAACTCGTAGCTGCAATTGACGCAGCCTTGTGAGATAGCTTCAAATATTCGCCGGTTAGGCGCAAGCAAATTTTGAATCGCGTTGAGGTTGCACGAATCAATGGCGTGCAACTCTCTCAGTCAAACCGTTCAGCACTCAATTAAAATCATATGCCATCGACAGAATCCCCACGGAGGAGTCCACGCTGACATCGGGTATGCCAGGCGATGATACGCTACCTGTTATCTTTTCAAACTCGATGCCGAGCCGCAAATTCTTCTTCGGCCTCCAAAATAAATTTATGCCGCTGTTGACTGTGCTCGACTCTACTCTCTTCACTGGAAAATTCACTGCCACAGTAACATAGCTGGAATATATATTGGATTCGAATTGCTCAGACCAAACGTGGTGGAAAGAAGATACTGCACTCCACCCGGTGGTGGGTCCGCTAGTCGCCACTGATTGTTGATAGGAAGTCCAGTCTACGTTAGTCCCGAGATAAGATGAAGCATCTGATGCTCTAGTCCATTGGGTGCTGAAGCTATCCCCCTCAGCAACGAACGCCATTGGCATAGTGACTCCGACACTTTCGACCCATCCAGTCCGGGTGGTTGTCTGCGATGGCGAGTCTGAATAATCAGCTTTCCTCAACAAGCCTGCCACAAAAAAAGTTATCTCATCTGATGAATGTAGCCAACGAAGCGTATAAACAGGATTAGAAAAATCAAAGCTCGTTGGGCCCGTCTGTGTTTGTGGCGTGGTCGGCAGATTCGATTCCAAACCTATCGCTATACTGCTGTTTTTAATGCCATCATATTCGTAGACAACTGAATTGGTTGCACGTTGAGGCGCATTCGCTGCTGATAAGAAATCCCCTGACCAAAAACTCATCAGTGTCCCGGTATAACCCACTGTCAAGCCATCAAACCCCAAGCTCCATCCGGAAACATAGGCGCTTCCGTTTTGGGTGCCATCATCTGTAGCCTTAGACCAAGACGCTGAACCTGTTGCCGTAATATCGCCAAGATCGCTGTGACGTGTCATCTGCAGTCCGGCGTAGGCAGAAGCAGAATCTGAACTCTTGGCGCTGGACACTGTTCCATTTTTATTTACGATGACCGGAAAGCCTGCCCCTGAATTTTGTGCACTTTGATAGGTGTAGGATGCACCGTAGTTCAGTGATGTGCACCAACCGTGCAATTCGTATAGACCTTCTCTTGGATCGCAGGCTGAAGATACGGCTTCTGTGGGTGCCGGTGTTTGAGCCTGGACGCAACCACATACCCCGAGCATGGCGAGGCTAAATAAGAGCCCTCTATCGCAATGCTGGAATCTTTTGATGTTTTTAAAGGCGATAGACATATTTATTTTGAAGTTGCGCATTTGAGGCTGAAGTTTAGCTATTGCAAAGTTGAAGTTAGGTCCGACAATGTATGAAAATCACCCGTTTCAAACATCAAAATTCTATTCTGGAGGTCTGAAAAAATAGCTTTTCAAGCAATGCATGACAGGCTGAAAAATAAGAAGGTCGATACATCTGTTGATGCAGGTATCCTCAATATCTTGCTAGATTACGCGAGAGGGTAGTTTCGGATTGCCGACCTTCCGTGCACTTTCCGCACCGCTCACGGGCAAGCCCTTAGGATCGAGAAGTCCTGTCTGTACCAGAACACTCGCTTGATCCCAGTAAATATGTTCATGGGCGATCTTGCCATCCTTGAATCCAACAATTACGACCACTGCAATCTCGACAGGCTTCCCCGTAGGCGCAACGCCGGGAAGAAGCCAATCAATAGGCGTCGTATGCGTAAAACTAATGGCGAGCTCTTCGACTATTTGATCGGTACCTACGGTACGGGACAAACTATCCATTTTCACGTCTGGTGGAAAAAATTTGCCGACGAGATGGTCGCGATAAAAGGCTTGCACGTCATCACGACCGACGCCACCGGCCATCGTAGGGACATGATTCAGATGAGGACTGTCAGTCATCGTTTCCATTGTCGTCACCAGATCGCCGGCAAGCTCGGCGCTCACGTGTTTCTGGAACAGATCAATCATTTCCTGTGGTGTCAAAGTAGTTCCTTATTTGCGTTTTGAGATTTGGTTTTATTACTTCGATGCAAAAAGCAGGTCCTGGTGCTTCTCGCGAAGTGGCTTTACATGGCCAACCGCATTTGATCGTCGGCCCGGGCGCATCATTTCGACTAGAGGCATCTCACGAAATATGCGGTGAGGTGAGGCACGCAAATGGATTTGGGTATGCCTGCAACTTCTCAGGGTTTGACAAGTTCATCAACCGTGCCCGCCACCCAGTCGTTCAGGGAAGGAACCAGGGATTCGAAGCTAATCCGTGTGGCTGCTTTGTCCGTGCGCCCGATTCCTTTGCCCGCATAACGGTGTACCGACTCCAGCAAAACCTTGTCCAGATCACGATTACCGACACGCAACTCGATGCGCACCACGGGTTGCAACGCTTTACCATCCATCGCGGTTTGCACGGTGTTTTTGACCAGGCCGATAGGTGTGAAATCGAGTACGGTCTTGCCTTCCGCTTGCGTGGAAATATCTGTTAACGCCGCCTCAATAACCACGTCGGCTTGCTCTGGCGAATCTACCAGCTCTACTGCTTTGGCAATTTTGACGCGTAAGTTTTGCTCAAGATATTCAAGAACCTGCGCCGTGATATCAGCATCTACCCCAATGAACTTGGAATCGGCTGGAAAAATCAGCACAGGTTTTAGAAAAGCCTTTGCGCTCTTAAAGCTGCCCGAGCCAGGCGCTTTGAAAGTGCGGTAGGTATGGCGTAGTTTGCGAGCTTCAGTCAACTGTCCATAGTCAGTTAAAAAGCCACTATCGGAAGCTACCGCAGGGGTTTGAGCCAAACCTGCAGCGCTCGAAAGCCCCAAGCCCAAGGTAAGGGAAAAAATCGCGATGCAATTTGAGTATTTCATTTCTTTGCTCCTGGCAGTTTGTCAATATTTAAATGGTTCTGTTCAATAGACGAACAACCGCTATCCGGACGCTCTATATATTTGTTCATTCAGGTCGAAAGACCCAGTCTCTCGAAGCACAAAGTAGCTTCTTTTGAAAGCAACTCAACATACTGGCAGATGGGGTAGCTATAAATTAGGGTGATGTGGCCGCATCCAGGGACTTAGGCGCGATGCGCGCCTGCCACTTGGCTACTAATACATAGAACACGGGCACCAGGGCCACCGCCAAAATAGTGGAGGCCAACATGCCGGAGAAAACGGTAATGCCGATCGACTTTCGTGCCGCTGCACCTGCGCCGGACGAAGTGATGAGCGGCACCACACCCAAAATGAAAGCGAACGAGGTCATCAAAATGGGCCTGAACCGCCGCCTGGAAGCTTCAAGTGCCGCACTCACAATGTCAGAGCCCTGGTGATGTAACTCGCGCGCGACCTCGACGATCAGAATGGCATTTTTTGCCGAGAGTGCGATCAATAGCACTAGCCCAATCTGGACATAAATATTGTTGGGCAAATGAACGGCAAGAAGGACCGATACCGTACCCACCAACGACAGAGGCACCGCAAGCAATACCGGAACCGGTGCCAACCAGGATTCATATTGCCCGGCAAGGACAAAATACACGAGCAATATGGCCAAAGCAAACACCATTCCCACGGTGCCACCCACCAGCTTTTCTTGGTAGGACATGCCAGTCCATGCGTAGGAAATGCCGGGAGGCAATTTTTCCTGGGCAATATTTTCCAGTATCTTTAGAGCCTCACCAGAACTCACACCCGCCGCTGCAGCGCCCAAAATGGCTGCTGTAGGGTACAGGTTGTATTGCGAGGCCACTGCGGGACCGAAGATGGGAACAAGGTTAGCGAAGGCGCTCAGGGGAACCATGTCTCCCGCTTTGCTCCGCACCGTGAGCTGACCGATGGTTTGCAGGTCGCGCCGGTCGCTTGCATCGGCCTGTACATAGACCGAATAGTTTTGGCCAAATTTTGAAAATTGATTGATGTAGGAGGAACCTAAATAGCTTTGGATAGCGCTATAGGCATCTCCCACCGAAACACCCAGGGACTCTGCACGTGCGCGGTTGACTTCCAGTTTGATTTGTGGGACCGATACGCGCAGGGTCGTAAATGCCAGTTGTATGCGCGGATCGGCACTTGCTGTTGCAGCTAGCGCGTCTGCCGCAGCGCTGAGCTTTCCATAGTCTGCGCTTCCGTCGGTTAGCAACAGTTGCATCTGAAAGCCACCTGAAAGTCCAAGGCCGTTGATCGGCGGAGGCACCAACACGCGACTGCTGGCGTCGGGGATTGCAGCCAAAGATCGACTTAACCCGTTATAGATCTGCAGCAATCCTTGATCCGGTGAAGCTGAGCGCTTAGCCCAGTCGTCCAACACCAAATAGACCAAACCGGCGTTGGACAAAGAGGTATTGCCATCAACTGGCGATATGCCGCTAATGGCCACGGCGTGCGCCACGCCAGGTGTGGAGCGTCCAACTTGAACTACTTTTTCCAGTGCTGCAGTGGTGCGCTGTAGCGAGGCACCATCGGGCAGTTGTACCGCCACCATCACATAACCTTGGTCTTCTGTCGGAATAAAAGCGGTAGGTATGGTCACAAAGCCGTATCCTGCGGCCCCCATCAAAACCAGAGCAACCAGAGCACTAGTCCCTTTGTTACGAATCAACGCACTTATTAAACGAATGTAGGCGTGTTCTGCCTTCTCAAAAGCCGCGTTAAAACCGCGTGAAAATGCGTTGGGCTTACGCGTCGGGTCGGGCGCACGCAAGTACTGCGCCGACTGTGTGGGCTTAAGCGTGATCGCATTGATGCCTGACAACACGGCAGTTGCGGCAATCACCAAGGCAAACTGTCGGTACATCTGGCCAGTAATACCTGGGATGAAGGCAGCCGGCAAAAATACCGCAGTAAGTACGAGTGTGATACCTATGATGGGCCCCATTAACCCTTCCATAGCCTCAGTAGCGGCCTGGCGGGCTGGTTTGCCGGGGGTCATGCGTTGCGCCACCCCCTCAACAACAACGATGGCATCATCCACAACAATGCCGATGCACAACACAATAGCAAACAGGGTCAATAAATTGATGCTGAACCCCAGCACTGCCATAAAGGCAAAGGCTCCGACGATGGTGATCGGGACCGTGGTGGCTGGTACTAAAGTGGCTCTCCAATCCTGCAAGAAAACCAAGATTACGATCAACACCAATATTCCCGCTTCTAACAACGTGGAGTAGACCTCGTCGATGGAGGCCTTTACAAAAACCGTCGTGTCCAAGGCTATGTCGTATCGCAAGCCTTTGGGGAAGCCGGCGGCTGCTTTGGCCAACTCGTTAGAAACCGCTTTGGCCGTGTCCAAAGCATTAGCATCGGGTAATTGGTAAATCGCAATTCCACCGGCCGGCCTGCCGTCGTAGCTGAATTCCTGGTTATAGTTTTGGCTTCCGAGCTCAATTTTTGCAACATCGCGCAAACGCACAATAGTTCCGTCAGACGCGGTACTGACGATCAGTTCACCAAAATCCTTGGCGGTGGTCAGCGGACTGTCTACTGTCACGGTGAGTTGCAAATCCTGACCCGGGGCAGCAGGCGGCGCACCAATTTGCCCTGCACTGACGCGTTGGTTCTGTTGGGATAGAACATTTACTATCTGGCTGGGTACGAGGTTGCGCTGGCGCATTTGCGAAGCGTTTAGCCACACGCGCATAGCGTATTGGCCCACCCCAAACACGTTGACATCTGCTACACCGGGTATGCGCACCAGGCGGTCACGCAACTGCAGGCTAGCGAAGTTGCTGAGAAATAACGAGTCGTGGCTGGGATCATCTGAACTTAAGGTGATCATCTGCAATATCGCCGTCGACTTGGTTTTTGTAACCACGCCTTGTTGCTGCACTGCACCGGGAAGCAAGGGCACGGCAATTGCCACACGGTTTTGCACCGCCACTTGTGCTTGGTCGGTGTTAGTCCCTACAGCAAAGCTGACGGTCAGGAGGTAGCGCCCGTCATTGGATGCGTAGGATTGCATGTACAGCATTCCATCCACGCCGTTGACCTGTTGCTCGATCGCCCGACCCACTACTTCTTGCACCGTCTTGGCATTTGCGCCAGGGTAGCTGGTACTCACCTGAATTGTGGGTGGCGTTAGTTGCGGGTATTGGGACACCGGCAATCCCAACACCGCCACCCCGCCCAGCAGCAGCATCAACAGCGCCAAAACATTGGCCAGGACCGGGCGGTCGATGAAGAATTTGGCAATCATGGCGCAGAGCCCCCAGACTTTTGGTCTGAGGCGGCTGACGCGGCAGCCTGCGGCCTAGTGTCGGCCACGGCGTTCACGGCTTGACCATCACTCAGCTTGTTGTAGCCAACCGAGACGACCCGATCGCCAGCGGAGAGGCCGCTTAGAACCTCTTTGAGATTTGACGGCAGATTGTTGCTCCGAATATTGCGCCGCTTGGCCCGGTTGTCGGCATCCACGACGAATACGTAATCACCTTGCTGGTCCGACATCACCAGGTCGCGCGGTACGGACAGAGCAGGACGATCAGGCCCCAGTTGCACGCTCAGCTGGGCATATAGTCCGGGGAAAAACCGGTAGCTCTGGTTGGCAAACTTTCCGCGCAAAGCGACAGTGCCTGACGTGCCCCCCACGACATGGTCAACAAAATCCAGTACACCGACTTCAGCCAGTGGGTTCTCACCTTGCAAATGCGCTGTAACAGGGGTGCCCCCTGCTCTATTCTTGGCGGATTGGCCCCGTTGAATCATTTTTTCGCGAATACGCAGAGCGTCGCGCTCACTAACCGCTGCATTCACATAAGCCGGCGCAATTTGAACGATGGTGCCCAACACCGTACCGCCAGGTGCAGCGCCAACGTAATTGCCTATATCGACTTGCCTGCGACCCATAACGCCGTCGAACGGTGCGTGTTCTTCGGTGTAAGAGAGGTTAATTTGTGCCAGGCGCAAATTGGCTTCCGCTTGCTGCATGTTGGAGAGGTCGCTCTCGACATTGGAAACCGACGTGGCGTTCTCTTTCATCAATTGGAGTTGCCGCTGATAGTCGCTTTTTGCCTGGTCCAGGCGGGCCTGGTTGAGCTTGACCTGTTCGACATAAGTGTCGGGCTCGATGGCAAAAAGCAGTTGCCCAGCCTTGACCTGGTCTCCATCCTTGAATCCGATCTGCTTTAGTTTCCCGGCCACTCTTGCCGTCACATTGACCTGTTGCACCGGCGCTACCGTACCGTCGAGATCTATGCGGTCTGCCACCATTCGGTTTTGCAGGATCAGAGTATTCACAGTGACCAGGTCTGCTGAAGCCGGAGGGTTTGTGTTTTGCGGTTTGCAAGCCATCAGTAGCCCTGCGACTGCCAAAGCGAGCCCGCACGCCCGCGGAAGTGGAATAAATGTCAAGGTCATGGTGTTACAACTTCTGGGGAAACATGAGCGATAGGATTCGGGGGCGAATCGGCATCAGATGGCGACCAACCGCCGCCAACGGAACGGTAGGCGCTAATGGCGGCTAAAAGGACACCGGACTGCGCTTGTACCAAGGAGTCGGACGTTTGCAATTGCGACTGTTGCGCGTTGGTCACGGTGGTGAAATCAGTCAGGCCGCTCTTGTACCTGCGTAATGACAATTCGGTGCTGCGCTTCGCCGCTGTGTCGGCGCGGCGCAAAGCCGCGAGCTGCTCTTTGCCCTGGAAAAAGCTGCTCAAGGCATCCTCCACATTCTGCTGCGCAGTCAGTACCTGATTCTGGTACGAGAGCACGGCTTGCTGGAATGTGATGTCTTGAACCTTGACCTTGCGAATCAGCGCCCCACGGTCAAACAAGGGGAAAGTAAAGCCAGCACCATAGCTGATGCTCCGACTGTCCCAACTAAAGAGTTCCCTGCCGTCAGGCATGGTCTGAACTCCGATAGAACCACTCAGCGAAAAGGACGGGTAAAGGGCGGCCTCTGCTTGCCCGATACGTGCCGACTGCGAAATTGCAAGGAACTCAGCCTGACGAACATCGGGCCTTCGGCGCAACAAATCGGAGGGAACACCCAAAGGCAAGACCGCGGGTATGGTGGGCAAAGCGGCCACAAGGGATGCGCTGTAATGTTTGGCGAAATAGTCTGGCGTTTGACCCAAAAGTACGCTCAGCGCATTTTGGTTTTGCGCAAGATTGGAGCGCAATGCCGGTATTTGGGACTGTGTTTGAGCGTACTGTGTTTGTGCTTGACGCCAATCCATTTCGGAGCTCGAACCTAAGCGATAACGCGCTTCTGCGATGCGCATGTTTTCAGCTTGCTCGCGCAAGTTGGCCTCGGCCACCACAATGCGATTCGCGTAGATGCGGGCGTTGACGTAGGCATTGGCAACACTGGCCTTGAGTGATACCGCAGAGGATGCGAGTGCTGCCTTACTCGACTCGAGAGTTGCCCTGTCGGCTTGCTCTGCGCGGCGGTACTTGCCCCAAAAATCTACCTCCCACGACACTTGTCCTAGTACCTGGTCAGTAAACGAACCCTCGTTCTTGTTCTTTTGCTTGGATGCGGCATCGGGCTGGTTGTAGTTTTTCGAACCCGTAGCGGAGACACCGGGCAAGAGCGATGCAGCATTAATGCTCACCGTTTCGCTTGCCCCATCAACTTGCAGGGCTGCCGACTGCAAGGTCAGACTATTCTTTTGTGCATCACGCAATAGTTCGACCAGCGTGGGGTCGGAAAAACTGGCCCAAAACTCGTCATCGCTTACTTTTCCACCGATGGCCTGCTGATCCAGCTCAGGCATGGTCCAACCGGATTGGACGCTGGTAGCGGGTTGCTGGTAATCAGGCCCGAGGGTGGTACATGCGCTCAATGCGCCTATGCACAGCGTGGCCAGTGAAGCTTTCCAGCCGCGAAGGTTGAAACCCTGGGGAAATTGAAGATCTAGGCTAGCTTGCGAGCGGGTTCCCTCGCAAATTATCATTGCGCCGCCTTCGCCTTTAGCTGATCGAGCGTAATGTATCCCTTTTTGTCGGTATCAATTTTATCGAACGCTTTAGCGACACGTGGCATTCCTGCCTTGGCCTCTTCTAGCGTGAGTTTTCCGTCACCGTTTTTATCGGCTGCTTTGAATCGGGCCTCAATATCTGCCACATCTGCGGCGATAACAGCGGTTGAACCGAGCGCCAGCAGGAGCGCCGCTACGTTGAATAATGATTTCATTAATTTTTATCTCAGTTAGGCGGCATTGCGCCTCTCGTTAAGGACCATCTGCTGTTCAATCAGCGAAATTTAACTTTGCGAAAAGACCAGTCGCCTCTTCACTCGTGCTTGTCAGTCGTGGCTACGCTCCGACAAAAAAATTTATCGATAGAATCAATTCGGTGTCCCATGGTCGCAAGTATCCCCAACAACTTGTTAATTTGAATATGACATTTCTTCCATAATCACCACGCTGGGTGAGGTGAGAAATGGATGGCGCGAATAGTGCGTGAAGTTGCCATCACACACCAATCCATGGCTCAGGAGGTTTCCCAAAAAATGCAGTCTT
>CAIQYP010000320.1 GCA_903876045.1 uncultured beta proteobacterium | reverse complement strand
TCGTAGTCGCTGGTCAACAGATCGGCGGCTTCGGCATCGGTACGGGCAATCACCAGGGTGGGCACGCCGTAAACGTCGGCAGCCATACGGGCGGCGATCAGCTTCTGGCAGGCTTCGGTGGTGGGAACTAGCACCTTGCCACCCATGTGACCGCACTTCTTCACGGAAGCGAGTTGGTCTTCAAAGTGCACGCCACCCGCGCCGGAGCGGATCATGGCTTTCATCAGTTCGTAGGCATTCAGTACGCCACCGAAACCAGCTTCCGCATCGGCAACGATGGGAGCGTGGTAGTCGATATAACCAGCGTCGCCTGGGCCAACACCCTTGGACCACTGGATTTCATCAGCACGGCTGAAGGAGTTGTTGATGCGCTCAACCACCTTTGGCACCGAGTCCACGGGGTACAGGGACTGGTCCGGGTACATGGCGGAATATTCGTTGTTGTCGGCAGCGACTTGCCAGCCCGACAGGTAGATGGCTTTCACGCCGGCCTTGACCTGTTGCATGGCTTGGCCACCGGTCAGGGCGCCCAGGCAGTTCACATAGTCTTCGGTGTGGAGCAGATCCCACAGCTTTTCGGCACCGCGGCGAGCCAAGGTGTACTCCACCTGGAAGGAACCGCGCAGGCGGACCACGTCAGCGGCGGTGTAACCGCGCTTGATGCCTTTCCAGCGGGGGTTGGTGGCCCAGTCTTTTTCCAGGGCGGCGATTTGCTGTTCGCGGCTGAGTTGTTCGTTCAGGGATTTCGGCATGTAAACACTCCTTAGTTGGTAAATGGTTGGCTTGAATTTGCTTTGCAGATCCGGTGCCCATGGATGAATTCTAAGTCTTTTATAAGACTTATCGTGATCTTATGTCTTATATAAGATTGAAATATTTTTCAATGAATTCAATGACTTACATGCTTTGTATTGCAATATGAAATTCACAAACTGCCCTGCGAAATGACGTAAGACAATTTGCAATCAACAAATTTCACATTATAAAATGCTGCGACACAGCATAAAAAAGGATCAAGCCCGTTTTTCGAAATTCTTTGTTCAAAACGAAAAACCCACCGCGACACGTGCTCGGCGCACGCTCTTGGTGGGTCCAAAGGTCCTAAAACCCGAGACGAAGTTAAAACGCGTCGGCGTAGTGGCGCAATTCCCAATCACTTACCTGCAGGCTGAATGCATCCCACTCGGCCCGCTTCAACTTGACAAACTGGTCGCAAAATTCAGCGCCAACCGCTTGGCATAAAGCAGTGTCAGCTTCCAGCGCAGTGATGGCCTCATCCAAATTCTTCGGCAGACGCTCTGGCATGGCACCACCGCGGGCACGCCGCTCGTAGAGGTCTTCATCAATAGGCGCAGGTGGCACCATGGCCTGATCCATACCCGCAAGCCCTGCCGCCAACGTGCCAGCGAGGGCTGCATAAACATTGCAGGATGGGTCAGGTAGACGCCATTCAATGCGCCCTGCCACTGTGCGAACCACACAGGTGCGATTGTTGTCGCCGTAGCTCTTCCAAACGGGTGACCAGGTGGTGCCCGACGCACTATTGCTACTAGCCAGGCGCTTGTAGCTATTCACTGTCGGCGCACACAGTGCACTGAGCGCATCCGCATGGTGCAGCAAGCCCGCAGCAAACTGGTGACCCTGTTGGCTCAAACCCAAAGCACCCGCTGCATCCGTAAAGATCGGCTTGCCGTTTGCATCGGTAATGCTCAAATGAAAGTGCAAGCCGCTACCCGGAGCAGTCGCTACCGGCTTGGGCATGCAGCTAAATACCATGCCGTGCTTTTCGGCAATCACATGCGCCGTCATTTTGAACAGCATGTAGCGGTCGGCAGCGGCCAGGGCATCGTCAAACTTGTAGTTGATCTCGTATTGGCCGCAGGCGTCTTCGTGGTCGATCTGTTGCAGTTCGAAGCCCAGTTGCGTCAGTGTGCTGCGCATGTCATCGATAAACGCGCCGTTGCGGTGTATCGCTTTCAAGTCATACGAAGGCTTGTCGAGTTGGTCCTCCACATCGGCAACTTGCCAGCGCCCGCCATGCCCTTTTTTCAGCAAAAAGAACTCAGGCTCAATGCCGACCCACAGCGTCCAGCCACGGCTCTTGATTCTCTGCAGCACGGACTTCAGCATCTGGCGCGAGCAGGTGGCCAGTGCCTCGCCGCCAGCAAACCCATCGCACACCGCATGCGCCACACCGGGCATGAATGGGAGTGCGCGCAAGGATTCGACATTCACCCGCCCGTAATACTCGCTGCGCACGCCATAGCGCGGCAAGCCGGTTCCCCAGATGCTTGGGCCGGCAAAGCCTGCGCCCTGCTCTACCCACTCTTTTAGATTTTCTACCGGTACCAGCTTGCCTTTGGCAACGCCGTGGATATCGCAAAACTGGGTGAGAACGGAATGAATACCTTGCGATTTCAGGCGGTCAATGGTTGGCTGGTAGGGGTTCATAGGCAATCAGGCGAAAACTTGGTCGAGGATCTGCAGCGCTTCTTCAAAAACGCTGTCTTCAATCGTCAGTGGGAACAGGAAGCGGATCACGTTGCCATACACGCCGCATGTCAGCAGCAGCAGGCCTTTCTTGAGTGCCGCTTGTTGCATCACCTTGGTCAGGTCCGCATCGGGCGCGCCCGTTTGCGGATTGACGAACTCGCAGGCCACCATGGCACCCAGGGCGCGGATGTCACCCATGCATTTGTTCTTGGTTTTGGACACTTCCAGCCGAGCCTGGAGTTGTGCGCCCAACTTGGCGGCACGCTCGCAGAGCTTTTCTTCTGCCATAACGTCCAACACCGCGTGCGCTGCAGCGACGGCCAGCGGGTTGCCCGCGTAAGTGCCGCCCAGGCCGCCGGGGTTGGGCGCATCCATCACCTCGGTACGTCCAGATACTGCCGACAGAGTCGTGCCTCCGGCCATGCTCTTGGCCATGGTGATCAGGTCTGGCGAGACACCGTAATGCTCCATGGCAAACATCTTGCCGGTGCGTGCAAAACCGGTCTGCACTTCGTCCGCAATCATCAGAATGCCGTGCTGGTCGCACAGTTGGCGCAGCCATTTCACTGCCTCGATCTGGATCGGGTTGAAACCACCCTCCCCCTGCACCGGTTCAAAGATGATGGCTGCCACGCGTGCAGGTTCGATATCGCATTTGAAAAGTTGCTCGATGGCGTGCTTGGTCTCGTCCAGGCTGGCGCAATGGCAGGGGAAAGGTGCGTGGTAAATCTCTGGCGCAAAGGGCCCGAAGCCAGCCTTATAGGGCTGTACCTTGCCGGTCAGCGCGACGGCAAACATGCTGCGGCCATGGAAGGCACCACCGAATGCAATCACGCCGCTGCGCTTGGTGTAAGAGCGGGCAATCTTGATGGCGTTTTCTACCGCCTCAGCGCCGGTGCTAAAGAAGGCCGTCTTGGCCGGTCCGGCAATCGGCACGATGGCGTTGATGCGCTCGGCCAGCGACACATATTCAGCATAGGGCACGACCTGGTAGCAACTATGGGTAAAGCGCTGCAACTGGGCGGCAATGGCAGCTTGCACTTTGGGGTGCACATGGCCGGTGTTGAGGACGGCAATGCCGCCGGCAAAGTCAATAAAGCGGCGACCTTCAATGTCCCAGAACTCAGAGTTCTTGGCGTGGTCAATAAAGAAATCACTCATCACACCCACGCCACGCGGGGTGGCGGCCAAGCGGCGTGCGTGCCACTCAGCGTTGGTGCCGACAGTCGTTGCCGCGGCAAGGGCGGAAGGTTTCAAAGGTGCGTTCATAACGGGTTCTCCTAGGAATAATGCGTGAATATGAGAGTGTGAAGGTCTGCGGTCCGAAGGTCAAACAGGGCTTTTAAAACGGACTGTTAAACGGGACTATCGATGCGAATCCAGGTCGTCTTGGTTTCAGTGTATTTGTCAAAGGCGTGTAGAGATTTGTCGCGACCGACCCCGCTTTGCTTGAAACCGCCAAAGGGCACGGTGATGTCGTCCTCATCGTACTGATTGACGTGCACGGTGCCAGCACGCAACGCGCGCGCCACGCCATGGGCCTTGTTGATGTCGCTGGTCCAGACACCGGCCTGCAGGCCATAGACGCTGTCGTTGGCGAGGCGCACGGCCTCCGCTGCATCGCTAAAGCTCAGGACTGACAACACCGGGCCAAATATCTCTTCGCGGGAAATCTTCATTTCGGGCTTCACGCCATCAAAAATAGTCGGCTGCACATAACAGCCACCGGTGTCTGCCATCACCTGCTCGCCACCAGCGATCAGCTTGGCCCCTTCGGCTTTTCCGCTTTCGATATAGCCCAGCACGGACTTCATCTGGATTTGGTCGACGATGGCACCCATCACGGTGCCGGGGAGCGTCGGGTTCGCTGGCGCATAGCCGGGCACCAAGGCCAAGGCCTTTTCCAAGAAACGTTCCTTGATGCTGTCTTGCACGAACAGGCGCGAGGGTGCGTTGCAGCTCTCGCCCTGGTTGAAGAAGATGCTGCCAATGGCGGCTTCCACGGCTTTATCCAGATTCGGGCAATCAGCAAACACGATGTTGGGGGACTTGCCGCCCAACTCGGTCCAGGCGCGTTTGAGGTTGCTTTGACCGGCCATCACATGGATTTGTTTGCCCACGCGGGTCGAGCCGGTAAAGGCGATGCAGTCCACATCCATATGCAGCGCCAGAGGCGAGCCAGCCTCCGGGCCGTAACCGGTGACGACGTTGAACACGCCCTCGGGAATGCCCGCTTCCAGCGCCAAATCGGCCAACCGCAAAGCGGTCAGGGGCGACTTCTCGCTGGGCTTGAGCACCACGGAATTGCCGCTAGCCAGAGCCGGTGCAATCTTCCAGGCCGCCATGATCATGGGGTAGTTCCAGGGCACGATGACACCGACGACGCCCACGGGTTCGCGCGTGATCAGCGCCAGTGCGGTGGATGGTGTCGGTGCGATCTCGTCATATATTTTGTCAACCGCTTCGCCATACCAGCGGATGCAGTTGGCGGCACTGTTGACGTCCACACCGCGTGCGTACTTCACCGGCTTGCCCATATCCAGAGTCTCGGTCATGGCCAATTCGTCGCCATGCTGTT
>CAIQYP010000319.1 GCA_903876045.1 uncultured beta proteobacterium | reverse complement strand
GCGCAGACCGGCGTCCAGCAAGGTCTCGCCAGCGCGCACAACGACGATGCGCTCGTCCGGATGCGCCGCCATGCTCCAGGACTTGGGTTTCGTGGCGTCTCGCTGCGGCAGCCAGGGCAGGACCAGCAACAAGGCCGTGGCGCCCAGCACCAGATACCAGGTGTTGGCGGGGCCCCAGTGCTGGATCAGTGCATAGGTGGGCAAGTAGAACCAGTCAAAATCCAGCGTGGCAACCATAGTCGCCATGTCTGCGGGAGCCTGGCTGAGTGCCGGCTTAAACACCGACAGCGCCGTGAGGGTGCCCAACCAGCCCCACATGAGCGGGCGTGGTGGATTCGTCTTGGCGCCGGGCACGCGTTGCGTGTGGATCCACAGCACGGTCATCACGCCCAGCGGCAGTCCGATGTGAATGAAGGACAGCAGAGAGAAAAGCCGGTCGCTGACGTTGGCATTGGAGATGAAGTTGCGTGCCATGGAACCGCCCAGCACCGGCAGCACGTCAAACCATTCAGTCGTTGCCGTCACCACGAACTGCGACAAACGGTCCCAGGGCAGCATGTAGCCGTTGATGCCGCTGGCATAGGTAAGCCACAGGATCATGACGCCGGAGACCCAGGAAAACCAGCGAAATCCGCGGTGCCGATTGAAGACAAAGTGGCGCAGCATGTGCAGAACGATCAACAGCACCAAGGCATCCGAGGCGTAGCGATGCAGGCTGCGCAACACGCCACCCGCATAGCGCTGACCATGCGTCAACGCGTCCACCGAAGCGTAGGCCTGGACCACGCTGGTTTCGAAAAAAGCGTACAGGTACAAGCCGGTGAATATTACGATCCACAGCAGAAAATAGGCGATGGCGCCCAAGTGGTAAAACGGATTGAGGTGTTCGCCAAAGAAGGCATTGAAGATCTTCTCAACGGTGAGAAAGGCGCGTTGACCCAGAGTGACAGTAATCATGTTTGAAGTGGTGGGCCGGCTGTGCTGATGACTTTGGCATCGACTGAGCGCGCCCGTCGGGCGCGCCGCTGGGTGCGCCATTCGGCGAGAAAAAACCAGAGCATGGCCAGCGCGAAGGTGACGCCACCGGCGACCTCGATCAGCAGGCCGTACTGGACCCGGTACTTGCCGGTCTTGGGGTCATACACCGTGCACAGGATGCGCACACGGTCGATCAGCTCGTCCAGGCGCAACTGCTGCGGCACGGGCGCATTCGCGAGCAACTGCTTGATCGGCTCGCTCAGTGCATCAGCCTCTAGTTCCGCGCCGTAGATCTGCCGATAGATGCGGCCCTGCGCGTCCAGCAGCGTGACCTGCAGCACGTGATCGAAACCGGCGGGCGTGGACTTGTAGCTGAAACCGAATTCGCGCGCCAGTGGCTCCACGATCGAAGCGTGCGGGCTCAGGAATTTCCAATTCGGTTGGTCAATTTGGTTTTGCAGCGCAAACGCCTTGAGCGACTGGGGCGAGTCAGCTGGCTGGTTGAAGCCGATGCTCACAACATTGAACTGCCGTGTGCCAAAGGCCGTGCGACCGATATCGAGGGCACTTTTCAGTGAGCGCGTGGTCAGGGGGCAGACCTGAAAACAGCCGGTGTAGATGAAGCTCACGAGCAGTGGTTTTCCGCGGTACTGCGACAGGCGCACCGGTCGCCCTTCGCGGTCGAGCAGCGTGAAGTCGCTGATCTGTGTACCCACGACAGCCTGGCTGGCGCGCAGCGCGGCATTTTGATCCAGTCCCAGCGTGGTCTTGCTGGCGTCGCTGCCGGCGGCAAGAACCGGGAATGAAAACGCGAGTGCAAGCGATGTGGCTACGCAGGCCCCCACGCCCCGCCAGAATCGCCAACGCGCGCTGCTGCGGTTCGCACTCGTAGGGGTCGACATGGTGGCAATCCTGAACCGAACCCTCATCAAATCAAGCGGTCCAGCGTCGCGGCGACCAGCAGCAGGGTCAACTGCACCAGGGAGGCGAAAAAGCAGGCCATGGCGCTTCGCCGCGAGGGCGCGCGCGCCAACCGCCAGGCCTTGACGACAAAGTAGCCGCCACCACAAAAAGCACCCAGAAAATAGACCGGGCCTGCGCCGAAAAACATCGGTAGCAACGCCGTGATCGCCAGCGCCATCGTGCTCCAGAGCACGATGGTTGCAGCGCGCGGCACGCCCACCACGACCGGCAACATGGGCACGCCTGCGGCAGCGTACTGCTCCACATTGGCGATGGCCAGACTCCAGAAATGCGGCGGTGTCCATAGGAACAGAACGGCGGCGAGCAGCCAGGGCAGCGGACCTAGAGAGGGGTCGACCGCTGCGGCACCCGCGAGCACGGCAAAACTGCCTGCCAGGCCGCCAACGACGATGTTCCAGGCACTGCGGCGCTTGAGCCAGACGGTGTAGACCACGGCGTAGAAGAAGGCACCCAGGAACACAAAACCGGCAGACACGGGATTCAGGCAGACAGCTGCCGCGCCCACCGAGATCACCAGCAGCAGCCCAATCAGCAGCAGCCACAACGGGCTGTGCGGCAAGGCGCCGGTGACGAAGGCGCGGTTGCGGGTGCGGGCCATGAGGCTGTCGCTCTCGAATTCGTAGTACTGATTGAAGGCACCGGCGCTGGCCGACGAAAGAAATACCGCCAACGCCAGCGTCAGCACTTTCCACAGTTCCAGAGCGCCCGGCGTCACCGCAATTCCCACCAGCGCGGTGAGCATGATCATGAAGCCGATGCGCAGTTTGAACAAGCCGAGCACGTCGCGCACCAGTCCAGGCCGTGGCGGGTACAGGGTGGTGGAATCAGGGTGGTTTTTCACTTGGGAATAACTCATGGCACTTAGTCACTAAGTTTGAGGGCAGCCTAAGCTGCCCTCATTCGAGATTAGCTCAAACCCCAGACCTGTGACAGGTATTTCCAGTTGATAAAGTAGTACAGCACGAAGGACACTAGGAACACTATGGCCAGCGTGAAGGTGCCAGGCGCGGCAAAACCGGCGGAACCATAGCTTTGCGCGGCGACCGAGGGTGCGCTCACCGGAATAGGCGTGAAATTTGCGCTGGGTTTGCCGCCTTCAAGCTTCTTACCCCAGAGCAACGAGCCGACCGTGATGTAGATGTAGAGCGCGCCACCCGTCATGGCCGCGACGCCAGCGATGCCGACCAGACCCATCATCAGATAGGCGGCACCCGGCCACTCGTAAGCCATGGCGGCGCCGGCGAAGCTCAGGTCCCAATGCCGGCGTGGCACACCCAGCGTTCCTGCACCCATCATCACCAGGCAGAAGAAATACATGGACAGGCCGAACAGATAAGGCTGCAACTTGGCCAGACCGGGGTTGATCATTTCACGCTTGAACAGCACCGGGATCAGGAAGTAGGTCAGCGCCATGAAGGTCAGCGTCGTTCCAACCACCACGGTGGCGTGGAAGTGGCCTGGCACGTAAACCGTGTTGTGGATGATCATGTTGAGTTGTTCAGTGCCCATCATCACGCCCGAGATGCCGCCCAGGAATCCAAAACCTATGAGCGAAATGAACATGCCGGAGAACACGGGGTTGCCCCAGGGCGCCTTGCGCAGCCATTCGAACAGGCCCTTGTTGTAGCCCTTGGCACGCTGCGCTACCTCGATCGCACCGGGGATCGTCAGGCCGTGGATCATGGAGGCCAGCACTGCGAAATACATGAAGTAGCTGGTATTGACGACCTTCCACGCCGTGCTCACGCCCGGGTCAGCCAGCAGGTGGTGGGCACTGGCCAGTTGCAGGAACAGGATGTAGAGCAGGAAGGCACCGCGACTCACGCGCTCGGACATGGGCTTGGCACCGAAGGCAATCGCTGCCACCGCATACCAGATGGAGATGTGCGCAGCCACGTTGATTTGCTGTGACGAGTGGCCGAAAGCCCACCAGATGGTGCGATAGATCAGCGGGTCAACCGCGCTGATGAGGCCCACGGACAGCAGGAAAGTGGGGATCAGGATGATCGCACCCGAGGCGATGGTGAAGACGGCGATGATGGCCGCGACGATGGCGCCAAAGGTCACCAGTGGCACCGAACCCTGGTAGGTCTTGTCGCGCTTGGCCACGACCAGTGTTCCGAAGAAGACGAAGCAGGCCACCAGCGCACCGACGGCAAACAGTATCAGTCCGGCGTAGAAATAGGGCGAGGCCATCATCGGCACATAGGACGTCATCATCACGCTGGAGTTGCCCTGGAACACGGTGACGTTGTTCATCACCGCACCAATCAGCATCAACACGAACGCGAGCCAGGCTACCTTGGGTGTGGCAAGTCGACAGCGCAACAGCGTGGAGGAAGCGAAATACAGAACGGCGATTTCAAAGAAGATGACCCAGAAGATCAGCATGTCGATGCCGTGTGCAGTGAGCACCATGTAGAAGGTGTCGGCGGCGAGCCAGTGCACCGCAGGCCAGCGTGTGAGCACCACGCCGATGGCCAAAATGCCACCCACGAGCAGTGCGACCACTGCCGTGACGGCGTTGATCACCATCAGCTTCTCGGCATTGGATTCGAATTGCAACCCTGAGCGCGGGCAGGTTCGGTAAGTTGTTGTCATGTGGGCCACCTTATTTCACGTAAATGCGACTCACCATGGTGTGGTGGTTGATACCGCAGTATTCATTGCAAACAACGGAGTAGGTTCCGCTCTTGTTGGGCGTGACCTTGACCACATGCTCGTAGCCGGGAACGATCTGGATGTTGATGTTGGCCGGTTGCAGCGAGAAGCCATGGTTGTAGTCCATGGACGTGATGTGCAAGCGGTAGGTCTTGTCCTTCTCGAATTCAATGATGGGCCAGAAATTCCACAGGCGCGCCACGATATAGACGTCGGCGCCAGGCGGTGGCGCGACGACCGGAATCTTCTCTTCCTGACCTGACATGTTCTTGTAGGTCTCGGTGCGAATCGTGTATTTGTCCACGACTGCCTGGGCCTTCGTGGTGAACAGTTCGGGCGTGGTCTTGTAGGTTTCAGTGGAAAGGTTCTGCTTCCCCCAGATGTGCCAGCCGACCATCATGGCAAACATGGTCAAACACCAGACCAGCGAAATCACGATCCAGGTACCTTCGACCCGATCCAGTGGATGTTTCCACCACAGTCGTTCAGCGGGGGGCAATATGGCGCTCATTTATATGTCTCCTTGTTGGATTTCTTTGAGATGCGTTGTGGTGGCAGCAATGCCTACTTCGCCAGGGGCACCGTCAGGATGTCGATCACACCCCACAGCGTATAGACCACCATCGGGATCATCACGCCCAGGAACAGCAGGATGAAGGGGTTGTCCAGCATCTTCTGCATGAACGGAACGGGTTCGTTGGGGTCGTCAGTGACGGAGGTATGGGGTTGTGACATGGAGGTCTCCTTGGTCAAAAAAAGCCAGCGAACGCATGAATGCCGCAGCGCTGTCGGACTGTGTCTGAACGGGCTCAGTAATTCCTTCATGTGGTTTAAGAAAAATGCATATAGGCTGACGCCGTCGCGCTGTAGCTCACCATCGGTCCGGGTGGAGTAACCCGAACGCGATCCTCCGGCTCAGGATTTCTCTGAGATAGCGATGCGCCGATACGGCTTCATGGCCACGCGTTGGTTTGCACCCGAGACCCCGATCTCTTCGTCCAGCAGATAGCAGGCAGGGTCCTCCTGCCACGGGTCGCCGGTCAGTTGCAGCGCGCGCACGCGGGTGTTGCCGCCGCAGACGTCAAAGTAACTGCACGCCTTGCAACGCCCCAGCACCGGTCGCGGGCTGGCCTTGAGACCGGCCATCAAGGGCTCCGAGGTGTCGCTCCAGATCTCCGAGAATTTGCGCTCGCGCACGTTGCCCAGATTGTGTTGCCACCACATGGTGTCAGGGTGCACGCGACCCAGGTTGTCGATGTTCGCAACGTTCACGCCGGATGAATTGCCGCCCCATTGCGCCAGCTTGGCGCGCAGATGCGCTTCACGCTCGGGCATGCGGGCGCGTACCCAGTGCAGCAGGTAGACCGCGTCGGCGTCGTTGTTGCCGGTGACGAACTCCTTCTCCACGCCGCGCTGCAAATCGCTCCAGCAGGTATCGAAAAGCAGATCCATGGCTTTTCTCGTGGTTTCAAAAAAAGCGTCCTGACCGCGGTGCGTGTTGCCGCGTCCGGCGTAATTCAGGTGCGACAGATAGAACTTGTGCACTCCCTCGTCTTCGGCCAACTGCAGCAGCAACGGCAGGTCATGGGCGTTGTCCTGCGTCAGGGTGAAGCGCAGGCCTACCTTGATGCCTGCATCGCGGCACAGGCGCACGCCCGCGAGCGAGGCCTCAAACGCACCCTCTTTGCAGCGAAACTTGTCGTGCGTGGGCTGCAGACCGTCCAGACTGACGCCAACATAATCAAAGCCCGTGGCTGCGATGCGCGCGATGTTGCTCGCGTCAATCAGCGTGCCGTTGGTCGAAAGGCCCACGTAAAACCCCATGGCCTTGGCACGTTGCGCGAGTTCGAAAATGTCGGGGCGCAGCAGCGGTTCGCCACCCGACAAGATCAGCACCGGAACGCCGTAGGCACGCAGATCGTCCATCACGTCGTAGACCTCGGCCGTGCTCAATTCGCCGGCAAAATCCTTGTCCGAAGAGATCGAGTAGCAGTGTTCGCAGCTCAGGTTGCAGCGCCGTATCAGGTTCCAGATCACGACCGGGCCGCTGGGATTGCGCTTGGGACCCATGGGTGTGGGGTGCGCGATTTCTCTCATGTACTGACTGATGCGGAACATCGGTGTCTTTCTAGGAAGAGGATTGAGGCGGCGAAGAGGACAGGCGCAGGCCGGTCTTTTTCAGGATGCGCGTGCTGTACAGAATGTCGTGCTGGCGCGCGTGTTCGCCCAGGGCCTGCGCGATCTGCGCCACCTGGGCCTCGACCTCGGCGCGGGTGTGGCCGTGCACCATTGCAAACAGGTTGTAGCGCCACTGCGGCAGACGACGCGGGCGTTGGTAGCAGTGGCTGACAAAGTCGAACTGACCGACCTTTTCGCCCAGTTCGTCCACCATCTCGTCGGCTACATCCCACACCGACATGCCATTGGCGCGGTAGCCGATGCGGTAGTGATTCGGCACGACGCCGATGCGGCGGATCAGCCCATGCTCCTGCATAGCCTGCATTCTCGCGATCACAACGGCCGGTTCCAACTGCAACTGCTCGGCGATCAGGTGGTAGGGCCGCGGCACCAGAGGCAAGCCGGCCTGGGTCGCGACCACGATGGCTCGGTCGATCGCGCTGATCTCAAAGAGGGGGCGACTCATGGCGCTCTCACCTGCAGTTTTAATTCGACGAAATATTCGCGCGACTTGGGAAAGTTGAAGACCTCACAGCCGGTCTCTTGCTGAATTCGGGCAAGAACCTGGTCTATCTGCTGGGGCGTTTCTGTCGCCAGTACAAACCACATGTTGAGCGCGTGTTCGCGCGCATAGTTGTGCGCCACCTGCGGCAGCGCATTCACCAGCGCGGCCACGCGTTCGTATTCTTCCGGGTCCGCGTGCAGTGCCGCCAGCGTGAAGGCACCGCCCATCTTTTCGATCTGGAACAGGGGACCGATGCGCGTCAACACGCCATCTGCCAGAAGCCCCGCCAGCCGCCGCAGCAGTTCATCCTCGGTCAACCCGAGGCGTTGCGCCGCCTCCAGATAAGGTTGCTCGCACAGGGACAGCCCGCCTTGCAAGCCGTTAACGATGGCGCGGTCTATCTCATCCATGAACTGCTTCCGGCGCCGGGGCGTAGCGGGCGCCGCGCTGCTTGAAGCGGCGCGTGCTGAACAGGATCTCGTTCGGGTAAGACTGTAATTGGCAGATCTCGACGAGCGC
The DNA here is from genome assembly GCA_903876045.1 of uncultured beta proteobacterium. Lineage (GTDB taxonomy): Bacteria > Pseudomonadota > Gammaproteobacteria > Burkholderiales > Burkholderiaceae_C > Allorhodoferax. The sequence goes on along the minus strand of CAIQYP010000319.1, from coordinate 1,096 downwards.
GGCAATGCGCGCTTTCACATCCGTCTGATCCTTGCCGTGGATCATGCAAAACAGGTTGTAGCGCCATTCGGGCAATTGCCGGTTGCGTCGGTAGCACAGGGTGACGCGACCGGTTTCGGCGATGCGCCGGCCCAACGCGCTCACCGCATCGTCGGGCACATCCCAGACCACCATGGCGTTAGCGCGGTAGCCCAATTCGTGGTGGCGCACGATCACGCCAAGACGCTTGATAACGCCCAGGTCCAGCCAGCGCGCCAGTAGCATGAGTGCCTGTGGCTCGGGCAGTCCCAACCCGGCATAGGGTTGTGGCACCAGCGGCAGGCCACTTTGCAGTGATGCGATGAGCACCTGCTCTTCGATGAGTAGTTCGATGGGTTGGAAGGCACGGTCGCGCGCTGGGGGCGTGGGCGAGCCGAAGGCAAAGCGTGGGTCCGTTGTGGGCGCGAGATCGAAACCCAGATCGATGTGATAGTCCTCGACCAATGGCAGTTGCAATAGGGTTCCGCATTCACAGGCGCGCTCGATTTCCCGAAGTACCTCGCACAGCCGTTGCGCGTTGGCGGCGTTTACTACAAACCAGAGGTTGTAGCGATGCGCGCGCTCGTAGTTATGGTTCACCTCGGCCATGGCGCTCACGTTGGCCGCCACTTCTTCGAGTCGGTCTGCCGGAACGGCCAGCGCGGCAAGCGCACTGGCACCCATGGTGTTAGGACGAAACACGGCACCGACACGGCTGATCGCGCCGCTGTTCTGCAATTGCTGCAGGTGTTCGATGACGCAGCGCTCGCTGATTTCAAGCTGCCGCGCCAGCGCTGCGAACGGTCGCGACACCAGCGGAAAGTCGCGCTGAAAACGATTCAGCAACGCAAACTCCAGATCCGTATAGGCGGTATCTGCAATGGTTGTCATATCAGAACCCGATACGCGCTGCCCGCGTCGTGAAGAAGATTCCGCTGGGCGAATTCGCCGGCAGTTGCGCACGTTGCTCGAAAGTGGCCGTGTTGTAGACCATGACCCGGTTGTCGTCGCGGGCCGATATCCAGACCGACTCGCCGCGCGGTGAAAACTCCATGTGCAATACCGCCTTGCCCGGTTC
>CAIQYP010000318.1 GCA_903876045.1 uncultured beta proteobacterium | reverse complement strand
GGAAAAACCCGGCGTGCTAGACAGCCAGGGCCGCGTACGCGACCTGTCGGATCTGATTCCGGATGTGGCCGGTGCCGTCCTGTTGCCGCATAGCCTGGAGCGCTTACGCGCCACAGACATTAATAGCTTGCCACTGGTGCCGGGTGTGCCGCAAAAGGATTTTCGTTTGGGCGCATGCGTCGGAAAGATTGGCAAGTTCATCTGTATCGGCTTGAATTACGCCGACCATGCAGCAGAATCCGGCCTGCAAGTGCCGCCTGAGCCAGTGGTGTTTAACAAATGGACCAGTGCTGTCGTTGGCCCGGATGACAACGTGGAAATTCCCCGTGGTTCGAAGAAGACCGATTGGGAAGTGGAACTCGGCGTGGTCATCGGCACGGGGGGGCGCTACATAGAAGAAGCCGATGCGCTGTCCCATGTGGCCGGCTATTGCGTCGTCAACGACGTATCTGAGCGCGAATTCCAAATCGAACGCAGCGGTACCTGGGATAAGGGCAAGGGCTGCGACACCTTTGGTCCCACCGGCCCCTGGCTGGTCACGGCTGATGAAGTGCCGGATTCCAATGCGCTGAAGATGTGGCTGGAAGTGGATGGCAAGCGTTACCAGAACGGCAGCACCTCGACCATGGTTTACAAGGTGCCCTTCCTGATTAGCTACCTCAGCCGCTTCATGAGCCTGCAACCCGGTGATGTGATTTCCACTGGCACCCCGCCCGGTGTGGGCATGGGGCAAAAGCCGCCAGTTTATTTGCGCGCCGGTCAGGTCATCCATTTGGGAATTGATGGCCTGGGCACGCAGACCCAGACCACGGTGCAGGCATAGATCAAAGGTTTGCGATGACTGTCATAACTTCCATGCGCGTGGTCGACGTGCGCTTTCCAACGTCACAGCATCTGGATGGCTCGGACGCCATGAACCCGGACCCGGACTATTCCGCCGCCTATGTCATTTTGGGTACGGATGCACCGGGCAAAGAGGGGCATGGTCTGACTTTCACCATCGGGCGCGGCAACGAAATTTGCTGCGCCGCCATCAAGGCGCTGGAGCCGTTGGTGGTGGGGTTGGACATGGCTTGGGTGGCCGAGGACATGGGCCGCTTCTGGCGTCATATCACGTCCGACAGCCAGTTGCGCTGGATTGGTCCGGACAAGGGCGCAATTCATTTGGCCACGGGGGCCGTGGTTAACGCGGTGTGGGACCTGTGGGCCAAGCTCGAAGGCGTGCCAGTTTGGAAGTTGGTGTCTCGCATGTCACCCGAAGAAATTGTGAAATTGATTGATTTCCGCTACATCACCGATTGCATCACGCCCGAAGAAGCGCTGGCTTTATTGAAGGCGCAGGAGGTTGGCAAGGCCGATCGCCTGGCGACGCTGGAGCGCGAGGGCTACCCCTGCTACACCACGTCGGCCGGTTGGCTGGGTTATGACGATGCCAAGTTGCGCCGCCTGTGCCAGGAGGCCATCGATGCCGGTTTCAATCACGTCAAGATGAAGGTGGGCCGAGACAAGGCCGACGACATCCGTCGCCTGACGATTGCGCGCGAAGTGCTGGGGCCGAACCGCCATTTGATGATTGACGCCAACCAGGTCTGGGAGGTGAATCAGGCTGTGGAGTGGGTGAATGACCTGGCCTTTTGCAAGCCCTGGTTTATCGAAGAGCCCACCAGTCCGGACGATATTGAAGGCCACCGCGTGATTCGCGAGGGCGTGGCGCCGGTGAAAGTGGCGACTGGCGAGATGTGCCAAAACCGCATCATCTTCAAGCAACTCATCATGCGCGGCGCTATCGACGTGGTGCAAATCGACTCTTGCCGCCTCGGTGGCGTAAACGAAATTCTGGCCGTGATGTTGATGGCTGCGAAATACAAGCTGCCGGTGTGTCCGCATGCCGGCGGTGTGGGCTTGTGCGAATACGTGCAGCACCTCAGCATGATCGACTATCTGTGCATTGCTGGCACGCGGGAGGGGCGGGTCATCGAGTATGTGGATCACCTGCATGAGCATTTCATTGAGCCGTGCGTCATCCAGAACGCGGCCTATATGCCACCTAAGTTACCCGGTTTTTCGATTGAAATGAAGCCGCAGTCTCTGGTCGATTACGAGTTCAAGCGCAGTTGAAACTCCACAATTCAAAACCAGCATATGAAGGTTGATTCGCATCAGCACTATTGGCGCTACGCCACGCAAGATTTTCCGTGGATTAGCGACGGCATGCCTGCGCTTCAAAAGGACTGCGTGCCAGAGGATGTCCTGCCTGCGCTGCAAGCTTCTGGCGTGGATGCGGTAGTGGCCGTGCAGGCGCGTAGTTGTGCCGATGAGACCGACTACCTGCTGGCGCTGGCTCAAAAGCATCCGCAAATCGTGGGCATTGTGGGCTGGACTGATTTGTGCTCCACCCATGTGCGCGAGACGCTAGACCGATATGCGACTCAGCCGCTACTTAAAGGCTTTAGGCACATTCTGCAGGATGAACCACAGTTGCCTTCACTGATGCGCAGCCCGCAATTCAGCTTTGGCGTTACGGCGCTGCAGAAGCATGGCCTGGTCTATGACGTGCTCGTATTTGACCGTCAGATATCCAGCGTGGTGGACTTCTGCGCCCGCCATGATGATCACTGGTTGGTTTTAGACCATGCGGGAAAACCGTGTATTCGTGACTGGACCACCAAGAGTGAAGTGCCTGTTCGCTGGCTGGCTGGCATGCGGGCAATGGCGTCCATGCCGCATGTGGTGTGCAAACTGTCTGGTCTGGTTACCGAGGCTGATTGGGCTGCTGGCAATGGCCTGATGCCTCAGGACGCCAAAATCATGCTGGAGTGCTTCGATAGCGCACTGGAACTGTTCGGCCCAAACCGCATTATTTATGGTTCCGACTGGCCGGTATGCCAATTGGCCGCACCTTATGAGGTGGTTCATGGATTGGCGCAGCGCTGGGCTAGCAGCCGTCTGACCGAGGCGGAACAAAACGCGTTTTGGAGTGGCAACGCAGTGCGCTGCTATGACTTGAAGATTCCTAACGCCTCCTGAGGCAGAAAAACACCATGGATTTACATCTACAAAATAAGGTCGTCATCGTTACCGGTGGCGCCAGCGGCATTGGTGCTGCTATTTCACTCGCGCTGGCGGAGGAAGGGGCCATTCCCGTAGTGTTTGGCAAAAGCCCGATGACAGCCGAATTCGAAGCCGCACTAAAAGCTTTGCAACCACGCTTTGTATTTGTGCAGATAGAGCTGTCGGATGACGCTGCCTGTGGTGCCGCAGTTGCCCAAATTCATCGGCAATTTGGCCATATCGATGGCCTGGTGAACAACGCCGGCATTAATGACGGCATTGGCTTGGAAGCCGGGCGAGATGCCTTCGTTGGATCGCTTAATCGCAATCTGATCCACTACTACAGCATGGCGCATTACTGCGTGCCGCACTTGAAGGTTAGTAAAGGCTCTATCGTCAATGTCTCCTCCAAGACTGCGGTAACCGGTCAGGGCAATACCAGTGGCTACACCGCATCCAAGGGGGCTCAGCTTTCACTGACGCGCGAATGGGCGGCATCGCTACTGGAAGATGGGGTGCGCGTGAACGCGGTAATACCGGCTGAGGTGATGACGCCGCTTTATGCACGCTGGATCAACACCTTTGACAATCCGCAGGCCAAGTTGGATGACATCACACGCAAAATTCCATTGGGTAAGCGCATGACCACAGCAGAAGAAATGGCCAACATGACGGTATTCCTGCTGTCGGACCGCTCATCACACACCACCGGGCAGTGGATTTTTGTAGACGGCGGCTATACGCACTTGGACCGGGCGTTGTCCTAACGCCAGTGGTGGTGGCCTCCGTACCCGCCACCCCAATAGCCAAAGCCAAAGTTCAGCATGACGGGTGGGTTGTAGTAAGGGCGCGGATAGTAAATCGGATATACCGGTTGAGCCACAACCATCGGCGGCTGTTCCTCGTACACCGGTATGTCAGCGGGGTAGGTTTGGCGCGGTTGTTCGTTGCTAACGGCGCCGATCGGGCCAATCTGCAGGGCTAGGGTGGGGCCGGGATCATGCGGCATTTGCGCTGAATACTGTTTGCCAGCAAATTCGTAAACCACGTTGTAGGCAACCGTACGGTATTCGTAAATAGTTTGGGTGCTGCACTGGCGCACTGTGCGCAACTCAATTTCCGGTGATCCTTCAATGCGATCGCCGACTACCGAGCCGCCCACCGCACCGAGCACAGTGGCAGCGGCACGTCCAGCGCCATGACCACCGGCGGCATTTCCCAAAGCGCCACCGACAATTGCGCCGACCACGGCGCCAGCGCCGGACTTGGGCTGTTGCACTGCCACCTGCTGGTCGCTACACACCTGGCGTGGTACAGGGACCTGCTGCGTCACGGGGGTGGCGGATATTACGCGCGCAAGATCTACTGCAAGAGCAGAGCCACCGGCACATACACCGCCTGCGGCAACAAGAAAGACAAGAGCTTTTTTCATGGTGAGATTCCCTTCAAGGGCATATCCAATGGGATAGCAATCTCCCTGTAACGCTTGAGGTCAGCTCTTAGGCTGACCATCTTTACATCCGGTTTCAGTTGTCCCAGTCGCCGCCACCGCCCATGTCGGCGGAACCAGCGTCATCCCAACTGGTATCGCTGACGCCAAAGTTCTGGCCACCCATGTCGGTGTTGCTATTGCCTATTGGTTCATAACTGTTGGCATTGGAATTATCAACCGTACGGGCGCCAGCGTCATGGTTTCCCATCAAATTGCGGCCAATGGCTTCTGCTGCCATTACACCTGCACCAACAGCCAGACCGGTAGCAACGCCCCCCATGATTCGGCCGCCAATGCCGCTTCCTGCGGGTTGGCCATAGCCCTGTTGGCCGTACATGGGTTGCTGTCCATAACCGCCTTGCATTCCAGGTTGCATGGCTGGTTGCATGCCGCCATTACCAAAGTTTTGCGGCCCGTTCAGACCATTTCCGTAGCCAGGATTTTGGTCAAATGTCTGAGCCGGCTTGCGTCGAAATATGAAATATCCCCCACCTATCACACCGACAGCCAATAGGGCCGGCAACAGCCATGAACTGGACGACTTCGTCGCTGGCGGGGTATCGTAGGTTGCGGTCGCCGTAGCGGGTACCGCAATGGTACGTGGCGCAGCAAGTTGCTTTTGCAGCGCCTGAACCGCTTCCGGCTTGGCAAAGGGCAATCCGGGCGCAAATTTCTCTGCAGTGCTCAGTGCTTCGCGTGCCTTGGGCAGGTTGCCCTGGCGGGCATACAACTCGCTTTGTACAAAGTGTGCCTTGGCGCTCTTGGGATGCGCCACCAAAACTTGCTGCACCATGACTTGCGCCTCATCCAGCTTTCCTGCTTGTGCAGTCGCGTAAATCTGGCTCATGCTGGGTTCCTGCTGAGCCATCGCAACGCCTGCGTGAAGAAACGCGGCCAGTAGCAGCCAGCGCAAGGCGGTTTGAAGTAATGACATGTAGCGCATTGATTGAACCTTAATTTGGAAACTGAACATCCACATAATGCAGCCTTAACGCACTTTTTCAAGCGCCGAAGTGTTGCAATTGGGTAAAGGCAGTCCTGGTGAGTAAGATGCCGCGCCTAACGCGCACTTCGTTTGCTAACGGTGCCCGTCAGGAAGTTATGTCGCCGAGCGCTACACGTCACTACGCAGCACTGTGCAAGCCGCGCTTTTGGTCCAGGAAATGCGCCGATATCAGCCACATGGTGGGTGCAAGAACCAGCATCAGTGAAATCAGTTGTGCGAAATTGCCTTCTACAACGGGCTCAAGAAGTTCGTGCCAAAAGGCGTTATCAATACCCGGAAGCAAATTTACTTCTGTAAATTCAAACACGCTCTTAAGTAATAGCAGGGTTGCAAATACCAGCATAAATACTGCAGTCACATTGAAGAAGCGCGACAGATTGACTTGCTTGCCAAAGCGGACCCAGAGTATTGCCACTGTGGCCGCAATACACGTTCCTAAGACACCGCCTGTAAACATTGCGCGCATTTCTGAACCGCTTGCAAGCGATGCCAACATGGTGGCCGATTCAACACCTTCGCGCCCCACCATAAACAAGGTAAATCCGAAGACCGACCACCAAGCACGGGAACCGTCCAGTAAAGATGCTTTACCTATTCCGGAGGAAATATCTCCCCCCATCTGCTTACCAGCCCTAAGCATGTGCACAACGCACCAGACCACAGCCATAGCAGCCAAGAGCGCCAGAGCACCTTCCCACGCGGGTGATGATTCCCCCATCTTGGCCAAAGCAAGCCCCAACGCAATAGACAGTGCCAGCGCAACAACAAGCCCGGCGCGAACAGCATGGATCAAGGTCAGGCGATCTGTTTTTCTCAAATAGAGCGTAGCAATTGCCACCATCAGGAATGCTTCCAGACCTTCGCGAAAGGTTATTAGGAGGGTTGAGAACATTGACTGACCTTCGTAATGAGTTCGCCAAATGATAACCATTCTTATTTGCAAAGTCAAAGGTCATGGGTGTCCTTGACCTGCGACGGGCGAAAAATTTGGAAAATCAAACCTGTTGATGGCCGGCGATAGTGACCAAAAGGTACTGGATGTAGCAATGCCGAATGTAGCAAATACCGCTATGTTTGTGGCATCATCATTGCAAACAGACATGCTATCTAGTTACCCATGGCAGAAGACAAGCACTACTTTCAGGATATCGAAAAGGCCTTCCCGGCCCTGGGGAAAAAAATCGAATTTTTCTGGGGTAACCAGGAACTCGTCGATTTACTGTTTGATCTGCAACACGACACGCGAAACCACACGCGTCAAGGCTTTCCCTTGGAAGTGCTCACCGCACTGCACGAACTGGAGATAAAGCACAAGGAGCTATATCCCCATCTGGACTACACGGGGGGAAGCAAGTGGCGGTTAAACGGTCGCTGATCAGCGACCCGTTCAACCAAACCAATGAGTTCTATTGCTCCACGTTGCATTCGCGACGCAGCAGCGCCAGTGCATCGTTGAGCGCGTAGTCAAAACCGCTGAGCAAGGTGGGGCTGGCTTCTTCACAAAACTCCGACCACAGGCTGGTGTAACCGTCCTGGTGCTGAACCGGGGCATGGGCCCGAATGTATTGCTCGGCCAACTCAGCGTGGAGACCGGACTTCCGCAACTTGCGAATGAGTGTGGCCGCGGCCTTTTCGGTCAGCAGAGTCTTGGGCGCACCGCCTGCACAAACACAGAGAAACAGCGTCAAGAGCGAGCTGTCGTCAGTATGACCACCAGTTACTTTGGTCCAGACCTTGGAAGCTGCACGGTCAAAGTCTTGTACTTCACTCAGGCCGTCTTCCAGCCAGAAGTAGCGGCCCATGAATGCGGGAGTCTTGTCAAACAAGTTGCGTACGGGCAGGCTGGCATCGAGAATTTTCGGTAAATCAGAAAGCACCGACTGGCGCAGCAATTCAATGGCAGGACGCAGTTCTGCGGGTAGGTCTTTGGGCAAGGTCAGGGGCAGGGTGGTGAGCGCCTTTTTGCGCCAGGCAATCACCATTTTTTCAAACGCCACCCAGTCCGGCATGTCGGTGCGCTTGGCGGCAAGCACCAGCAACGCAGTGCGTATTACGGCCTCGGCGTCCTTGCCGGCGTCTTCCAGTTCGCTCTCATCCAGACCCAGGCCGTCGGCGAACCAAATGGCGGCATCCACCAGATGCGAAACCTTAGCGCGCTTGGCCAGTTCGGCCTGGTAGTCGGGCAGACTGCGCAGGCTCCACTTGGCAAGCAGGGGAATATGCTCATCGCGAAAGCCACTCTGCTCATTCATGCCGAAGTGGCTGCTTTGCGGCATAGCAATCAGGGCCTTGAGCATGTCGGAACCCGCTTTTGAGCGCGACATGAAAGAGTTATCGCGCAGCAACTCTGCAGCCTGGCGTAAATCGCCACCACTCATATCTTCCAGGGAAAGGCTGACCAGGTTGACAATACGATCCCGGGCTTTCTCCAACTCGGGGCGCAGGTATTCACTGCCAAAGTAGCGCGCAATCTGCACCATGCCCTTGGGCGCATCGTTACAGATAGCGTCCAGCTTTTCCTGATCAATCAGGCCGTGTTGCACCCCAAAGACCAACGCCTTCTCGAAAAATGGCTTTGAATCAAAAAGGGAAACGGTGTGCGCGGGCGCAGCGCTTTGCTGGGTCATGGACGGTTCAGAAACGTGCGGTGGGTGCGAATTTAGATAGCGAGTTCTTCATCAGAATCACGTGCGGCAGGGGTGGCTTTGCCGCGGTCGGTGTCGCCGGTCTCGACCTTGCCGTCATCTTCTTCCTGCTCATTCTCTTCACCCAGACCCAAGTCATGCGCGCGTGCCTTGGCACGCAGCACCAGCAGAGTTTCAATAAAGAGGTCGGGGTTTTTGTAGCGCAGGATCCAGGCCAGTTCCATCCAATCCTGGTCGGCCACTTCGTCTTGCTCCACGCGCGGGTTGGCGTAGGCCGAGGCATAAAGGGCGGATTCCGGCATTATTTCGCCGTCATCTTCCGAGGCATCAAAGTTGCCGGTGCGTGCAAAGGCTTCAATGCGATTCCACTTTTCTGTGAAGTAGTCTGCCAGCGCCTCGCTGCCGCCTTCCAACTCTCCGATGGCATTCAGGAATTCCAGTGGGTTTGCGTCTTCGCGGAAGATCACGGAATTCATCATGCCGCGCAAGTGGGTGCGGGTGAGGTCTTTGTATTGCTTCTCCAGCACCACAGCCCGTGCAAACATGGCGGGAGTGACCAGTAAATTGATCACCGACTCCTTCGAGTTGTCGTACTCGCGGATCACTGCCAGGATGTCCTTGGGCGGCAGTTGCTCCAGCACCACAAGCAGGGCCTGGTCGCCCTCGGTGTCGGCCAACTCGACCAGGGCGAACTCGGCGCCGCTGATGTCGCCCGCAGCAATCAGGCTTTGTGTTTTTTCTATCAGTGCGAGTTGGTTCATAAATAGGTTGCTCTTTTAAGATTAGTCTTTGCGGTCGAAGCCTTGTTCCACCATCCAGTCGGCTCCAGCCTCTTCACGTGCGCGCGCGGCTTTTTCTTCCTCGGAGTCGAATTCGTCGGAATCCTGGTTGCCTTCGGCATCGTTCTCATCCTCGTCATGTTGCGCATGGGGTCTGTGCTCGATTTTTCCGAACATGTATTCCAGCCCGGCCGCTACCGACATGAACCAACTGCCCATGGGTTGCTTGAGGATCACGTCAGCCAGTTCCTGCGCCCACGGGGTAAGGCCCACCACATCAGACAGGGTGTCCCACTCGGGTAGCTCTTCAGCCTCATGGCTAAGCAAATGGTCCATCGCGGCTGGTACTTTGAAGCGAAATCCCTCGTGAAGAACTACAGCGACCATTTCGGGGCTGAGTTCCATCATTTGCAACAAAAAACCCAACTCCTTGCGGCGCTCGGTCAAGCGTTGTCGCAGTATGTTTTGGCCTTCAGAGTCAAAAGTCAGGTCGTCAATTTCGGCCTGGTAGCCATTGCGCAAGGAGAGAAAAAAGGGAGAGATGCTCACAACGTTGGTTCTTCTTTGAAAGGCGGTTTACAACAAACCGCTGAAATAGTTTTGCCAGATTTCGCGCGCTGTATCTATCGGACTGTCCAGTAGATTGCGGCGCCGGTTGTCGTCATAACTTTGGCGCTTTTCCGCATCGGAAAGCACATCATAGGCTTCCTGCACCGCGCGAAAATACTGCGGTGCCATTGGGTCCGGGTTGCGGTCCGGGTGGTACTGCGAGGCTTTTTGCCGGAACGCTTTTTTGATGTCCGCAAGCGTAGCGCCGCTGCTGATGTCAAGCGCTGCGTAGTGATCGGTCATGCGCGGTGTGTTGCCTTTGAAATAAAAAACCCCGCTACTCAAAAGACAGCGGGGTCATTTTCATTGTATCAAAGCGGTGAGGTTGCCGAATGGCACAACTGGAATCCAACGTATGAAAGGCGTCAGGTCCACCACGCCTTCAATGTACCAAAGGCGCTAGGACGATAAATGGTCCCAGTCGGTCCAAGCCTCTTCGTCGTTTCTTTCGACAGCATCAGGGCAGGGAATACGCCGTATATACCTGCGCCGTTCAAACATTTCCAGGTCGATTTCCAGATCAATGTCGGAACGAACATGTTGCGGACTGTCAGCCGCCACTGCATTTTGGTTTTGCTGATTGTGTGACATGACTGGCATTATTGGTGCTTGTTGCAAAAATTTGTAATACCCACGCATTGATGTCGACTTTTCTGAAAACCAGACTAGGCGATTTCAAGTTGTTTGTCTACCTTCAAGGTTTCTCAATAGTCAGCAAATTCAGTAGCGGTGGGCATATGTTTTTTGCGTGTCCGGTTGCACCCCTGGTGCCCTGCGCAAGTTCCAAGTTCGATAGGCTTGTCCCCTTAAGGTACTGGCTAGGTCCGTCATGTAAACTTTGAGCAATGCCTGCCAGCTCACAAATATTGTTCGTGACCAGCGAAACCTTGGTCTGCGACACAGGAAAACACTTAGGAATTTGTGCCGCCCCTTTGGGGCCTTTCTTTAACTCCATCCATATGACTATGAAAACGCTCAAATCCCTGCGAACTGTATTTACCACCGTAATATTTGGCGGTTTACTTGTGGGGCAGGCAATTGCCGCCGATACCGTTCAGGGCAAGGTTCTGGAGGTCAAGAACACCGAAAGCTACACCTATTTATTACTCAAAGTCGATTCCAAAGAAACCTGGGCTGCTGTGCAACTGTCAAAGGTGAAAGTCGGCTCTACGGTGACCGTGGAAAATCCTATGGAGATGAAAAACTTCGAGAGTAAGGCGCTTAAAAAGACATTTCCCAGCATTTTGTTTGGTAACTTGGCGGGTGGCGATGGCGTTACTTTGGACAAGTCACATGGTGCGGCCGTCGCTGACGCCGCCTTGATGGATGTGAAAGTTACCAAGGCTACCGGCCCCAACGGGCACACTGTGGCCGACCTGGTGAATAACGCGACTGCTCTGAATAACAAGTCTGTTGAAGTGCATGCCAAAGTGGTCAAGGTTAACCTTGGAATCATGGGGAAAAACTGGATGCATCTGCGCGATGGCACGGGCAAGGCTGACGATGGATCCAATGATATTCTGGTTACAACCAGCGCCGAAACTACCGTCGGGAGCACCGTGACGGCAGTTGGGACGGTTCGTACCAACAAGGACTTCGGTTCGGGCTACGCCTACAAAGTCTTGTTGGAAGAAGTAAAGTTCAAGCCTTAAGCGACTGAAGTGTCGGCATGATGTAGCTGGATTGCAGCAGCATGCATATTGAGCAGTTCCCGGAAAGCGGCTAGGTCAAAGGGATCTGACTCTGTGGCATCGGGGTCACGCAGGATGCAGGCCTCGATCACATCCAGCACATTAGGTGACTCCCACTGGCCGTTGATGTGGTCCAGCAAAGCAGGATAGGCGTCCAGCTTGCGTCCCTCGTCTCGAAACAGGGCGAACTCCGGCACTGCAGCGTTAAACAACTCTACGAATTCATTGCGGAACTGGCGAAAATCTGTTTTGCGACTGAAGTTGTTTGCAATGACCAGCAGGTCAAGATAAAGCAGAGGGCTTTCTACCGGATTGGACTTTATGCCTCCCTCCAGAACCTGCAACGCTTCGTCCACTTTTCCTAGCTTGGTCAGAAAATCCGCTTGTTGACGAAGATCGACCAAAGCGTCGGCATTGAAGTTGTGATGCCGTGGTTTTGTCGCCGGGACTGCTCCTGACTTGTCGTTCATCATTTCGCCGAATGATGCTTCATCAAGGTCCAACAAATTGACGTCGATATCCTCGGCTTGGGAATGAAGGATTTCACCTTCCAATGCAGGTTGCGGCGCTGCCACGGCAACGTCGGCACTTGGCGGCATTGCGACCTTGATCGATGATTTTTGACTGACGTAACTAGGTCGCCTGGTCAGGAAATAAGCCAGGGCAGCAACGCACGCAACAAGCAAGGCAATCAGTGCATAGACTATGGACAGGGGAACCCGGTCGGACTCAGCTTTTTCCAGTCGTTCGCGCATTGCTGCAAGGCTGGCCTCGTTTTTCACGGCTTGGTCCAGTAGGCTTCTGAGATCCGTTTGCAGTTTTTGCATTTTCTGGTTGTCGCGAACCACTTCTTCCTGCGTGATTTTGCTATTGCTGGCTGCTTCAAGCGACTTTATTCGCCAACTCAGGGTGTCTACAGGGTCCAATTGCAAACGCGACTTTCCCGTAATCTTGGCTCCGGCCGCTTGGTCCTTCGCTGCCGCTGGTTTTTCGGCCTTGGGGGATTTGTTCTCGACCTTCTTTACAGCGGCTGACTCTTTAGGTGCCGGCGTCGTCACTGCAGTGGCCGCAGGCTTGGTGGCCGTTGCATCGGTTGGCACGGCACTCTTGCTCGCCACTGCAGGGGACGCCGTCGAAATGGCATTCGACTGCGTTGTCACACTGTTAATGGCATCTGCAGGCACCACGGTAGGTACCGGTGGCGGGGCGATCGGGCGGTTTTGCACTGCCACGATCTCACCAGGTAGATCCGCAAGCAAGACAAATTTGCGTGAGGACTTTTGCGTGCAGCCGGCGCGCAAGTAAACCGTGACTACCGGCTCATCAATCAAAGCCGAGGACAGAATACGTATATTGAATGTGTCCGGCTGGCCCGTGGGTTCTACTTGCACCTGTATCCGGCTGCTGTCTTGCCGGTTGTCACCGTGGAACACGTCAGCTTCCGCGCACAGTGCGCCGTCAGCTTGAGCCGAGTCGATCTGAACCGGAACTACCAACTCCAGAGTCTGCCCAATCCATGCTGCACCGCGCGCCCGCCCAAGATTGAGCGCTGCGCTCCCTAGTGTGGTACCGGCCAATACAAATCCTAGAGTAACCGCTTTGAATCTCATACCCGCCTCATACATATAGTTACATTCTCGCATGGCTGTTGTGCTTTTTAGGCGCCATTCAGAAGGCTCTGCAAGTGGATTTGCTGTGCATGCAACACCAAAGTCCCGGGTTCCTATCGTGAGTAGAGCCAGGTTATGCGGCGCAATCGCCTGTCGCGGGTAGCCGGAATACGGAGGCGTCATGCCCGCTGCCCAGACCCAATCGCTTTTGTAATAGGCGATAGGTGTCCAAGTCAAAGGCAAGAGGCAGGCGTGATTGACCGATGGAATCCAGTTCCGCCGGGTCATTCACCGTTGCAATATGGCACCACTGTTCAAATACATGGATGTCTGTGCGTCCGCTTGCCTCCTGGTATTCGCGGATGGCCACACGACCAGGGTGTGGCCATGATTGCAGTCGCTGTTGAGCGAGGGCCATTTGCAGACGTAAATGGTGCATAGCCAGCGATTCGCGACCCGTACAGGCGCCCTTGCAGCGGCCCAATTGGCAGGCAAAGCATGCACCTTTCCCGGATTCCAGACCCAGCAACTGCGGGCACAGTGCGTGGCTGTCTGCCAGCAGGCGCAGGGCATCGGTGGCTTGCCGTTTGGAGCGGTAGCTGCCGTACAAACTTCCCCATTGTGCGGGTTCGAGATCGTCGAGTTGGACCAATTTGAGCAGCGGATTGGCACCTGGGCTTTCATGCAAATGCCATGAACATAAGGCCTTTTCGCGCCGTAGTTGGCGGTTGTAGACCGGTTGCTTCTCTTTCACCAGTCGCGATTCCAGCAGCAGGGCCCCCAACTCTCCAGCCGTCTCGATCCATTCGACGCGCCTGATTTCGGTCAGGATGCGCATTTCGCGGGCTACCTTGGCAGCAGACTGGAAGTGCGACATCACGCGTGTGCGCATGGTGACGCTTTTGCCGATATACAAGGGCAGGGGGCCTTCCCCATAAAACAGATAGACGCCAGGTGTGTCAGGAATGTCCGAAATGGCGGTTTCCAGTTGCGGCGGCACGCTGGCACTACCCTGCAGCAACTCCAGTGCCATGCGCTGCACCGTGGTTTCTCCAAGTTCCTGCGTGGCAACCTTCAGCCACTGCAGCACCACTTCCACATCGCCCATGGCGCGGTGGCGTGCGATGGTGTGTAGCCCGTGGCGTTGCAAGATGGCATCGAGCCCGTGGCCTTTGTGCTGTGGGTAGAGTTTGCGCGAAAGGCGCACCGTACATAGCGTCTTGACTTTGAATGCAAGGTCCAGTCGGGCCAGTTCGTTCTGCACAAAACCGTGGTCAAAGCGCACGTTGTGTGCCACGAAAACCGCACCATCCAGGATTTCCAGCAGGTCTTTTGCGACCTCGTCAAAGCTCGGTGCAGTGGCCACCATGGCGTCATTGATGCCAGTGAGCGACTGGATAAAAGGCGGAATCCGCACGCCTGGATTTACCAATGTGCTCCAGCGCGCCGTTTCCATGCCGTTTTCCACCCGCACCGCTGCAATTTCCGTGATTCTGTCGTGCAAGGCATTGCCACCGGTGGTTTCCAGATCCAGCACCACGTAGCAGGGCAGCATAGCGCTCAAACGTCGATATGGTGCATGGTGAAAACGCCTTTGCTACGGTCGGCAAAGAAGCACTCCAGTGTCTCTCGCGTGGTGCGAAAGGCAATTTCGTCCCAGGGAATTTCACTTTCCAGAAACAACCGGGCTTCAATGGTTTCGTGGCCCGGGGCAAACTGGTCGCTGGTCAATAGCGCGCGATAAAACAAATGCACCTGGCCCACGCGCGATACGTTGACCAATGAAAATAACTCTTGCATTTCAAATTCGGCACCAGCCTCTTCCACGGTCTCCCGGGCTGCACCTTCGGTTGTGGTTTCGTGTAGTTCCATGAAGCCTGCGGGCAAAGTCCACAAACCCCAGCGCGGCTCGATATTGCGCTTGCACAGCAGCACCCGGTCGCCCCAATAGGGCACCGTGCCCACCACCGTAAGCGGATTTTCGTAGTGGATGGTGTGGCAGACCGGGCAGACGGCACGCTGCTTGGTGTCGCCGTCGTCAGGGACGCGGTACACCACGGCCGTACCGCACTCTTTGCAGTGTTTTATGGGTGGTCTTTGCATGATGGTCTTGTCGGCGGCGTAGGTGTCGATTTAGTCAGACTTGTTCAGCAAAACAAAGTGCTCCACCACGGGCGGCGCGGCAAAAAAGGGCCCCACGATGGCG
>CAIQYP010000317.1 GCA_903876045.1 uncultured beta proteobacterium | reverse complement strand
GTGGGGTCCCCAGAGCTTCAGGCAGCGCTGGACCGGATTCAACGGCTAGCCGCAGAGAATGCCCGTCTCACTAAGGAGAACAACTCCCTTCTGGAGCAATTCGTTCGGTGGGCATACAACGCAAACATCGCTGGACTTGGGATTGAATTGCTCAACGAAGCTCTGCCCTCAGTGGACCGGAACCAATCCGACAAGAGGCCCGCCTTAGTCAAGTCCTCTGCGAAAAAGAAATAGGGAGAAGTAATGGCAAGCGGACAACAAATCTCTGAGCAAAACGTCAAGGCATTCGCCGTTTGGGTGGCGAGCAAGACTGACGACGATTTCCGGGCGATGGCGGGCCGTGGTGTCCTGTCCAGACGCGAAATTGCGAAGGAATGCGGATTTGCCAAATCCGCACTGGACCAGAACCCTCGCATCAAAGCAGCCTTGCGTGGGCTGGAAGATGCCTTGCGCATGCGGGGGGTCCTCCCCCCAGTCGTGGAGAAATCGGCGGACGAAGCCGCAAAGCCACTCATGCGTGAGCCGGACAAGCTGCGCGGCGCCATGGACGCTGCGCGTTATAGCCGGCTGGAAACTGACAACGCAAGCTTGAAGGCTGAGGTTGCGGAACTCAAGCGGTCCTTGGAAAAGCACACCATGCTGAGCGAGGCCTTGGCCCTGACTGGCAGGGTGCCGCGTTGATGCTCGAAAAGGCCCTTCGGGTCACCGCTATTCGCAGCCAGAGTCCAAGGGGGTTCGGTGGCTGCATCTTTACTGGCAAGCCCATAGACGACAAGGGCAACGTCCAAGACGCATCGGCGTATTACGTTGTGAAAGCGTCCGGCCCTACGTTGGGGAAAGCCCTTGTGCAGCCAGGGCAATGGTGGAAGGTGTCTGGCGAGGCCGCAGAGCGGCGATTGGACGTTAATGGCTACCGAGTGTCGGAATGGCAGATTGACGCATCCAAGGCTGTCCTGATGCGTCCTTCGGGTGAGCACATCGTGTCTTTCATCGCGGGCAACCCCGCCTTCGTAGGCATTGGTCAAGTCAAAGCACGTCGGCTGTGGGACACATTGGGTGCCAAGCTATACGATGCCCTTGATGCCTCCGACATAGGTGCTTTGGCTTCCGTGCTTACGCCGGAAAGCGCGATGCAGGTCGTTGAGGCTTGGGCTCAGTACGGCGACAGCCGTACCTTGCAATGGCTACAGGCCGAGGGCATTGAGCTGGAGATTGGCCAGAAGGTCTTGCAATTCTTTGGACGCGATACTCCGGAAAGACTTCAAGAAGACCCCTACCGATTGCTGAGCTTCTGCGCATCGTGGCGTCAGGTAGACGCCATGGCCCAGAGTCACTTTGGGGTTGCGCTGGATGACCCGCGGCGTCTCCAGGGCGCTATTGAAGAAGCTTGTTACCGGGTGTTTGCGGCAGGGCACACCATGGTGCTGTCGTCCACCCTCACGGACTACCTACAGGCAGTCTTGGGCTCGCAGACCAAAACGTTTCGGTGGCGTAGCCTCGTGCCGGCAGCACTGGCCCAAGGGCTCACCAATGGCAGCTTCGTGGTTGGACATCACGGTGTTCAGCCGTTCGGTGCCATGGTCATGGAGCGCCACGTTGCCAAGGCAGTGTTGGACCGACTGGATGCCACAGGGACGCCATTGATGCCTCCTGCGGAGGTCGATGCCGTGCTGGAAGTCTACGAAGCCAAGGAGGGCATAGAGCTCAATGCTGAGCAACGCCAGGCGGTGCATCTTGCTTCCGAGAAGTCATTCATGCTCATCACGGGGGGAGCTGGCGTCGGAAAGACCACGGTGCTCAAAGCGTTGTACAAGGTCTATGACCAAGCGGGGATTGAAGTTGTGCAATTGGCTTTGGCCGGCCGTGCGGCAAAGCGTATGCAAGAAGCCACAGGCCGCGCCGCCTCCACAATTGCCAACTTCCTGCGAACAGCGAAAGAGCTTTCTGGCCCCTGCGTAGTGGTTGTGGATGAAGCCAGCATGGTGGACATCGTGACGATGTACCGATTGGTTGGGCTGCTCGGCACTGACGTGCGCATCGTGATGGCCGGCGACCCCGAGCAGCTTATGCCTGTGGGCCCAGGCCTGGTTCTCCATGCGCTTATACGGGTTCCGGCCGTTCCCTTGGCAGAACTCAAAATCATCAAACGGTACGGCGGTGACATCGCTGTCGCAGCGGTCTCCATCCGCAAGGGTATCTGGCCAAAGTTGTCTAATGATGAAACAGGTGCCATCGCGTTCATCCCTTGTGGCGACGGGCGTACGGCGGAAGGTACCAGCTTGATAGCCGAGACGGTTCTGGACCTGTACAACCTCGACCCTGCCAACACACAAATCTTGTCAGCCCGCAAAAATGGCGGGGACGGTGTCAAGACTATCAACGGACTATGTCAGTCGGCCATCACAGCAGGCAATCCGTCGATGATGGTTTGGAGCGTGCAACACGACCAGATGGTGCTGACGCCATTCCACCTTGGGGACCCAGTGCTTTGCACCCGCAACATGTGGGACCGTGGCCTGCAAAATGGCTCGCTCGGCACCATCATGGAAATTGAGGACGTCCCTCAGATGCTGACCGAGAAAGACGGCACGGAGCCTGAGCCTGAGCCCGTGCTTGCATGGGTACTTTGGGACGACGGGGTCCGCAGACCCCTCGTGGAGGCGATGCTGGACGACCTGGAACTGGGGTATGCCGTTACGGTTCATAAGGCACAGGGGTCGCAATGGCCCCGCGTTATCGTGCCGCTCACGGGGCACAGGTTGCTGGACCGTACATTGATTTACACCGCCGTCACCAGAGCACAAACGCAGGTGCTGATTGTGGGGGACGAGGCTGCTGCGAAGGCTGCAGTGGAGAGCCCGCCACGAGTGCATGCAAGGCAGGTCGCACTCGACATAATGATTTCGCTGTGTAAAAAAGCAGGGCCACAAGGCCCTGCGATTAGGATGCCCTTGGGTGGTGCGGCAACGTGACGCCTAGACCGCATCGTATTGCCGGCCTCCCACCCGCGAGGCGGTGAGCCACCTAAAAGGAGGGCCGACGATGCGCAACAACAAGAAGCGTCAGGCCCAACCCCGTTTGGTCTGAAAGCCAATCAGCCTAAGTGGGTTACGGGTATAAATAGCAATCGAATTTATACCCTCGTAGGCCTTCCCGTGCAGCTCCGGGTCTGCATTGGTGCGCTAAACTGACTCGCTATACGATGCAAGCTCTGTCGTAGGAAATGTAAATAGAAGTCCTTTGGGAGGCTAAAAAGCTGCACTTATGGACATAGTGTGACTTTGAAGGCCATGGTAAAACCAACTTCTCACTCACACACATCGAAGATATTTACAAAAAAAGTTCCGGATAACCGTTTTAGGGCCTTCTAGGGCGGGTGCACGCAACTCGGTACCCGTCCTTGCGCAGCTGTTAAATCTGTTTGGCAGCGATCGATCGCGTCAAGAAGAATATTTACGTTTCTGTTCAGCAGTGAACAAAAGAGGCAGGGCAAATTCGCATTGCGAACGAAGCTGCATGCTGTGGCTCAGTTGCAGCCCTTTTGTGAACTTTAAAGAAGAGAAGCGATGCAGACAAAAACGCAATCAACCAAGTCATTGATCCTCGAGTCAGAGGAGACCATTGATTTTTTGAAAAGGATTAGCGAACTGCTAAAGAGCCAGCGTCGGCATTTTGACGATGCCGTGGTAACCCACTGTATTCGACTTATTAATGATTACGTGGAAGAAAACGCGCTTGAAACTGTGCCGGTTCAACAAGGTACGGCAGGCGTTATTCGGCGGCCATAACCGTTAAACCGTTTCGCCCTTTAGCTCTTTGAGCAGTTCTTCAAAAGAGGGGTTTAGATCGTTAAATTGTCGTTCACGCTGCTTGTTGGAGAACTTATTCCAATTGGGTAGCGACAGAATTTCAAGCTTCCCGTACGAGATAGTCAACCAACCTTCTGCAGCTAGCTTCTGAACATATTCAGAAAAGATGGTTCGCGAAACACCACACAAATCAGCTAAAAGCTTTTGTTTGACTGGAATCTCGACGCCCTGACCAAAGCAAATCGTAGGTGGCCGGTCCGAGTGGTAGAAAAGAGCTTCTGCAAACTGGGATAAACCCATCACAACACGCAGGCATGGGTTGCCGAACTTCATCAGCATTAGCATTTCAGAGGTTTTTTGAACTCTCCAAGCCATAAGCCTTGTCAGGTAAAGAGCAAATGGGGCTTGCGTCTCCATGAGTTCCAGCACGATATCACTCGAAACACTCATAACTTCGGTTGAAGACAGGCAGACGAAGTCGGCATAACTGGTTTTTCTATTAATGATGGACTGCTCCCCAAACCAGGAGCCCTCCCCATAAATGCTGATCGGCATTGGTAGACCGCGTGACGATTCCAAGGAAGCAGCGACCATGCCAGTAATGATGAATCTCCATGCATCAATCTTGGAGCCCTTGGACCAAATAACTTGTCCTTCCTCGAACGAGGATATTTTGACAAATGCGGCCATCTGCAGGGCCTTCTCCTGAGAGATGCCAACATTTCGCAGTTGCTGGTATTTAAAGTTTCCGTACATTTCTATCAGCGGCGTGTGTGTGGGTGTTCGGGCTCCGACGTCATTGCAAGTCGAAGAAGATTTGAAAAAAACCGCCGACTTGCCATGCGCACACTCAACGGCGCACCTCGAAGGCCACCCCAAACTGCTCCACTTATGGCCACCCAAACTGCTCCAGGCAGGACGCTCAGATTATGGGGTTTGGGGTGGGTGCTTGGGCTGGCTTTTTAGGCTAATTTCTCCTTGCTCTCGGTTCAAGAATCAGTGGG
>CAIQYP010000316.1 GCA_903876045.1 uncultured beta proteobacterium | reverse complement strand
GGCGGGCCGATTGGCTGAGCACGTTGGGAGCTTTATTCAGTACAGCTACGACGGGTTGGCAGACAAGGGACAAATCGACAATGTAGACCTGCGATACGCCAACTCATACAAGTCTGACAAGCTAAACGTGGCCTATGGCTTCAGCCTGAATAACAACCCCACCGTATCAGACATATACAACACGACTCCGGTATGGGGCTTTCCATTTGCCAGTTCCAGCGTTGCGCCATCTCCAGCAGCTTCCACGCTAATTCAGGAAGGTTTAGGTCAGCAAGTAGCGGGGCTTACCGCCTACTCCCTGTGGAACAAGACCTTGTATGCAGAGATTGGAGCTTATGTTACCGCCGATGGGATATTTAATATCCTCCGTGACGGTGTGCCCCGCGAAGAGGCTGCAGTTTTGCAGGATACCGCGCCCTACTGGCGCTTCGCGTTGCAGCATGAATGGCAGGAGGGAACCCAGTCCGCCATGCTGGGAACGTTTGGCATGAACGCCAACAAGTACCCTGATCCTATGGATCCAAACGGCGCCACTGACCAATTCAATGACGTAGGCATTGACGCGCAATACCAGTATGTGACAGACCAGCACCGCATCAGTTTGCAATGGTCCAGCATTCGCGAAACACAAAATCTGAAAGGCAGTTTTGCAAAGCTTGCTTCTGACAGCGAAAGTAGCCACTTGTCAGTAGATACGGCCAAATTGACCTATTACTACCAAACCCGCTACGGTGTTAGCGTGGGCTACCAACGCATTAGTGGTGACACAAATATGGCCATGTACGGTGGACCGGTGCCAGTTAGTGGCAGTGCCAATGGCAGCCCGGACAGTGAGGCTTACATACTTGAACTCAATTGGCTTCCATGGCGCGATCGTCGCTTTACTTTGCAGTACACAGCGTATGAAAAGTTCAATGGCGCCAAAGACAACTACGACGGTTACGGCCGCAACGCCAGCGACAACAACTCATTGTATTTACTGGCATGGTTCATGTTTTAGCAAACTCGAAATTGGATAATTTATACGCAATGGAGGCTATACCATGTCCTACCTAAAACAGAAAATTTCCCGTCGACAATGCCTGGTGCTCGCAAGGACGATTGTGATCGGATCGAGTATCGGCAGCGTGGTCTCAAAGAACAATGTGTTGGCAAGTTCAAAGGCCGACAAACACGACTTTTACTATCAGGAAAAACCAAAAGACGGCAAAAACTGTGCGAGTTGCAAGATGTATTCGACCTCGGCCGACGGCAATGGAATGTGCTCCATTGTGGACGGCGTCGTATCGCCTAACGGCTGGTGTTTGGCTTTCACTCCGCGCTAATCCTGCCGTCGCTTAAATACGTCGCGACTTATGAAAGCCACATGATTGCTGTCTAGCGAGTAGATCCTATTTCGCTGACGGCTGACGGCTGACGGCTGACGGCATGAGGTGAGTGACCGATTGGGAGCGATCAAGTCAGAAACCTCAATTTCCGCTGTCAGTCTACTCCCGCCAGATGGCAGGTCGCAAGACCTTCATCTCGCTGAACTTCGGTTCCAGGCACACAAGAGTCCTTGGATTGGTCAAATTGCCAGCCTCAAAGTCGGCATTCGCAGCTGCAGTTGGACCTCAATTATGTGCCGATGAATTGCAGCGTCGCGGCACCCACATCCTGTCTGTCGCCCATACTGTTCGCACCATTTACCAGTTGTCCCCCGCGGTCTAAACCAAGCCTTCTGTTCCCTCCGAATTGACCGCTCAGGGTAGTTCAGCTCTGTCAGCTCTTGCCATCGGCCGGAACTCGTCCGAGAATGCTCCATTGCCTAACGACTCTGCTTGGAGTCTCTCGTGCCGGGGCGATCAGACAGACGTTGTTTCGGAAGTCCGATGTCTGTTCTGACGCGGACTGTAGCGGCACAGTCCGCATTGCCTGGTTGGCTTCCGCAACGGAAGTTGAAGGGGAATGCCATGTTCAAACACATCTTGATACCAACCGATGGCTCTGAGCTCTCGAATATCGCCGTTGTCAACGGCGTATCGTTTGCCAAAGAGAGCAATGCCAAAATCACCGGCATGACGGTCACGGTACCGTACCACTACGTTGCCTACGAGGTTTCGCAGGTCGATGACACTGAAGAGCAGCACGTCAAGGACATGAAGGCACAGGCCGATCGCAATCTGGCCGTCTTCAAAGATGCCGCAGAAAAAGCCGGGGTGGAATACTCACTGGTGCATTGCAGCAGTGATCATCCGTACGAAGAAATTGTGAACACTGCACAGGAGCGTGGGTGCGACATAATCTTTCAGGCGTCGCATGGTCGCCGGGGCGTGCGCGCGCTGATTATGGGCGGCGAAACCCACAAGGTGTTAACCCACACAAAGATCCCGGTTCTGGTGTTCCGCTAAGGATGGTCTTACATGGACGTCTCCAGGAAAGCAAGATTTAGCGGCGTGAAGTTTCAAAGGGTTTGCAGTCTTACATACGGCCTGTTAAAGATGCAGGTTTGTATTCCTGCTGGCCCTGATGGCATTCGCGGGTAAGGCTCCAGTCT
>CAIQYP010000315.1 GCA_903876045.1 uncultured beta proteobacterium | reverse complement strand
TCCATGGCCTTGGTGATCTTCTTGGTGTTTTCCACCGATTTGATCTTGGTGCGTAGTTCCTTACCTGCTGCCATCAGTGGCTCCTTGTGATCAGGTGGAAATCAAGCAAAAGATTTTTTGAAAGCAGCCACGGCGGCAGTCAACTCAGCTTCAGCTTCCTTGTCCAGCGCCTGGGTGGACTCCACCTTGGCCAACAAGGCTGCATGCTTGTCTTTGAGGTAAGAATGCAGACCGGACTCGAACGCCAGAATCTTCTTGACGTCGATGTCGTCCATGAAACCCTTGTTCACGGCAAACAGAGACGCGCTCATCATGCTGATGGACAACGGGCTGTATTGCTTTTGCTTGAGCAATTCGGTCACGCGGGCACCACGGTCAAGCTGCTTGCGGGTAGCTTCGTCCAGGTCAGAGGCGAACTGCGCAAACGCAGCCAATTCACGGTACTGAGCCAAGTCGTTACGGATACCGCCGGACTGGCCCTTCACCAGCTTGGTCTGAGCAGCTCCACCCACGCGAGACACAGAGATACCAGCGTTAATAGCAGGACGGATACCGGCGTTGAACAGGCTGGTTTCCAAAAAGATCTGGCCGTCTGTAATCGAGATCACGTTGGTCGGAACGAAGGCAGACACGTCACCCGCTTGGGTTTCGATGATTGGCAGAGCGGTCAAAGAACCGGTCTTGCCCTTTACGGCGCCCTTGGTGAAATCTTCTACGTACTTGGCATTCACGCGTGCAGCGCGTTCGAGCAAGCGGCTGTGGAGATAAAACACGTCGCCAGGGTACGCTTCACGACCTGGAGGACGGCGCAGCAGCAACGATACCTGACGGTAAGCAACAGCTTGCTTGGACAGGTCGTCATACACAATCAGAGCGTCTTCACCGCGATCGCGGAAGTACTCGCCCATGGTGCAGCCGGAGTAGGCCGAAACGAACTGCATGGCAGCCGATTCAGAAGCCGTAGCAGCCACCACGATGGTGTATTCCATGGCACCAGCTTGCTCCAGCGCGCGCACCACGTTCTTGACTGAAGAAGCTTTCTGACCGATCGCAACATACACGCAAGTCATGTTTTGACCGCGCTGGTTGATGATGGCGTCAATAGCAACGGCAGTCTTGCCCGTCTGACGGTCACCAATGATCAGTTCGCGTTGGCCGCGGCCGACGGGAACCATAGAGTCAATCGACTTCAGGCCGGTCTGCATGGGTTGGCTAACGGATTCACGTGCGATCACACCGGGAGCGACTTTTTCAATCACGTCGGTCATCTTGGCGTTGATTGGACCCTTGCCGTCGATAGGCTGGCCCAGAGCGTTAACCACGCGGCCTTTGAGCTCGGGGCCCACGGGCACTTCCAGAATACGACCCGTGCATTTAACGGTATCGCCTTCGGAAATGTGTTCGTATTCGCCCAGAATCACGGAACCAACAGAGTCACGCTCAAGGTTCAGTGCCAATCCGTACGTTGGCAAGCCATCGCTGCCAGCGGGGACTTCAAGCATTTCGCCCTGCATCACGTCAGACAGACCGTGAATGCGGCAGATACCGTCGGTCACCGACACCACGGTGCCCTGATTGCGGATGTCAGCGCTTGCGGACAGTCCTTCAATACGGCTCTTGATCAATTCAGAGATTTCTGCGGGATTGAGTTGCATGACTCTTTCCTTCTTTCTTTAGTTAGGGCTGCAGTTTGGGCCTTAGGCCTCAAGCTGTCAGAGCCACTTTCATTTGTTCCAGACGTGCCTTGACAGATGTATCAAGAACCTCGTCACCCACCACGACACGAATGCCACCGATCAAATCGGGCTGCAATTCAACAGACACATTGAGCTTGCGGGCAAAACGCTTTTCGAGCGTTGCAGCTACGTCAGCCAGTGCAGCCTGGTCTATCGGAAATGCGCTGAACACCACCGCATCCGAAGATCCGCTCTGGGCATTTTTCAATGCCCGGAACTGTGCAGCAATCTCAGGCAAAGCACCGAGGCGGCTGTTGTCGATCACGGTGCGTAAAAAGTTCTTGGCATGGTCGCCCAGAACTGATTTCGCCACGCTTGTGATCAGGTCAAAAACCTGAGCAGAGCTCACCTTGGGACTGTCAGCGTATTGCAGCAACTGTGCGTTACCGGCAATAGCAGCCAACTCATCGACCCAGGCGCTTACCGCAGCCAAGTCACCCGCAGAAGCCTTATAAAGGGCTTCGGCATAGGGTCTTGCAATAGTGGCGAGTTCAGCCATGGTGTCCTCTTACAGCTCGGTCTTCAAACGGCCCAGCAAGTCCGCATGGACACCGGCATTGACTTCCTTGCGGAGAATCTGCTCGGCACCCTTGACAGCCAGTGCAGCCACTTGCTCACGCAGT
>CAIQYP010000314.1 GCA_903876045.1 uncultured beta proteobacterium | reverse complement strand
GGTTCCGTTCGTGTCCCCCGCCCGCTTAAGCGGGCTCCTCCTTTACCTCACTGCACCATCCACCCCGTTGTCATAGTCAGCCTGCACGGTGGGCGCTGAATGACTGGATACCGACTGCATGAACAACCACTGCCAAGGCGCCGTGCATTCCTGGCGCAACCATCTCAACCAACTAGGCCGACGCAGGACGGCGTGGTGCTCAGCGCAGCGGCATAAAGGAGGAGCCCCGCGGGGGGCGGGGGACAGCCGCGGAGCTGAGTACCACGTCGGCCTGCGTCAAGAAGTGTCTTAAGTCCCCGCGTGCCCTGCAAACAGACACATCACACGCAGAACCATTCAGACCATCAGAAGAACTTGGCGAACTTCTCGACGTTGGTCGCGTCATAGGTGAACGGATCGGACATGGCGGCTTCGCCGTTGGCGTCCAGCGTGACCGTACCGACACGTCCCAATGACACCTTGTCACCGGCTTTGCCCGTCACCTTGCCAGAGATGAACTGGCTGGCGGCAATGATGGACGAATAGCCCAGATCAATCGGGTTCCAGATCGCAAAGGATTTGACCGCGCCGCTCTTCACGTGGCCGGCCATTTCGGAAGGTAGACCCAGGCCGGTGACAAAAATCTTGCCGACCATTTTTTCATCCTGCACCGCTTTGGCGGCAGCGGCCACACCGACGGTTGTCGGGGCAATGATGGCTTTCAGATTGGGGTAGCTCTTGAACAGGCCTTGTGCTTCGCGGTAGCTCTTGTCGGTCTGGTCGTCACCGTAGACCACGCTGACCAGCTTCAGACCCTTGTAGGCGGGCTCGGCCAGGACCTTCTTGGCTTCATCGATCCAGATGTTCTGGTTGGTGGCCTGGGCCGTGGCCGACAGGATGGCAATCTCGCCGGTGTTGCCGATCGCCTCTTGGGTCATGGTGACCAGCTTCTTGCCGATCAGCGGATTGCTGGAGGGGTTCAGGTGCATCATGCGGCCGTCTTTGCGCACGCCGGAGTCAAACGAGATGACCTTGATGCCGCGTTCCATGGCGCGCTTCAAGCTGGGCGCCAGGGCGTCAGGGTCGTTGGCAGAAATCACGATGGCCTGCACCTTTTGGGCGATCAGCGAATTCACGATTTCGATCTGACCTTCGGCCGTGGCCTTGGCCGGGCCGGTGTAAATCACCTCGACGTTTTTCAATTCCTTGGCCGCTTCCTGCGCACCCTGGTTGGCGGCGTCAAAGAAGCCATTGCCCAGGCTCTTTACGACCAGTGCAATCTTGTCGGCGGCCAGCACGGGGCTGACCAGTGCGGCGCTCAGAGCGACGGCCAACAGTGTCTTGAGTTGTTTCTTCATAAATGTCTCCTGGATGTTGTTACTGGAAAAAAAGGCCCGGTTACTTCAACAGTACTTGGCCGGTCTCGATACCTGCAGTTGCGAAGAGCAACTGCAAAGGACTCGATGGGGTTGGGGTTTTGCTCACGCAAGTGCCCTTAAACAATGCCGCCGGCGCCACCTGCGACCGCCGGGCGGTCCTTGGCAACCTGCTGGCGGTATCCGCTGGCGCGGTAGGCGCCCACGGGATCAATCGCGCCACCGGCCTCAGCGCGCACGCGCTGCAGGATGGGGGTGACGTTGGTCTCAAAGCCGCGCTTCAGCGCACGGGTGGCCATCAGGGCGTCGTTGGCGAGTTGCGCCGCGTCAAGCTCGGCGCGGTCCACCAGCAGGGCCTGGGCATAGCTTTGCTGCACTTGTGCGGCGCTGGTCATCAGGCTCTCAATCGGGTCAGTGACGTTGTGGCTCTGGTCCAGCATGTAGGCGGGGTTGAAGCCTGTCACCTGCTCGTGGGCAGCCGACACCAGTTCGTTGAACACCAGGAACAGGCGGTAGGGTGCCACGCTGCCAGCATCCAGATCGTCGTCGCCGTACTTGCTGTCGTTGAAGTGGAAGCCGGCCAGCTTGCCCGCAGTAATCAGGCGCGCCACGATCATCTCGATGTTGACGTTGGGCGCATGGTGGCCCAGGTCCACCAGACACTGCGCCTTGGGGCCAAGCGCACTAGCGGCCATGAAGCTGCTGCCCCAGTCTTGAATCACGGTGCTGTAAAACGCCGGTTCACAAATCTTGTGTTCCAGAAACATGCGCCAGTCGCCGGGCAAGGCAGCGTAGATCTCGCGTGTGCTTTCCAGATAGCGGTCAAAGGCGCGGCGGAAGTGCTGCTGGCCGGGGAAGTTGCTGCCATCACCCACCCACACGGTGAGCGCCTTACTGCCCAACTTTTTGCCGATCTCGATGCAGTCGATGTTGTGGGCCACGGCCTGGGCGCGTGTTGCGGCATCCGCGTGCGTCAGGCTGCCAAACTTGTAGCTGTGGGCTTGGTCCTTCTGGTCGGAGAAGGTGTTGGAATTCATCGCATCAAAGCCCAGGCCGTAGCTGGCGGCCTGCTGCTGCAGCTCGCTCCAGTCAGAACATTTGTCCCATGGGATGTGCAGCGATACGGTGGGCGTGGCGCGTGCCAACTGTTGGATCACGCCGCAGTCCTGCATCTTGTCAAACACGTTGCGTGGTTCGCCGGTTCCGGGGAAGCGCGCAAAGCGCGTACCGCCCGTGCCCACGCCCCAACTGGGGATGGCCACACCAAAGGCAGCCACCTGCTGCTTGATGCTGTCGATGTCGATATTGCGGCGTGCCAGTTGCTCACCCAGGTATTCGTAATCGGTGTCGGCGTGACGTTTGACCGAGGCGTTGTGCGCCTGGATCTGGTCTTTGGAAATCAGTGACATGGTGTGGTCTCGTGTGCGTGGGTTGGCGACAGCTGCGCGTGGCTTAACGTGTAAAAGCGGCGAGGTTGCCAGCATCGACGTTGAGAATATTGCCGGTGCTCTTGGCACTCAGGTGTTCGGCGGCGAAGAAGTAGGTGGCCTCGGCAATGTCCTCCGGGAACACGCTGCGCTTGAGCATGGAGCGGTCACGGTAAAAGGCTTCCAGGTCTTGCTCGTCAACCTTGTTGGCGGCGGCGCGCTCCTGGCTCCAGGTGCCGGTCCAGATTTTGCTGCCACGTATGACGGCATCGGGGTTCACCACATTGCAGCGTATGCCCAGCGGTGCACCTTCCAAAGCGAAGCTGCGCGAGAGCTGAATTTCGGCGGCCTTGGCAGCGCAATAGGCCACGGCCTGGTTGCTGGCGACCATGCCGTTCTTGCTGGCAATAAAAATCATGGAGCCGCCCACGCCTTGCGCCTTCATCAGGCGGAAGGCTTCGCGGCCCACCAGGAAGTAGCCGGTGGCGAGAATACTCTGGTTGCGGTTCCACAAGGCCAGCGTGGTGTCTTCGAGTGGGGCGGCGGAGGCTATGCC
>CAIQYP010000313.1 GCA_903876045.1 uncultured beta proteobacterium | reverse complement strand
GGGGATACGCCGGACTCCTCATGGCGCGAGCGCAAATCGTCGCCCGGCGTATCCCCCGCCGCAGCGAGTTTGGGCGTGCCAGCGCCTGACGAGACAAAAGCTGGACAACACGGAGAACTCAGCTTGTGGGCTGACCGCATGGGCGTAACCGTGCGCCCTGAATTGAAGGCGCTGCGTCGCGATCAACCTAAAGCCGACGTTTCGCATCCCGCCATGGCCGTCAACCTGGATGCCTGCATCCAGTGCAACCGTTGCGTGCGTGCGTGCCGTGAAGAACAAGTGAACGATGTCATCGGCTATGCCTTGCGTGGATCGCACAGTGAAATTGTGTTTGATTTGAATGACCCGATGGGCGACAGTACTTGCGTCGCTTGCGGAGAATGCGTGCAGGCTTGCCCGACGGGCGCGCTGATGCCAAAAACGCAAATTGGCTCTCAAGTTGTGGATAAAAAGGTTGACTCAGTTTGCCCGTTCTGCGGTGTCGGTTGCCTGCTGACCTACAACGTCAAGGACAACAAAATCGTCAGTGTCGATGGGCGCGATGGCCCCGCCAACCACAACCGCTTGTGCGTCAAAGGACGCTTTGGCTTTGACTACGCGGCCAGCCCGCAACGCCTGACCGTGCCGCTGATTCGCAAGGCTGGCGTCGCTAAAGACCCAGCGTTGCTGCAGAACTTGAACCGTGACAGCGCGGACTGGTCCGAGGTGTTTCGCGAGGCGACCTGGGAAGAAGCGTTGTCGTATTCCGCCGGCACACTCAAACGCCTGCGCGACACCCATGGCAAGAAGGCGCTAGCCGGTTTTGGCTCGGCCAAGGGCAGCAACGAAGAAGCCTATTTATTCCAGAAGCTGGTGCGTACCGGCTTTGGTAGCAACAACGTCGACCATTGCACACGCCTGTGCCATGCCTCCAGCGTGGCAGCCCTGCTTGAAGGCGTGGGCTCAGGTGCAGTGAGCAACCAGGTCAACGACGTGCAGCATTCGGAGATGATCTTTGTGATCGGCTCCAACCCCACGGCGAATCACCCGGTGGCCGCCACCTGGATGAAGAACGCGTCCAAGCTGGGCGCCAAGATTGTGCTGGCTGACCCGCGTATTACTGACATCGGCAAACACGCTTGGCGCACGCTGCAGTTCAAGCCCGATACCGATGTGGCCATGCTTAACGCGATGATCCACACCGTGATCGAAGAGGGCCTGGCCGATCAGGACTTCATTGCCAAGCGCGCCAACAATTACGAAGCCCTGCGCGAGAACGTCAAGGGATACAGCCCCGAAGCCATGGAGCCGATTTGCGGCATCCCGGCGCAGAAACTGCGTGAAGTGGCACGGGCCTTTGCCAAGGCCAAGAGCGCCATGGTTCTGTGGGGCATGGGTGTCAGCCAACACGTGCACGGCACCGACAACGCACGTTGTCTGATTGCGCTGGTCACTGTCACCGGCCAGATCGGCAAGCCGGGCTCCGGTCTGCATCCGCTGCGCGGCCAGAATAATGTGCAGGGCGCGTCGGACGCAGGTCTGATTCCCATGATGTTCCCCAACTACCAGCGCGTCACCAACAAAGATGCCCACGCCTGGTTTGAGAAATTCTGGGACACCCCGTTGGATGACAAGCCCGGCTACACCGTGGTCGAAATCATGCACAAGGCGCTGGCTGATGACAGCGATCCGCACAAGATTCGCGGCATGTACATCATGGGCGAGAACCCGGCCATGAGCGACCCCGACCTGAACCACGCGCGCCACGCGCTGGCGTCACTCGAGCACATGGTGGTGCAAGACATCTTCATGACCGAAACTGCCTGGCTTGCCGATGTGGTGCTGCCCGCTACGGCCTGGCCAGAGAAAAGCGGCACCGTCAGCAACACCGACCGCATGGTGCAACTTGGCAAGCAGGCGCTGGACGCGCCGGGCCAGGCCAAACCTGATTTGTGGATCATCCAGCAGATCGCCACGCGCATGGGTTTGAACTGGAACTATGCCGGTGAATTCGATGGCGTCGCTGCCGTGTATGAAGAGATGCGCCAGGCTATGCACACCGCCATTTCCGGCATCACCTGGGAGCGGCTACAGCGAGAGTCCAGCGTCACTTATCCCTGCCTGAGCGCCGAAGACCCCGGCTCGCCCACGGTGTTTATCGACAAGTTTGCAACGGTGGATGGCCGCGTGAATTTGGTACCGGCCGACATCATCCCCGCCGACGAGCGGCCCGATGCCGACTACCCGTTCGTGCTGATCACCGGGCGCCAACTGGAGCACTGGCACACCGGCAGCATGACGCGCCGCGCCGTGGTGCTGGACGCGATTGAGCCGATGGCCACGGCCTCCATGTGCGGCGAAGATCTGGCGGCCATGGGGCTGGAAGCGGGCGATGTGGTGACGGTGCAGTCACGCCGTGGCGAAGTCGCCATTCACGTGCGGCGCGATGACGGCACCCCGCGCGGTGCGGTGTTCATCCCCTTTGCCTATTACGAAGCAGCGGCCAATTTGATGACCAATGCAGCGCTCGATCCGTTTGGAAAAATCCCCGAGTTCAAGTACTGCGCCGTGGCGATTCGTCGCGGTGGCACTCCTACCTTTGTGGCGGGCTACGGTACAGCGGCGCTGGCGGCATAGCGGTATAGCGGCATGGAACCCATCGTGAGTAACACCCAGAACCATCCGTCTTTGGTTCTGACGCATGCCAGCGCGCCGCTTACCCACCCGGTGGAGGTGATGAACGAGTTCGGAGAGAAATACCAACTGGCTATTCCCTCAGAGCGTGCGCTCACCGTCTATGTGGACAAGCGCGAACTCATCACACTCATGACCCTGGGTGCCAGGCCCGAGTGGCTGGTGCTGGGCTATCTGCTCAACCAACGCCTGGTCAGTAGTTTTGAAGACATCGAGTCCGTCACCGTGGATTGGGAAGTCGGTGCTGCCGCAGTCAAGACGCGCAGCGGTATTGCCGATCTGGCGCAAAAGACGGCACGTCGCGTGGTCACCACGGGCTGCGGCCAGGGCAGCGTGTTTGGCGACATGATGGACGGCGTGGATCAACTCACACTGCCCGACACCCGCATTACACAGGCCGAGCTTTACGCCGTAGTCAACGCCATCCGCTTGCAGCAAAGCGTCTACAAGACTGCCGGCTCCGTGCATGGCTGCGCGCTGTTTGCCGGTGAAGAATTGCTGCTGTTTGTGGAAGACGTGGGTCGCCACAACGCGATCGACACCATCGCCGGCTGGATGGCCCTGAACGGCAAGTCAAGTGTGGGCAAGGTGCTTTACACCACCGGTCGCCTGACCAGCGAGATGGTAATCAAGGCCGCTCAAATGGGTATTGCGGTTGCGGTGTCGCGCAGCGGCATGACCCAGATGGGCCACGCCGTGGCGCAGAAGTTGGGACTGTGTGCGATTGGCCGCGCGACCAATAAGCGCTTTGTTTGCTTCAGTGGGTTAGACCGTTTGCAGTTGCAACCGGAACTGGCGGGCGTGCCATTGCGCGCTGCGGCTTAATTTTGACATTCTGTTTAGACCAATTCCGGAAAAAACATGGCCTGGAATACGCGACATAACTAATTCAAAGCGCGCTGTCAGACGGCCTCGCTGTGTCACTGAAATTGCCGGCGCTCCAATGCAGCCGCGCAGTTTTGAAAATCAGTCGACGTTGAGGTGGACGGGCAAGAACAGGCTGTAAGCGGATGCATAGGATTTCGAACTGGTCGCCTTAAAGCGGCTCTCCGGGCTGGCACTTGACGCCCGGCAATCCATCCCAAAATCCGTCAATACCTATTTCGGGATTACACCAAAAAACATCAATGGAATGTATTGAAAACAGTCATTGCGTTGCTAACGGACTGCCGAAATATATGCACTGGTCAGGTTGACTATCTTTTACGTAAGCGTAGTATCGACGCGCTGTACGCACAACTAAATAGCCTGGGAGGGGCGATGTCCCGAACTCAGTTGCAGGTTTGGGTCGGTGGTCATGAATATTATGCGACCTTCCTG
>CAIQYP010000312.1 GCA_903876045.1 uncultured beta proteobacterium | reverse complement strand
GGGAGTAAAAAAGATAGCGGAGTAAATAAATCAGCGCCGTCGCGCCGACCGGACCCCCGCCAACTCACCCACGATTCCCAACACCTTGGCCAGTCGCCCGGACTCCGATACCTCGACGGTAAACGTCATCCAAGCCGTGCCTTTGATCGACTGCGTCTGCACGCCGATCACATTCATCTTCTCTTTGGTAAACACCTCGGAAATATCACGCAGCAACCCTTGGCGGTCATGGGCTTCGATCGTCACATCCACGGGGTACACACTGCCGTCCTTGCCAGGCGCGTTGTTCCAAGCGACATCAATACAGCGGTCCCCACTGCGCTGAATCATGTTCCGCAAGTTCGAGCAGTCGGAGCGATGCACGGCCACTCCCTTGCCGCGCGTCACGAAGCCGGTGATCAAGTCAGGTGGCGCAGGCTTGCAACAATTGGCCAGTTGGGTCATCAATGAATCCACGCCGACCACCAGAACACCACCCTTACCACCAGCTCGCGCGGTGCTGGGCTTTTTCAGTTGCGGCACCTCGTTCTGGTCAGGCGCAGGTTCAGGCGGCCGTAGCAGGATTTCGATATTGCGCAAGGAGAACTCGTCCTTGCCCACCACCTCAAACAAATCATCTGCCGAGTTAAAGCCCAACTGCGCCGCCATATCGTCCAGTTTTATCGCCGTCTTGCCTTCGCGCTGGAGCAACTTTTCCACCGCCTCACGGCCCTTGGAAAGCGTCTCGCCCATTGCTAGCGCATTGAACCAGGCACGCACTTTGGAGCGGGCGCGATGACTGGCCAGAAAGCCCAATTCCGGATTCAACCAATCTCGTGAAGGACCACCTTCTTTGGCCGTGGTGACCTCCACCGTCTGGCCATTCTTCAATGGGGTGTTGAGCGGCACCATCTGACCGTCAATCCGGGCACCACGGCAGCGATGGCCCAGGCTGGTGTGCACGCTATAGGCAAAGTCCACGGCGGTTGCGCCTTTGGGCAACTCGACCACGGCCGCATCCGGCGTCAGCACATAAATCCGGTCATCCAGCACGGGCGCATCCTGTGCCGCGCCACCCTGCCCGCCTTCTCCGGGGCCGGCAAGGTCGCGCTCCCAGGCCAACAACTGGCGCAAAACGGCAATCTTGGCGTCGTACTCGCTGCTAGCAGACACGCCTGCATAGCCCTTGGTGCCCGCCTCTTTGTAGGCCCAATGCGCAGCGACACCCGTTTCCGCGTGGTCGTGCATGGCCTGGGTGCGCAGTTGCACCTCAATCGGCTTGCCGCTTTGATCACGCACCACCGTGTGCAAAGATTGATAGCCGTTGGATTTTGGGCGCGCTATGTAATCGTCAAACTCTTCGCTCAGGGGGGTGAAATGGCTATGTACCCAGGCCAGTGCTGCGTAACAGTCGGGCACCGTGGGCACCACAATGCGCAGCGCGCGGATGTCATACACCTGATCAAAACCAAGCGACTTGCCGCGCATCTTTTTGACAATGCTGTAAATGTGTTTGGGGCGACCCTGCACTTTGGCGACGACGCCCTGAGCTGCCAAGTCTTCCACCATTTGAAGTCGAAGTGCCTCTACCGACGCTTCGCGCTCGATCCGCTTTTCATCGAGCAGGTTGGCAATCTGGCGATAGGTATCGGGCTCCAGAAAACGGAAGGACAAGTCCTCCAGTTCCCACTTGATTTCCCAAATACCCAGGCGATTGGCAAGAGGCGCAAAAACCTGCAGTGACTCTTTGGCCAAGCCGGGCGGCACCTGCAACTTGCTGGCGGCGAAGAAGCGCAAGGTCTGCAAACGCGAAGCCAGACGTAACATGACCACACGCAAATCGCGCGAAAAGGCCAGCAGCATCTTGCGCACGCTCTCGGTCTGCGCAGCCGCCGTTTGAGCCATGGGAGCGTTGCCTCCCGCGTGCGACGCGGAATTCTGCGCAATGCGGGCCATGCGCTGCACACGCACCAGCTTGGTGGTTTCCATCGCCAAATTAGCAAAGCTGGCACCAAAAGCCTTGGAGATCACCTCATTGGGCTTGTTCAGGTGGTCGCAGGCATAGACCAGATAGCAGGCCGCCTGCATCGCTTCCGAGCCTCCTATACGCCTGAGGATCTCCGCCACCGCATCGGCGTGGGCCAGGATGTTCTCACCGGTATCCAGCGTCTCACTGGTCAATAACGGTTCAGCAAATGCGCGTGCACGCGTCAACGCCCCAGCCTGTTCGGGCAGGCCTTGGGCTGTAATGGCTATCACCGGTGGCGGGGCCAAACTGCCATGTTCGGCAGAAGTACTTTTCATGGGAGCACCAGAGAATGTGTGATGCGATCAGTCAAGCAAAAATGAGGCCACGGTATCAACCTGATCAGCAGCCACAAAAGTGGGCGCATGACCCACACCGGCAAACTCTACAAGGCGCGCTTTAGGGCCCCGTTGTGTCATCTGAGCGGCAGTCTCGCGGGATAGCAGATCGGAATCCGCGCCGCGCACCAACAGCGTTTGCGCGGTGATGGCGTCGTACAAACCCCAGATCGCCGCTTCCCCTTGCAAAGCCACTTCCTGGGTTATCTCCTGAAAAGGCAAGGCGATTGCCGGGTCGTAATGCAGAAGTACGCCGCCCGCGGGGTCAGGCTTGACCATGTGGCGTGTCAACTCCAGCCATTGCGCTGGCGTGTGCGGCCCAAAACTGCTGGCAATGATGGCCAACGCATCAGCCGCCTGCTGCAAAGAGTCAAAATGCATATCCCGTCCAAGGTAAGTGCCAATGCGCAGCAGGGATTCCCACTCCAGCACCGGCCCCACGTCATTGAGCACCAGACGACGCACGCTCGCACCCACAACCTGTGCATGAACACACACGGCAATGCCAATCAACCCACCCATGCTTGTGCCCACCCAATCCAGCGTTTGAGGTTTAAGTTTGGCTAGCAACGCCAACATATCGCCCACGTAATGGGGGATGGCGTACGACTGAGGGTCAACCAACCAGTCGCTCCCGCCGCGGCCGACCACATCGGGGCAGATCACGCGAATGGGGCCCGGTGCGCGCTCCAGAAGTGTCCGGGCCAGCACATCAAAGTCTCGCCCCTGGCGCGTCAACCCATGCACGCACAAAACGGTATGCGCCGCGTTCTCATCACCCCATAGCCAATACGCCATTTGGTGCGCGCCCTTGTCAGTGTGGGGGCAGGTAACGAAGTTCAACGTCGGGTCAGCCATGCAAAAGCTCTGTGTTTGATAATCGCTTATCCTAATTCAAACCACATCTCTACTTAGAAGGAATCTCCCATGTTGAAAGGTAAAACTGCCCTCGTTACCGGCTCCACAAGCGGCATTGGGCTGGGAATTGCGAAAGCCCTGGCGGCGCAAGGCGCCAACATCGTGCTCAACGGTTTTGGCGATTCCGAAGGCCCTAAGGCTGAAGTCGCCGCTCTGGGTGTGAAAGTCGCCTACCACGGGGCCGACATGAGCAAGCCTGCTGAGATTGACGACATGGTGCAATTCGCCACCAAGACCTTTGGTGGTGTGGACATTCTGGTCAACAACGCCGGCATCCAGCATGTGGCGCGCATCGAAAACTTCCCCATCGAGCGCTGGGACGCCATCATCGCCATCAACCTCTCCAGCGCCTTTCACGCCACCCGCGTGGCATTGCCCGGCATGTTGGCGAAAAATTGGGGGCGCATCATCAACGTGGCCTCGGTGCATGGTCTAGTCGGCTCGGCTGAAAAGTCTGCCTACGTGGCGGCCAAGCACGGTGTGGTGGGCCTGACCAAGGTGACGGCACTGGAAAACGCCACCTCCGGAGTTACCTGCAATGCCATTTGCCCGGGTTGGGTACTGACGCCGCTGGTGCAAAAACAGGTGGATGCGAAGGCCGCAGCTCTGAACATTTCCAACGAAGATGCCAAGGGCCTGCTGCTGGGCGAAAAGGAGCCCTCCAAGCAATTCACCACCACCGAAGAATTGGGCGCGCTGGCTGTGTTCTTCTGCTCAGGCGCGGCGAACAATATCCGTGGTGTGGCCTGGAATATGGACGGCGGCTGGGTCGC
>CAIQYP010000311.1 GCA_903876045.1 uncultured beta proteobacterium | reverse complement strand
CTTCTATTCCAGCGAAGGTGTCGACTACAATCGTGCTCCCTTGCCCAAGGCCGAAGGGGGCTCAGCAAAAGCGCAAGAGTTGGTGGCGCGTGCCGGCTGTATTGCTTGTCATGGTGATAGTTTTAGTAAGCCGTTGGATCCTAGCTATCCGAAAATTGCGGGTCAACATGCAGACTACATTTACGTAGCTCTGAAGGCATACAAAACTACAGACAAAGAATTGATTGGGCGTTCCAATCCGGTGATGGGTGGGGTGGCCAAGCAGTTCAGTAACGAAGACTTGCAGATCATTGCCAACTATGTTGGTAGCTTGCCTAGCGATTTGAAGACGATACAGCAAAGCCGCTTTCGCTAAGTCAGCATGAGTGACTTGCGACAAGAGTTGCGCTGGATGCTGATGGTGTTCTGTGTCATCGTATTCTTCGTAGTCTTCTTGGCCATGCTGGTTTCCATGTGGCGATTGCACAAGAGTGAGTTGTCCGAGTTACCTAACTTTCATGCATCCATCGCGGTGGAAATATGTTGGGCTCTCGCTCCTTGCGTGATTGTTTTTTTGATGGTGTATCCGACAGTGAAGGCAGTATTCAAAGTCTGAGGTGTTGTGATTGATGTAAAGCAGTGTTGGCCTCGGTAAATGCCCTATGGGGTGTAGCCAAGAGTGCCGTTACACTGCCTGAAATTGCGGCGTTGGCGCGCCATAGATAAATAGAAGGACAGAGCTTTATGCAAGGCATGAAAAAATTGGTCTCAGGGATTTTTGCATCCCTGGGTTTTGGCTCAGTATGGGCAGCTTACAACTGGAACTTCCCGCAGCCTGTAACCCCTATCGCGCATGAAACCTTGCATGTGCACAACCTCTTTATGGTGATTGCGTTAACGCTGTTTTTTGGCGTGTTGGCGCTGATGCTTTATTCCTTCTGGAACCACCGCAAATCGCGCGGGCAGGTGGCGGCTGGTTTTACAGGCCCGAAGACCCGCAAGCAGTGGATGTTCACCTTGCTACCTTTTGTTTGCCTCTTGATTCTGGATTACGGCGTGTTCGGTATCCCGGCATACCATGCCGTCAAGATGTATGAAAACACCAAGGTCGATGCCGATCTGGTGGTGAAGGTGACCGGCAACCAGTGGTTTTGGCAATACGAGTTTCCGGCACAAGGCGTGAAGTTCAGCAGCAAGCTTGCTACTCCGCGCGACCAGATTTTAAATATATCGCCTAAGGGTGAAAACTATTTGCTCGAAGTGGACAACCCATTGGTGTTACCTGTGGGTAAGAAGATTCGTTTCATAACCACTTCCAATGACGTGATTCATAGCTGGTGGGTGCCTGCGTTTGGTGTCAAGCGCGATGCCGTACCAGGTTTCCTGCGCGAGTTCTGGGCCAAAGTGGACACAGAAGGAACTTACCGCGGTCAGTGCTCCGAACTCTGCGGTAAAGAGCATGGGTTTATGCCTGTGGTGGTGAATGTGGTTTCCGAGCAAGCATTCAACACCTGGCTGGACAGCAAGAAACCGCAAGCTGCAGGCGATGCCGCGGCAGACAATAAGGTGCTGACACTGGAGGAAGCACGTGCACAAGGTGAAAAGGTTTTCACCAGCACCTGCATGGCTTGCCACCAGGCAACGGGTAAGGGCATTCCTGGTAGTTTCCCTCCGCTTGACGGTTCCAAGGTGGCTACCGGTCCCGTGGATGTGCACATTCAGACAGTGCTGAACGGTCGCCCGAACACCGCCATGGTGGCGTTTGGCAAGACTCTTTCAAATTCCGATATCGCCGCTGTAGTGACCTATGAACGAAATGCCTGGGGTAATAAAACCGGGGACGTGGTCCAAGCCGCCAAAGTTGCTGAGCTGAAGAAGGCGCAGTAAGTGCGTCATCAATCTGTTCAAGCCCGTAAAAAATCTAGTAGATAAGGAGTTGCCCATGGCACACGATTTGGCACACGAACTGCCGCATGCTGGAGCGCATGACGCCCATCACCCGTACGGCGCACTGCGTTGGCTTCAGACGACTAACCACAAAGACATCGGGATCATGTATTTGATCTTCGCGATCACCATGCTGTTGATTGGTGGAGCCATGATTCTGGCGGTGCGCGCTGAGTTGTTTCAGCCCGGTCTGCAGTTCATGCAACCGGAGTTTTTCAACCAGTTGATTACCTTGCATGGTCTTATCATGGTGTTCGGTTTTGCCATGCCCGCAGCTACCGGTTTGGCAAACTACATGCTGCCCTTGATTTTGGGCGCACCTGATATGGCCTTGCCGCGCTTGAATAACTGGGGTTTCTGGATTCTGCCGCCAGCGGCTGTGATGCTGACGCTGCCATTCTTTCTGGGCATATTTGGCGTTGGCCCTGGTGCCGTTGATACCGGTTGGACCATGTATGCACCGTTGTCGGTGCAGAGTGGGTGGGGCATGGACTTTGCCATCTTCGCGGTGCACATGTTAGGTGTGTCTTCGATTTTGGGATCCATTAATGTGATCGTGACGATCCTTAACATGCGCGCGCCTGGCATGACCTTGATGAAGATGCCATTGTTTGCACACGGTTTCCTGATGACTGCAATTTTGCTCATCACCATCATGCCGGTGCTGGCGGGTGGCGTCACCATGGTGTTGATGGATAGGCATTTTGGTACCCACTTCTTTACCGCGGCTGGTGGAGGCGACCCCGTGCTGTGGGAGCACATTTTCTGGTTCATGGGCCACCCTGAAGTGTATGTTTTGTTGCTGCCCATTTGTGGTGTGGTGCCGCATGTGCTGACTGCGTTCTCACGCAAGAAAACGTATGGCTACCGTGCACAGGTTTATTCCATGTGGGGAATAGCCGGGTTGTCGGTTGTGGTGTGGGCGCACCATATGTTCACCAGCGGCATGTCCACGGGTGCACAGCTATATTTCATGTACAGCACGATGATGATTTCGCTGCCACTGGCAGTGCTCTTCTTCTGCTGGATCGCAACGCTTTGGCGTGGCTCGTTGAGTTTCGAGACGCCGATGCTGTTTGCCATTGGTTTCGTTGTTTTGTTCGGTTGGGGTGGTTTGACCGGTCTGGTTCTGGCTGATGCTGCCGCTGATCCGCAGTACCACAATGCTTATTTCCTGGTGGCGCATTTCCACTACGCTCTGTATCCGACAACGGTGATGGGTGCGATGGCTGGTGTGTATTACTGGTTGCCGAAGTGGACCGGACACATGCTCGACGAGCGGCTGGGCAAGATCCATTTCTGGATTGTGATGATCGGTTTTAATTTGACCTTCATCCCTCAGTTTCTGGTTGGTCTGGCCGGTATGCCGCGTCGTATTCCTGACTATCCGCTGATGTTCAGCGATTGGAATAGGTTGTCTACCGTCGGAGCATTCATTTTGGGCTTTTCCCACCTGCTGTTCATCTACATTGTGATCAAGTGCGTCAAGGGCGGCCCCAAGGCTGAGGACAAGTGCTGGGAAGGTGCCCAAGGTCTGGAGTGGACTGTGCCGTCCCCCGCGCCTTACCACACGTTTGAAACCCAACCGACGATCGAATGATGCAGTTGCCCGAGCAGCACCGCGCCGATGACGACGAGTGGGCGCGAAGAAAGCGTAACAACATCCGTTTGGGTTGGGTGTTTGCACTGGTCGTGCTGGCGCTTTTCGGTCTGTCGATTTTGAAGTACCGTCCGCTTTGACTACGTCGAATCGAACCAGCCTGCAACTAGCCAATCAAAAGTTGGCCTGGAAGTTGGTGCTGGTGTCTGTTTTCTTTGCCGGCTTTGGTTTTGCGTTGGTGCCTTTGTATGACGTGATATGCCGGGTAACCGGCATTAATGGCAGAACCAATTCGGTGCCCGATGTGCAGAGTGCCAGCACACAGGTCGACCTGGCACGCTGGGTCACCGTGGAGTTTTTAAGCCATGCCATGCCGGGTGTGGGTCTGGAGTTTGCACCCGAGCAGTTTTCAATGCGCGTGCATCCAGGTGAGTTGGTACACACCAACTATGTGGTGAAGAATGCGACGCAGCATGTGTTTGTCGGACAGGCGGTGCCCAGCCTGACGCCAGCAGTTGCCGCGCCGTATTTTCAAAAAATTGAGTGTTTTTGTTTCAGCCAGCAAACCTTACAGGCAGGCGAAACCAGAACCATGCCAGTGGTATTTGTGGTGAAGCCGGATATGGATGCGGATTTGCGAACGCTAACGCTTTCCTATACGTTTTTCGAAGCGCCCAAAGTACCAGGTTGATTAGTTAGATTTGTTAGATACGAAGAAGGACCGAACCATGACGAACACACCAGCGTCCCCAGTTAAAGGGCACTATTTTGTTCCGGCCACGAGCAACTATTCCACGTTTCTCTCCGCTGGCATTTTTCTGCTTGCCTTGGGATTTATTTTTCGCTTGAACGATGTACCACCCGGCATCTGGTCCATGTTCATTGGTGCGGCCCTGATCTTCTATGTGATCCTGGGGTGGTTTGGTGAAGTGATCTCCGAGAACGTGCGTGGTATCTATACCTTTTGGGAAGACCGCTCTTATCGGATCGGTATGGTCTGGTTCATCTTTTCCGAAGTGATGTTTTTTGCCTGCTTCTTTGGTGTGCTGTTTTATGTGCGTCGCATCGCACTACCAGAACTAGGCGGCTACGATCAGGCGCTGACACCCTATGCAGGTTTTAGTGGTAGTTGGCCTAGCAGCGGCCCGTTAGGAGATGCCTTCACGCCGATGGAAGCCTGGGGCGTACCCGCTATCAACACCTTGTTGCTGTTGCTCTCCGGCGCGACGCTGACTTGGGCGCATTGGGGCTTACTGAAGAATAAACGAAGCCAACTTAATCTGGGCCTGGCACTGACCATTGTCCTGGGCTTGTCGTTCCTTGGTCTGCAGGCGCAGGAGTACTACCACGCTTACCATGCGATGGGTCTAAACCTGGGTGCTGGTGTGTATGGCGCGACGTTCTTTATCTTGACCGGTTTTCACGGTCTGCACGTCACGTTGGGCAGCATCATGTTGATGACCATGTTGGGCCGCACGTTGAAAGGGCATTTCTCCGAGCACGACCACTTTGCCTTTGAAGCGGTGGCCTGGTATTGGCACTTTGTGGACGTGGTCTGGCTGATCGTGTTCGTGGTGGTTTACTGGCTCTGATGCAACTCTTGCGCCTACTTACGGGTAGGCGCCAGCACTGGCTATCGCAGCCCGTGCGAAGGTATTAACCCAAAATAGAAACTGGCCAGCAGTACCAGAAATAGCCCGATCGATAGCGAGACCCGCAGCGTCAGTGCCTGAGCCATGCGGCTTTTCTCGCCTTCCTTGCGAAACAGCAGGGCCAGAGCTGAGCCCAGACTGGCAACGATCAATAAGAGTACCGCGAGAATGAATATTTTTGCCAGCATATGGGTTTCCGAAAAAGTGTTGCACGATTATGCGTTTGCCCAATAGGCCATGCAAGAAATTCGCCTTAAACCCCGATTGATTCCGGCTCTGGCCACGCTTGCCGCTTTCATCCTATTTGTTCATTTGGGCAATTGGCAGGCGGATAAGGGAGAGCGCCGGGCAGCCGAAATCCAGCAATTCAAAGTGCGTGCACAGCAAGGCGCTTATCTGGTTGGCCCTACGCTACTGGAGCCCACGTTGATACAGGATGCGCCCGTTACGGTACGCGGACACTATTTGCCAGCCCAACAGTTTTATATCGATAACCGCCAGGAGAATGGCAAACCCGGCGTGTATTTGGTAACGCCATTGGAAGTGAGCGGTAGTAAGACACAGGTGCTGGTAAACCGAGGGTGGTTGCCCTGGACCGACCGGCAGTCACCTTTGCCCACAGTTACCACGTCTGCTGAGGAAGTTCAGGTCAGCGGCATTGCATCAATTCCATCCAGCAAGAAATTTTTTCTAATGCCTGAGAGCCAGGACGAGAGACCTCAACTTTGGAGTCGGCTGGACCTTGATCGCTTTATCAAACAGCACCCTGAACCGACCCAGGCCTTTGTCATTTTGCAGAGCCCAGATAATGCGTCGGATGGTATGGTGCGCAATTGGCCTGAGCCGGAAGACCGCGTGGCCATGCACCGCAGCTACTCCATGCAATGGTACGGAATGGCCGCTGCCTTACTGATTTTTTTCTGTGTAGCCAGTGTGCGCAAACGAGACCCCACATGAGCCTTCAAACAAATGACGAACCCCTGGGTTTGGCAGTGCACTCCCTGCCCAACCCACAGGATGCAGCCCAAACCCAATCCGCATTGACCGGCCGCTGGAAGTTGCTTGCCATCATGGTGGTCTGCTCATTGCCGGTGGTTGCTGCCTACTATGCCTATTCCTTTATGCG
This sequence comes from uncultured beta proteobacterium, assembly GCA_903876045.1. GTDB lineage: Bacteria > Pseudomonadota > Gammaproteobacteria > Burkholderiales > Burkholderiaceae_C > Allorhodoferax. Next base: position 7,391 of record CAIQYP010000311.1, on the reverse strand, counting down.
GCCCCAAGGCCGTGCCGGAATCGGTGACTTGATCAATCCGGTGCGGCCCGTGGGCGAGTTTTCCGGCGTAACGATCGATGGCGCTGCCCAGGCGCTGTCTACCCTTAAAGGCAAATGGCTGCTGGTGGCCGTGGGTGAGGGGGAATGCGAGGCCGCCTGCCAGCGTCAACTGTTTGTGCAGCGGCAATTGCGTGAGTCCTTGGGCAAGGAAAAGGATAGGGTACAACGCGTCTGGCTGATACGCGACCAGTCCACCATCGCCCCGGCATTGATCCAAGCCATGGGGGAGGCCACGGTGTTAAGGGTGAACCCACAAGCGTTGACGGATTGGCTGGCGCTGCCTGCCACCCCGGTGACGGATACGCTGTATCTGGTTGATCCGCTGGGCAATGCCATGATGAAGTTCCCGGCACAGGTCGACGCGGCACAAGCCGGCAAAGCGCGCCTCGATTTGGAGCGGTTACTTCGGGCCACCGCATCCTGGAACGCGCTACCGCGATAGTGTTATGGACGCGCAGAGTCTCTACGATTTTTCACCCTGGGCCCGCTTGTTGGGGGGGGCCGCGCTGCTTAGCAGTCTGCCGTTGATCTGGCTATGGATTCGCTACCGGGATGCGCCTCAGATGCGCCGGCGTCTGGCGCTCACGATGCTGACCTTGTTTTTAACCTTTGACTTGGTGATGGTCGGTGCTTTCACCCGCCTGACCGACTCGGGCCTTGGCTGCCCGGACTGGCCCGGTTGCTATGGACATGCCTCACCGGTGGGAGCTAGTGCAATGATCGCGGGTGCCCAACAAGCCATGCCGTCTGGGCCGGTAACGCAGCAGAAGGCCTGGATTGAGATGCTGCACCGTTACCTCGCCATGGCGGTGGGGGCACTGATTGTGGTGTTGACGGCTTGGGCCTGGTGGGACCGTTGGCAGAGCCGCAGCAAGAGCGATATGCGAACCATCAGCCCCTGGTGGGCCAGTGCGACGCTGCTTTGGGTTTGCTTGCAGGGCCTTTTTGGCGCATTGACGGTCACCATGAAGTTGTTTCCTGCCATCGTCAGCCTGCACCTGTTCGGAGCCTACGGATTGCTCGCTTTGCTGGTTGTGCAAGCAACATTGTGGTTGCGCTGCTTGCCGGGGGCACCAATCGCGCCGTTAAAGCCAGATGCCGCTGGCGCGCGTTTGCGTTGGCTGATGGTTTTGTCGTTGCTGGTGCTGGTGCTACAGGCCATGCTCGGCGCCTGGGTTAGCACTAACTACGCAGTCATGGCATGCAATGATTTTCCGCAGTGCCAGGGCCAGTGGTGGCCTGCCATGGACTTCGCTGCCGGATTTGAAATATGGCGCCCCTTGGGCAGCACGGCTGACGGCGCCACGCTCAGTTTTCAGGCACTCACCGCCATTCACACTGCGCACCGTCTGTTCGCAATGGTTGCCTTTGCCGTGATGACCTGGGCTTATTGGAGTTTGAAGGGCTCGGCCAATTTACAGACGCCACGACGTTACCTTGGCTTTTTGTTGCTTGCGCAGTTGGTAACCGGACTGAGCAATGTGTTGTTGGACTGGCCACTGGCCTCGGCGGTACTGCACACCGGCGGCGCCGGTGCGCTGGTGGCGGTGTTTACATGGTTGTCCGTGCTGACAACCCCTACTAAAACGGAGACGGCATGAACGGCCAAGCAAGCACAAGCAAGGCGTCCGTGCTGCGCCAGTTCTATGCGCTGACCAAGCCACGTGTGATTCAGCTGATCGTGTTCTGTGCACTGATTGGCATGGTGCTGGCGGTGCCTGGTTTGCCCGCTTGGGATCAGGTGTTAACGGCGGCCCTGGCGTGTGCCGGTATCTATCTGGTGGCTGGCGCCGCTGCCGCCTTTAACTGCATTGTGGAAAAGGGCATTGATGCCAAGATGAAGCGCACTTCCTGGCGGCCCACGGCCAGAGGTCAACTATCGGACACCCAAACGCTGATATTTGCAGCGGTGCTTTGCATAGCCGGCTCCGCGTTGCTTTACTTCTGTATCAACCCGCTGACCATGTGGCTGACCTTCGCTACCTTTGTCGGCTATGCGGTGATTTATACGGTGATCCTGAAACCGCTAACGCCCCAAAACATCGTCATCGGTGGTGCTTCAGGCGCCATGCCGCCTGTGTTGGGCTGGGCCGCCATGACCGGTGATGTGGGGCCGGAGGCGGTCATCCTGTTTCTCATCATCTTTCTGTGGACGCCCCCGCACTTTTGGGCTTTGTCGCTTTACCGGGTAGAGGATTACCGCAAATCCGGCCTGCCTATGCTGCCGGTCACCCACGGCAGCGAATTTACCCGGTTGCAAATTCTGCTTTACACCTTCGTTCTCTTCGCTGCCTGCTTACTTCCCTTTGTCTACGGCATGAGTTCCTGGCTGTACCTCGCAGCTGCCGTCGTATTGAGTGTGGGATTCAGTTGGTATGGGTGGAAGCTGTTGCGCAATTATTCTGACGAGTTGGCGCGCAAGACATTCCGTTTTTCCCTGATTCACTTAAGTGTGCTTTTTGCTGCGCTACTATTGGATCACTATCTTCTGTGACTCCAAGGTGAGACTGCGATGAATAAACGACAAACCCTTCAGCGATTGGCGGCCTGCGCCCTGCTGGCCGGAACTGCAGGCCTGATGAATGCGTGTTCCGACTCCAAAGTCAGCTTTGCTTCTGTTGATATTACGGGCGCAGATTACGCCAAGGGCTTTGAAGTAGAAGACCACAACGGCAAAGTGCGTCATTTGACCGACTTTTCCGGCAAGGTGGTGTTGATGTTCTTTGGCTATACGCAGTGTCCTGACGTCTGCCCCACAACCATGTCCGAAATGACTGAAATCAAAAAGGCTTTGGGCAAGGACGGGGAACGACTGCAGGTGCTTTTTGTTACGGTAGACCCGGAGCGCGATACCCCCGAGTTGCTCAAGGCCTATATGGAGAATTTTGACCCGACCTTCCTGGCACTACGCGCCACGCCGGAAAAGCTGATGGCGCTGACCAAGGATTACAAGATCTATTACAAGAAGGTGGACGGCAGCACACCCACCAGCTACACCATGGACCATTCAGCCGGGAGCTACATTTACGACCCTCAGGGCAAGCTGCGTTTGTTTACACGCTATGGCGGCCCTAAAGAGGCGCTCACCAAAGACATTCAAGCCCTGCTCGGCGGCGCCTGAAGTCTGCTCAAAAACGCAAAAATGCCCCCACGGCCGAACCGATGGGGGCATTTTTTTGGGGCCGGTTAATCAGGCGTAAGCGGCCAAAGCAGTCTTCATTTTCTTCATGGCAGCCACTTCGATCTGGCGAATGCGCTCGGCGCTCACGCCGTATTCGGCAGCCAGGTCGTGCAGCGTCATGCCGCCTGAGTTGTCGTCATTCACTTTGAGCCAGCGTTCTTCCACGATCCGGCGACTGCGCGCGTCCAGACTATCCAGGGCGGTTGCAATGCCATCTGTGGCCAGCACGTCGCGCTGGCGCGCTTCAATCATGGCCAGAGGTTCATGGTTGGTGTCGGTCAGGTAAGCGATCGGGCCAAAGGCATCTTCACCATCATCTGAGGGGCTGGGATCCAGCAGCACGTCGCCGCCAGAAAGGCGCATTTCCATCTCCAGCACTTCCTCCGGCTTCACCTTCAACTCACGCGCCATGGCATTGACCTGCTCAGGGTTCAGCGTGTCGCGGTGTGTACCCATGTCGGCCGCGGCATCGTCGCTTTTGAAACGCTGTTTCATGGAACGCAGATTGAAAAACAACTTGCGCTGGGCTTTGGTGGTGGCCACTTTGACCATGCGCCAGTTCTTCAGGATGTACTCGTGGATTTCGGCCTTGATCCAGTGCATGGCATAACTCACCAGACGCACGCCCTGATCCGGGTCAAAGCGTTTGACGGCCTTCATCAGACCCACATTGCCCTCCTGAATCAGGTCGCCGTGTGGCAGGCCGTAGCCCAAGTACTGCCGCGATACGGACACCACCAGCCTAAGGTGCGAGAGCACCAGCTTACCGGCGGCTTCCAGGTCATTTTCATTCTTGAACTTGCGCGAAAACTCCTGCTCTTCCTCTAGGGTGAGCATGGGCAGGCGGTTGGCAGCTGAAATATAGGCATCCAGATTGCCCAGGGGCGGAACCATTGACCAAGGGTTGGCCAGGGTTAGAGCAGAGCTTGGAATGGTCATGGAAGTGGACATAGCAGGACTCCTTGTGTTCACAGCCATGATATTAGCACTCCTGTGTTGAGAGTGCTAATTGTTGGTTTCAATGGTGTAAAGTGATTAAGGCTATGGTGAACGGCCCCCTGCCAGCCATACCAGTCGTTGAACCAACTCAGCGCAATAATATGCGCAAGGTTTCGGCCGGCGCTTGAGGTATGGCCGGGCGCCGTACGTCAAGGCAGTGGCTCAAAGCCAAAATAGTAGGGCACGACACGGTACGCCATTAACAGGCCGCCTTGCTCTGGAGAGTGTCCCAACTTTTCCAATAGATCGGCTGAAATGGGTTGTATTTTGGCCCAGTCGTGGCTTCTACTGAATACGTCGTTACGCCACTGGTAAACCTCGGCAAGTTTTTCGCGATAGGCGTAGTGGTGATTGTTGTCGTTGTAATAGTCGTCAAAACGATTGCGACCCAGATACAACGCGTTGGAGCCTTCGTAACCGGTCTTTTCATATGTCCGCTTATCTGTATTCAGGAAATAGCTCCAGTCGCCAGGCACAAAATTGTCGTGTGCGGCCGGTTCGATGATGCGCAAGAGCTTGCCTTCGCGAAACATATCTTCGGGCTCAAAGTCGTCTTCAAAACTCCACATCCGCGCGGGTTCAAGACGTACTAGCGGCTCGCCATCGGACAGCAGCCTTTTGGTAATCAGCTCAGTGACAACTGGGTCCTTTTTAATGCGGTGGTAATAGTCCAACACGGCCTGCACAAACACAATCTTGGTTGCCGTGTAGCAGCCTATGGAGTATTTGGCCTGATTAAAGAACAAATCATTCAGAGCGTCATACAAGGGAATGCCACGTACCGGTGTGCCTTTATTCCAAAACTTGGGATTCCACCCGGCGGCCGTGCCATCAGGCCATTCCCAAGTAAGGTCCTCAGCCCACATAACTATGTTTTGTCGGATGCCGATGTTGTCTCGCAGAGCTTCAACGTTGCAGGCGGTGCCGCGAAATTCTGTCAATCGTCCAGGATGCAGCAATGCCAAAAGAATCTCTTTCTGTGAGACCGTCTGTATGGCCCGCGACTTCCCGCGGCCAGTTGGAATTTGGAGCGTGGCATCATGAATGTCGAGTTCCTGCCGCCATGCCATGTACAAAGTGCTAACGCCTGGTGTCACGCCCTTGAGTGAATAGGTCAAAGATCCACGCAGTGCATCTTTTGACTCTTGAACCATGGACGAGGGAATTTTCAGGGACTGCAACAGCTGTTGCATGGCTGGTTCGACCTGCTGCAATTGGGCTTCGGCGCAAACAAAACGCACACCAAACGCTATCGAATCTTCGCTTTGCTGCGCCCAGCAAAAAGCCGCCATCATGCCGAAAAATAGCGCTCCAACTCTGGCGATGCTACGCACGCTCAGGTACCGAGCCGCAAAATTTATATTCATATTCCCTTTGCCTGTGAAATACTATTTGTTGATAGTCACTTGCATTAGTTGAATATTCTGGTTCTTTGGATGTTGTCGACATTGGCTCAAAAATAAGCGCCTGTCGGATAAAGTTTTTGGTGTCGACAAAAACCCAGAAGCTGAATTCAACTGATTAACCTCTATTGTCGCTCATCATTTTTCATTGGCAGTTTGGCCTGAACTACCATTACGTCGGCGCTACATTCAGCGCAATAACCCAGAAAAACTTGCCGCGGTCAGACTGTCTGAAAACAACCAGAAGAACTAACCTTATCCGCGTTCAATGTGCTTGTGATGACTTTTGATCGCAGGACATTGCGGTATCCAGCCAAATACAAGCCAGATCAGTGGAGTTCGTTCGAGTCACCTGATGGGTTACTGCTGCACTGGGCGTCGTAACAAAAAACAAGCCCATAACGATAACCATTGAGAAACTGATGACCGACACACCGATGGTGAACGAACGCATACCGACTCCCTAAATTTGATATTGGAGTCGATCATATTTGTTCACTCTACATGCCAACATCCCCCGAAAGAGTGAATCATGCAAAACCACATTTCTATATTTATCAATTGATTCGGATAAGCCCAACCTTTTGTCTGCGGGAAGCTCAAGCACCACGAGACGAATGCTATTCTGTACCTTCCTCTACCTGAAGATAGGCTTCTACTGGAATACTGAGCCTCACTTCGTCACTTATTGCGGGAATGTAGTCCGTCATGCCGAACTCCGATCGCATGAGACTAGCCGTTATGTTGGCGGTACACATTTCGACCTTGAAGGCGGTACTGAAAGAGCAGGAAAAGCGGCTCAACCACAGGGTGACTGGTTTGCTGACGCCGAGCAGAGTCAACATTCCCTTAGCAGCCAAAACTCTCTGCTGGTCATCAAAAAACAGTTCTTCGGATTGGTATTCAATGGTCGGGAATGCGTCGACCCGCAGCAATTTAAAGCCAGGAGAATCCGGTGTTGCGGTGCCATATCCCATATTGAGTGAGGCGGATTCGATGCTGAAATGGACGCGGCCAGTTTGGGCAGACCGGTCAAGCGACACCGTGCCCTGCACTTTGTCGAAACGCCCGGTTTGCGTGGTGAAGCCCAGGTGCTTGAATTCGAACGTGGGCTTGCTATGCAAGGTATCGAACACATAGGTTTCAGTCGCCTGAGCAGACGACGCCCCACACACCAGCAAAGCCAGCAAGGTGATAGCACCACGCATGCAGACCCGCCTTCTCAACACTGTACCGGAGACAGCGACAAAATCAGTCTTTGTAGGCTTCTACCGGCACGCTGATACGGATTTCGTCACTAACCGCCGGTATGTATTTCACCATGCCGTAATCAGATCGCTTGAGCGTGCCCGTGATGTCCGCTGCACACATGGCCTTCTTGTTCATAGGATTGGCGCCGCAGGCAAAGCGATTCACGCTCAAATGGATCGGTTTGGTCACGCCCAACAACGTGAATTGCCCATCGGCAGCGACCACTTTCCCACCCTCGAACTGCAGACTATCAGACTTGAAGCTCATAGTGGGAAAGCGTTCGATATCGAAGAGACCTGGGCCGCTTACATGCACTGTCCATGCCCGCGAACCCATGTCCAGCGTGCTGGTGTGCACGGTGAATTCCACCACCCCTTTCTTCGCTGCGAAATCCAGAACCACCCGGCCCTCAGTTTTGTCAAAGCGCCCGTGTTGCGTGGTGAAACCAAGGTGCTCCACTTCGAACGAGGGGATCGTGTATTCCGGGTCGATGGTGT
>CAIQYP010000310.1 GCA_903876045.1 uncultured beta proteobacterium | reverse complement strand
GCAAGCCCTCCTCCAGCCAACAGGCTCGCGGCTAGCATGAGCTTTGCGAGCAATTTGAAAATCGAGTTCATATCGTTCCCTTTCAAGAAGCGCTAATGCCAGCAATTTGGTGCGCCCTGCCCCGAAAATCAAGAGCTTGGCAACCAAGTGGAAACGGCAGGTTGTTCGCAATGAAAACAGCCACCGGGTCACGATGGCTGCATATCATGTCGGGCCTGTGAAAGCCCCAGAAAAATTACTGCTTTGCCGGCACTTCAGGAGCAATCTTCTTGGCGGCCTTCTCGGCCTTTTCCTTTGCATGGGCTGCCTTGGCTTCATCACGCTTGGCCTTTTCAGCCTCGTGCTTCGCCTTCATTTCTTCGTGCTTAGCTTTGGCGGCTTCGTGTTTGGCCTTCTCAGCTTCGTGTTTCGCCTTGCGCTCCTCCATGACCTTCTTGCGAAGCTCCTCGCGCTTTGCCTTGGCACCATCAGTCGGAGCGGCCGGAGTCGTCACGGCAGCGGGAGCTGCAGTGGAAGCCGTGGTCGCAGGTGCCTGAGCGAAAGCACCAAACGTGGCGATTGCGAGGACAGAAGCGATGAGCGTTTTCTTGAACATTTCGGATTTCTCCAAGCATGGCGATGTTGCCATGTACCCATAACTGGTACCAACCGATTGGCGTTTACGGGTTGGGTGTAAACGTCTGTAAAGGCCAGACTTGATACCAATCAAGCCCGCCTCAACCTTTACGTCTCAGCAACAACTTGACACACGGGTGTAGCGCTACGCCGTTACTCTACAGACTGAAATCAAACAACAACAGGGACAAGAACATGACCACAATGAGTTACCGCATCGAAAGTACCCACCCAATAGTGGGACCACTTATCACCGGCATCAACGAAACAGCCCTGTACATCGCAGACCGGGCCATGGCGGTGGTACTGGCAGCAAAGAGCTACACCCTGCCCTTTGGCAAGGAAATCCGTGTAGTACACGTACCCAGCGGAGAGGTTGTATTTCGCAAGACCGCTGCTTGCTCGGACACCGCCCTCTTAGCGTAAGTGCCAGAGCTAAATATCCTGCTCTTCCATTTCCGGTGGCAACTGTGGCGAACTTGGACAAAGAGCCCTCGGCAAATAATGTCAAACGGGTACGAGCAACCGGTAATTGCCTTTTCCCCGGGAGCGAAGCCAGGTCAACCCGCCTCTGTTTAACTCTCTGATGCTAACAATCGCTGAAGCGCTTCAACAGGCATTGCCCGTTGGGAATCCGAATGAAGAAGCGAATGGCAGTTCGCACACACAACCGCTAGGTCGTTCACGTTCGTGAGTACCGGGACCAGCTCTAAGGAAAGCTGATTGCGATGATGCACTTGAAGCGCACGTACCCCGAGCCCGTTTAGCACCTTGGAGAAGTCCACACGACATGCCTCACAGATACCTTGCGATTTGGCCATAGCTGCATCCCGGAGCGCTCCACTCCTTTGACGGGACAGCATCGTCACTTCACGTGTAAGTCCTTCGAATGCTTCAACCGAGAAGGTGCCGACCGGTGAAGCGACAGAGGCGTTCTTGGCTGCTAACTTTGGAACCGTTGTCGCTTGCTCAAATTGCACCTTGTCAATGTAGCCATCGCGAACGCAGTGGCTGCAAACGTGTATTTCAAAGCCACCCTCGCGGGCCCATGACTTCAAGTCACCATATGAGTCGCCAAGCACCTTTTTCTTCTTGGTCAACGAATGGCCGCTCAAGCTACTCGAATCCCAGTCTGTAGAGCCTAGATGAAAGCACTGCGAACCATGAAGATTTGCTTTGGACCTCGTCTCGACTGTAAGAAAAATTCCAGAAGGATTTTTGACTCGCCAATTCTGGAATTCATCATGATGCTCAGCGTATGAACTGTCGTGAAGGAATTGCAGCATTTTGGTCGGCTCTCACATACGTATCAGAAGGGGCATTGGCTTCACATCATCGCAGCAGCCGTGACTCAGTGTACGCCCGGGAACACCTTGCCAGTGGCGGTGTCAAACGTCGCTCCACGACTGTGCGCGCAATTGGCAACGTGCGACCACACGGGGCGGGTCTGCGCACTTCAACACAGCTGGTACTGCCCTGACGGCGACAATTGAGAATTTCGTAAGCATAACGAGCCCCAGACAAAATGAGCCCGGCCGAAGCCGGGCCCGAATTTCTCAGAAAGGCCACTCCTCTCACGCCGCAAGCACCATCTCATCATCGTTCGCCGGTCGTAGCGACACAGGCAAATCGAAAATCGTCACCTTCTGAACGCCTTGAGCACCGACTCGCTGCGTGCTTTCCAAGCCGCCCGGCAGCCGACGCAGTAGCATGCCCCATCCACCCTGGGCCCACTTGGTTCCCGAGAACAGTTTGCGCAACTCGGTATGCATCGGGGAATTGATGACATACATGAACCATTTCCCCTTGGTAAAAGCCACACGAATTCCCATTTGCGCAAGGCGATTTGTGACCTCAAACTGACCCGTCGGGTCGCTGGCGACCAGCTGGACCGCTTCGCCAATTGCAAGATTTCGATTCAGAATGTAGAGGCCAGACTGAATTCGGAAAGGCTGGACTCTGGTCATAAGTGCCTCCAAACACTCCTTTTCATCACTTACATCATGTATCGCGATGCGTGCTTCAAGCCCCATTTCAGTCACCAGCTTCGCAGCATCTGCCGGTGTAGCAGGCTTATCTGAGATGAATGCCCAATATGCAGCCAAGAGGGTTCCGGCTGTGTCCGACATACGGCCATCCCCGCCGGAGGTAACGATGACCTGCCGAACAGTCTTAGTTGTCTGTTGGAAGACATTCCAGCGGTCGACAAACAAACGGCACAACCGCTTTCCGAGTGTGCTCGCTTCGTCTTCAGTCATTAGCTTTTCCAGGCCACGACCGCCTGCTTCCAGCTTTTTTGACTCCAAGACGACCCAGCGTGACCGGTCCGCCGGCTCCATTTTTCCAACCGATATTCCGGCTGCAATAAACGGCGACGCGAGTCGATAGCATTTGGCATTGCCGCCCGCTGTGCCACGAACGATGCCTTCGTCTCCTTCTTGGAGACTGTAAGAAGAGCGCGCGGCCTCCATCGTTTGGCGGCACTTGTCGCTGCGTGAGTCGGCTTCAAATTCGTCGATTCCGATTGCCCGGGATGGTTGTTCTTGTACAAGCTGGTTGAGTCCCATCAGAGTCTGGCCGCCGGTGCAGGAAGCCATCATGTCCCCCAGGAGCCAGCGCACTTGCTCAAGCATCGTGGACTTTCCGCAACCGGCTGGACCAGTTAGCAAGACGTGGGGTCGGCGTTTTACGGCAGAGGCCAAGATTGAAACGCCAACCCAGCCCAGAAGCATCTCACCCGACATTGGGGATGACCACTGTAGTGAGCGGAAGCTGGTCAGGACTCGTTCGATGTCGATCTTCGTAGCTGGCTCAGTGGCCAAGCCGAAGCCAATGTCACGGCTCACCGGATACACATAGTCCTCGATGATTCCATGCTTCAAGATTCGGCCATCTGGCCGCCACAGCGCTTTGCTGTTGATGATGAGTTGACCATCATCCATTTTCCAAATGCCTGTGCGGCGCTCCCTGCTCGTTGAGTATGGGCCTTTGGCTTGGCAGGCGGCAATGATGTGTGTCGCGAGCTTCCTGTGGTTGAAAATGATTTCCTCCTTTTTGTCGTGGTATTCATCGTAGTTGTCGCTGCACCAATCAGCACCCAACATTGCTTTTAAGTGCATCTCTTTCAGTTCAGAGGCTGCCAGATTGAAGACCCGTTTGTGCAGCAGTGAGAAGATGACAACGCGGCTTCCGTTAGTACCAAGGGGCTCGAAGCCGCCATCTCCGGTGGATTCATCGGCATCTTCCGCGTGGTAAGCCGAGCCGTCAGTGTTGAAAATTGAGTTCATTTGAAATTCCTTTGAGTTGCCCGGCACATAGACTCGGGCGAATTAATAGATAAGACCAGCGCGCAGGGCAATGCCGACTACGAGTCTGGTTCAGTGTTTTTTGAGAAGTCTTCAAACGCAAAATGTGTTGACCGAACATGGCCATTTGCAATTGCGTTCGATAAGGAAACCAACCGGGGGCTGGTGAAAGTAATTCGCTTGGTACGGGCGAAGCCGTTTGTGCACGTGCAACGATAGGGCCCAGCGCATCGCGGGGTGGTCTAAAGAGACGTCGGGGGGATTTAAATTTTGGGAGCTTCGTTGAATTCACTGTGAATTTTCAAGCCATAGCTAAATTCAGCTTGCCACAATGAAACAGAATCCTTGCCCGGTAGTTAGTGAAGTTGCGGAAGCCGCGCGCATTGGCTTTGATAAGCTGGATGGCACTGTTGAATCCTTCCGCACAGGCGTTGCTGATTCCGTGCTGGCTGTAGTTGAGCAACCCTTGCTCGTGGCGGCGCAGCATCTTGACGACCTTCTTCACCGGCTCCAGGCGGCTTCTCATCGCGTTGTTCGACCAGGCTTTGAAGAAGCGTTTGGCCGCACCCTTGTAGCTGTAGCTCCAGAACTGGCTGAAGTTCTCTTTGATGCACCAGGCGCGACTCGTCTTCAGGTTGAGTTGGTTCAAGGCCCGAAACGAGACAGCCTCAGCGCTTCGACCATCCGGGTACTTCCTCAACCATGCCCATTTGCTGCCCGTCAATGGCGAGGCGCCTGCTTGG
>CAIQYP010000309.1 GCA_903876045.1 uncultured beta proteobacterium | reverse complement strand
AGGCTTAGTAGACGCGAGGATCTTGCCAGTGCCTTTGAGCATCCGGAATCGGATCGTATCCCGCACAGCCGCACCGCTGTTGCCGCGATTGAATTGCTGCGCACCCTTACCCCACCAGCGCCGCAAATCACCGACGATATCGGTTTGTGGCTGTCTGAGCGCTCGGTGCGGTCCTTGAAAGCCCATGGCATCAACACCCTGGCCGACCTGACTGTGCGGGTGCCGCGTCGGCGGCGCTGGTGGGTGGCTGTACCTGGGTTGGGAGTGACTGGTGCCCGGCAGATTGAGGCCTTCTTTGCCCAGCACCCGCAGCTTGTTGAGCGCGCTCGTGCCCTGATCGTTCGCAATGCCCAGCAGGAAGTGCAGCCCTGGGAGATGCTCGTGGTGCCCGGTGAGGTGGATGGTTCCCGTGGGACCTTTCGTGCGCCACCTGAGAGTTGCACGCTGAATTCTGCCAATGACTACGAAGCTGTCCAGGCTTGGCTGTCCTTGCACGAGTCGGCCGCCACCCAGCGTGCTTACAGAAAAGAGGCCGAGCGACTGATCCTGTGGGCCATCGTCGAACGCGGCAAAGCACTATCTTCCCTGAATACGGAAGACGCCATTGCTTATCGGGCGTTTCTACGGCACCCGACACCGGCCAGGCGGTGGATTGGCCCACCCCAGCCGAGAACATCACCGGACTGGAAACCCTTTGTGGGCGGTTTGGCACCCCGCTCAGTGGCCTATGCCTTGGCGGTTCTTGGTGCCATGTTTCGCTGGCTCATGGAGCAGCGCTATGTGTTGGCCAACCCATTCTCTGGGGTCAAAGTGCGTGGTGCTTCGCACGCGGCACCTATGGATACGGGGCGGGTGTTCTCTGAAGGGGAATGGGCCATCATCCGAGCAGTGGCCGATGGGCTGGAATGGACCTATGGCTGGCAGGTTCCGGCAGCGCAGTGTTTGCGCTTTGTGCTGGACTTTGCATATGCCACGGGACTGCGGGTCAGCGAGCTGGTCAGCGCCAAGCTGGGACAGATCGAAGTCGATTCGCATGGGGACCACTGGATCAAATTGGTTGGAAAGGGCAGCAAGTCAGGCAAGGTTGCATTGCCGCCGCTGGTGCGCTCCGCTTTGGACCACTCGCTGATGCAGCGTGGCTTGCCTATAGGGTCAGCGCACTGGAAGCCGTCCACCCCGTTGATCGCCGACCTAGGGGATCCAGACAACAAAACTGGCATCACCGCCACCAGGGTATGGAGCCTCATGAAGCGCTTCTTCACTACGGTGGCGACGGCAATCGAAAAGGAGGCACCTGCCACTGCGGAAAAGCTGCGCAAAGCCAGTCCGCATTGGATGCGCCACACACATGCCACGCATGCTCTGGCGCGCGGTGCCGAACTGACCACCGTGCGCGACAATTTGCGCCACGCGTCGGTGGCTACAACGTCGATCTACCTACACACCGATGAGGTCAAACGGGCTAGGCAGATGGGGGATGCGTTTGCGGCGCGGTCATAGAGGGATGGGCATGATAGCGCGTTCTTTTAGCTCTGCTTTATTCCATTGACGGAATATTCCATGGAGGCTATACTTGTCGCATGATTTGGGATGTTGAGTACACAGACGAATTCGGCGAGTGGTGGAACGGTCTGTCTGAAGATGAACAAGAGTCTCTGGACGCATCCGTGCGTTTGCTGGAGGATCGAGGCCCGAATTTGGGGTTTCCTCACAGCAGCGGGGTTAACGGATCGAAACACAGCCATATGCGTGAATTGCGCACGCAGCACGATGGGCGACCGTATCGAACCTTATATGCGTTTGACCCTAGACGGTCGGCCATCCTGCTGATCGGAGGCGACAAGACTGGGGACGACCGGTGGTATGACGTACACATCCCGATTGCGGACGGACTCTACGATGAACACATAGAGCAACTTCGGAAGGAAGGACTGATAAATGGCAAACAAATTCTCTGACTTGCGCTCGCGCATGGCGCCCCAGGCCCAAGCGAGGGCAGCGGTTAAGGCGCAAGCGATGCTTGCAGAAATGCCACTCAACGAATTACGGCAAGCCCGTGGCCTGTCCCAAAAGATGCTGGCCGAGGTGTT
>CAIQYP010000308.1 GCA_903876045.1 uncultured beta proteobacterium | reverse complement strand
TCTCGTAAAGACCCGGCGCCAGTGCTTCGATGGTCTTGAGCGTGGAGGTCATCTCGGTGTGCTCTTTGCGCGCAATCGAAGACGAGACAAAAATGCCCAGGTGACCGACCTTCTCGTGCACCATGTAAACGATGCGCTGGCCCCGGATGCGGATTTCCTGCTCATCGATAAAGGTGTCCACAATCCAGTTCAATGCCTGCTGTGGCGGCGTGATGTTGTCGCCCCGGCTGGCAAACACGATGATGGGCGAGCGGATGGCCTTCAGATCCAGCAGCTTGCCCGGCTCCAGCTCGGCTTTGCCGCGTGCCAGCTTGTTGCCGACAAAGAGCGTCTCCACGATCCAGCGGATTTCCGCTTCGTTGGTGAAGTGGTAGCCACCCCACCATTTTTCAAACTCCAGAAAGCTCTCACGTTTGTTGTCCACGTCGGCAAACAAGTCGTAATACTTGCCGAAGAAGTTACGGCTGGGGTTGAGCATTTCAAAGTTGGACACCAGGTGCGCGCCATCAAATTCGCCGCCACCCAAATCCGAAATCAACATGGCTGGCATGACGCCGCCCAAAAGACCGCCGTTGTAGCGCATCGGGCTCTCGCCGATCTGGCCGGACCAGGTGGATACCGGCGCACCGTTGAGCACCAGGGGGCCGCTGAGTTCAGGGTTGGCCGCGGCAAGAATCAGCGTGGCCCAACCGCCCTGGCAGTTGCCTACGACCACGGGCTTGTTGGAGCCGGGGTGGCGACGCGCAATTTCGCGCAGAAAACCGGCCTCGGCATGCATCACGTCAACCAGGGTCTGGCCTGGCTCGGGATGCTGACGAAACACCACAAAGTAGACAGGATGTCCGGCGCGCAGTGCCACGCCGACCTGGCTGTCGGGCTTGAAGCCACCAATGCCGGCACCGTGTCCGGCACGCGGGTCAATGATCATGTAGGGGCGCTTGGCCTCCACCACTTTCACACCCTTGGGGGCCAGAATTTTGAGCAACTGGTAATTGACCGGACGCTCCAGCGTGCGGCCGTCAACGACCGTTTCGTAGGCGTAATCCAGCACCGGCGGTGTACCCGCGTCTTCAGGGCTCTTGTCGTTATTGCCGCGTTCGCGCAACACATCCACGGTGAGGGCAAGACGTTGGGCCGCGTCCAGACCATATTCGGCAGCCAGCTGCAAGGCGGAACCACTGCCCATGGCTGCCAGCAGCGTTTGCTGTGTCATCGCCAGGTCGCGCGCCATGTCCAGGCTGCGCTTAACTTGCGACTTGGAAATCTTCTGGCGGTGGTGTGCTGCACTGGTCAGCAAACGTTTGGATTGCTTGCTGTGCGTTTCCAGATCAGCGGGCAGGCGGTTGTGAAGGGGGCTGAAGCTGAAGAGCGAAAACATATGTATTTTCCAGTAAGCACCCAAAGCACGGTTACTAAGGGTTTCTACCAGTGTATGCTAGCAGGGCTACATGGACCTTGCATGACACAAAAAGGGCCTGGAAAGGCCCTTTTTGGTTGGGTTAGCGCAACTCCAGCAGCAAGTCCTTGGCGTTTATGGTTTCACCGGCACGCACATGAATGGCGTGCACGGTGGCATCACGGTCTGCCGTCAGCATGGTCTCCATCTTCATCGCCTCCAGGGACAAGAGCGGGTCGCCCTTGTGCACTTGCTGACCTACCTTGACCGCCACCGTCACCACCATGCCGGGCATGGGTGCGCCCACATGGTTGGCGTTGCCCTCTTCGGCTTTGGCTTTGGCGTGGCCACCCGCTACACCGGCCTTGGGCACGCGCACCGTGCGCGGCTGGCCGTTGAGTTCGAAAAAGACCTTGATCTTGCCCTCCTCGTCCACCGCGTCCGAGCGTCCGGTCTGGCGCACCACCAGGGTCTTGCCCCGGGCGATGTCAATGGAGATTTCCTCGCGGTCCAGCAGGCCGTAAAAGAACGGTGAGGTCGGCAGCAGCGACACATCGCTGTACTCGCGGCGGTGCTCGGCATAGTCCTTGAACACCTTGGGGTACATCAGGTAGGAAGCCAGATCGGTGTCGGTTACTTTGCGACCTATCGCATGCTCAGCTTCAAGACGCTTGGCTTCCAGATCGACCGGCGGCAGGTGGTCACCGGCGCGGCCTTTCATGGGCGCCTCGCCTTTGAGCACCTTGTGTTCCAGCGCTTTGGGGAAGCCGTCCGGCGGAAATCCGAGTTCCCCCTTGAACAGCGAGATGACGGAATCCGGGAAGGTCACATCACGCTCCGGATTGCTCACGTCCGCTGGCTTCAAATCGTTGGCCACCATGAAAAGCGCCATGTCGCCCACCACCTTGGAGGTGGGCGTGACCTTGACGATGTCACCGAACAGCACGTTCACATCGGCATAGGCCTTGGATACCTCGGGCCAGCGGTGCGCCAGGCCCATGGCGCGGGCCTGTTCGCGCAGGTTGGTGTACTGGCCGCCAGGCATTTCGTGGTTGTAGACGTCGGAAGTGCCGGCACGCATATCGGCCTCGAACGGCACGTAGGCGCGGCGCACACCTTCCCAGTAGTGCGACAGAGCCTGCATAGCCTGCAGATCGATGCCGGGGTCGCGGGCCGAGCCGCTGAGGGCCGCAGCGATGGAGCCCAAGTTGGGCTGCGAGGTCAGGCCGCTCATGGAATCCAGCGCGCCATCCACCGCATCGCAACCGGCCTCGATGGCTGCCAGCACGCTCGCTGCTGAGATACCACTGGTGTCGTGGGTATGGAAGTGGATCGGCAATCCCACTTCCTGTTTCAGCACACGTACCAGCTCAGCCGCAGCGCGTGGCTTGCAGACCCCGGACATGTCCTTGATGCCCAGAATATGGGCGCCGGCTTTTTCCAGCTGTTTGGCCAGGCCGACGTAATACTTCAGGTCGTACTTGCTGCGCTTGGCATCGAAAAGATCGCCGGTGTAGCACAGCGCGCCTTCGCACAGGGCGCCGGTTTCCAGCACCGCGTCCATGGCCACGCGCATGTTGTCGACCCAGTTGAGCGAGTCGAACACGCGGAACACATCGACACCATTCCTGGCCGCCTGCTGCACAAAGTAGCGCACCACATTGTCCGAGTAGTTGGTGTAGCCCACGGCGTTGGAAGCGCGCAGCAACATCTGGAACAGGATGTTGGGCGTGGCCTCGCGCAGGCGCGCCAGACGCTCCCAGGGGTCTTCCTTCAAGAAGCGTAAGGCCACGTCAAAGGTGGCGCCGCCCCAGCATTCCATGCTGAACAAACCGGGCAGCATGCGCGCGTAATGCGGCGCAATCTGCTCCATGTCGTGGCTGCGCATGCGCGTGGCAAACAGCGACTGGTGGGCGTCGCGCATCGTGGTGTCAGTCAGCAGCACCTGCGGCTGATCCTTCATCCATTGCGCAAAGCCCTTGGCACCGAGTTCCCTGAACTTGTCGCGGCTGCCTTTGGGAATCGACGCGGTCAGGTCGCAAACTGGCTTGATCGGCGTGGCCAGAGGCAGCGCGGGCAGCGTGCGGCCTTTCATCTCCGGATTGCCGTTGATGGCCACATCGCCCAGGAACTTCAACAGGCGCGTGGCGCGGTCGCGCCGCTTGACGAAGTTGAACAACTCGGGCGTGGTGTCAATAAAGCGCGTGGTGCATTCGCCGCTGCGGAATAACGGGTGCGCGATGACGTTTTCCAGAAACTGCAGATTGGTGGAAAGCCCACGCACTCGGAACTCGCGCAGTGCGCGGTCCATGCGGGAGGCAGCTTCGTCCGGGGTGTGACCCCAGGCGGTGACCTTGACCAGAAGCGAGTCGTAATACGGCGTGATCACGGCGCCGGCATAGGCCGTGCCCGCGTCCAACCGGATACCAAAACCGGCAGCGCTGCGGTAGACGCCGATCTTGCCGTAGTCGGGCGTGAAGTTGTTTTCCGGGTCCTCGGTGGTGACGCGGCACTGCAGCGCGTGGCCGCGCAGCGAAATGTCTTTTTGCAGCGGGATAAAGGAATCCTCATCCCCCACCTTGGCGCCTTCGGTCACACGGATCTGAGCCTTGACGATGTCCACGCCGGTGACGACTTCGGTGACGGTGTGCTCGACCTGAATGCGCGGGTTCACCTCAATAAAGTAGTACTTGCCGGTGTCCACATCAAACAGGTATTCCACGGTACCGGCGTGGGTGTAATGGGCGGCGCGTGCCAGGCGCAAGGCCGACTCGCACAACTCGGCGCGGGTGGCCTCTTCCATGTAGGGCGCGGGTGCCCGCTCCACCACTTTCTGGTTGCGCCG
>CAIQYP010000307.1 GCA_903876045.1 uncultured beta proteobacterium | reverse complement strand
CGTCCTGCCTGGAGCAGTTTGGGTGGCCATAAGTGGAGCAGTTTGGGGTGGCCTTCGGGGCTCGACACCTTCGGCCAAAGTCTTCATGCCAAAAATGCGCGCCAACTGGATGACGGATTGGACTATTGGAAAATCGCCAACCAGTGTCTTATCGAGTTCGACGTGACGGGCAGCCAATTGGAATTCGCTAAGTGCGCTCTCACCAGTCCCACCGTTACTTACGAAAACCTAAGCAAAAGTATCGATAAAAGATTGCGCAAATTCACGGACTGCAACTGCCCAAACTGTCTCGGTTTTATTGGACAGGTGGCTACCGCAATTTCAGACATTCAGGATTTACAGTTCAAATCAAAGCGTTACCGCACCGCACGTTTTTGCAAAAGCATCTTCATCTCCTTATCAGAGCGCCGGATATGCAATGACAGCCAATCGCGCAATACCGTTGACAACTGAGAAGCCACGGTAATGCTTCCCCCCTCATACTTTTTTTGTAGCGCGTTCAGCTTCTCAGTGAAGCGCGTGTGACCGTCTTTGTGACGCTCCAGATTGGGAAAATGAAGTGACACCATGATCTGCTCTTCACGTTGGAGATGCTCCTTGGTGTAGGTAATCAACTCTGCCATGATCTTATGGATCACTTCCTGCCCGGTGCCCTGGCTGGTGGCGGTGTGCAGTTCATTGACAAGCGCCACCAGTTTCATATGGTCTGCGTCGATGGGTCCACTATCAATGACCAAGTCGTCGGCCCATTCAAAATATGCCATGGCGCTTCTCCTTTAGGCAATGGCGGGCGACGGCAAGACATACATACGACCCCTAGAGGCTCGGTTACCCAGCTGAAACACGCTGACAACCTGCACCAGAGCTTTCGCCTGCTGTTCCAGAGACTGCGAAGCCGCAGCCGCCTCCTCGACGAGCGCAGCATTTTGCTGTGTCACCGTATCCATCTGGCCGACTGCCTGATTGATCTGTTCGATACCCGAGGATTGGTCCTGAGTTGAAGCAGTGACCTCTCCCATGAGGTCGGCAACCCGGCGCACATGCACAACAATTTCATCCATTGTGCTGCCCGCCTGCTCCACGAGCTTGCAGCCCTCCGTAACATTACCAACAGAGGCTCCAATCAGAATCTTTATTTCCTTGGCTGCATCGGCCGAGCGGCCGGCAAGTGAACGCACTTCAGACGCGACCACCGCAAAACCACGCCCCTGCTCGCCAGCGCGGGCGGCCTCAACCGCTGCATTGAGCGCCAGGATGTTGGTCTGGAACGCGATGCCGTCAATCACCCCAATGATGTCGGCAATCTTTTTCGACGATGAATTGATAGCCTCCATGGTGTGCACCACCTGTCCGACTACCGCGCCACCTTTGGCGGCGACCAGCGCTGCGGCCTCAGCCAACTGGTTGGCATGTTTTCCGGCCTCGTAGTTCTGCTTCACAGCAGAGGACAGTTCTTCCATTGACGCGGCCGTTTCCTCGAGTGCGCTGGCTTGCTCCTCAGTGCGTGACGACAGGTCCATGTTGCCGTCAGCAATCTCGTGCGTTGCGGTGGCCATTGAATTAGCGCCACTTCGAACCTGGTTGACGATGTTAACGAGGCTATCATTCATGTCCTGCAATGATTGCAGCAGCTGGCCACACTCATCGCGGCCATAGACCCTCACTTCGGTTGTCAAGTCTCCCGCTGCAACAGTTTTGGCCACCCGAACCGCCTCATTGATCGGTTGCGTAATGGACCGCGTAATGAACAATGCGAACCCGGCGCCCAAGAGCAGGCCGGCGCCGCCAAGGAGTAGCATCAAAATAGACGCTGAGCTAAGTCGGTCACGCACTTCCCCGCTGCTGCTCACCACAATCTTCTTTTGCAGTTCTGTCAATACATTGATCGGCTCCTGTAGCGCATCCAGGGCGGGCAAGGTCGCGCTTTTCATCAATGCCTGCGCTTCTTCCATTTTTCCTACGTCAACCAGATTCCCCACGCTGGTGAAGGACGCCACATACTCACCCCTGCGTGCCTTCAAGGTTGCGACCAACGCCTTTCCTTCAGGCAGGTAAATCAGATTCTCCAACGTCTCCAGCGCCTTGGTAATGCTTTCCCTGTTTGTGCCAATCTCCTGCTTTATTTTGGCGATCTGGACTTTGTCAGTCGCCAGCACAAGCTCCATGTTTCGACGCGCCTGGTCACGCGTTAATGTATTGATTACGTTCGCGGATTCGGCCTTGACCCAGTCTTTTTCAATGATTCTGGTGTTGACTTCACTCACCTCCCTGAATCGCATTACCCCGATGATCGCCATGGTCGCCATCATCAAAATGAGAAGGCCAAAACCCAAGCCAAGTCGGACTCCAATTTTGAGGTTCATAAAGGCTTGCATGACCGTCTCCTGAGTTAATTATTTATTAGTGGACACCCTTGTCTAGTCACCGTGCATTGCACTCTAGGCGCTTTCTATTGATGCAATTGGGATAATTTTTCATTCTTAATATGAATTAGGTCTGAGCAGACTTTCCAATTCAAATTCGTTGTCTGAAGCAATTTACTTATGCATACAGTGAAAAGTTTGGTTTGCAAAAGAAGGTTATCTTTGGTGCGATGGACATGTCGAGCACCAACCTCAAAGGCAGGAGGCCGGCTGGATGATTCTCACAACCCATCACGACTCCTTGGTTCCGGCGCACTGGCCCAGGTAATGGATATACCAAATTCACTCGACAAGGCGTCAAGAATATGCCTGCTTGTGCATGCCATCAAACCACTGCAAAGTGTCTCGCAAAGCGACCACCTCGCCTACGATGATCAGGCTGGGCGATTTGAAGCCTTGCGCCTGCGCCTTGCTGGCGATGTCAGCCAGCGTGCCAACTAGCGTGCGTTGGTTTTCTGTCGTCCCGTTTTCAATTACGGCAACTGGCATGGTGGGAAGCTGTCCATGCGCGATCAACTGTTTGCCAATTTCAGGCAGAGCACCCAGGCCCATGTAGATCACAACGGTCTGGTTGGGCTGCACCAAGTGCGCCCAGTCGAGCTGTACGCTGCCGTCCTTGAGATGACCGGTTGTGAACTTGCACGATTGTGCGTAATCGCGATGCGTTAGCGGAATCCCGGCGTAGGCACTCACGCCCGACGCGGCGGTGACGCCGGGCACGACTTCAAAGCGCACGCCCGCTGCCACCAGTTCCTGCGCCTCTTCGCCACCACGCCCGAAAATGAAAGGGTCGCCGCCCTTGAGCCGCACCACGTTCTTGCCTTGCAACGCCAGCCGCACCAGCAGGCTGTTGATGTCTTGCTGCGGCAAGCTGTGCAGGCTTTCCTGCTTGCCCACATAGATCCGCTCGGTATTGGCGCCCACCCGGTCAAGAACACCCGCACTCACCAGATGGTCGAAAACCACCACGTCGGCCTGGCGTAGCAGCCTGTCGGCGCGCAGCGTCAGCAACTCGGGGTCGCCGGGACCGGCGCCCACCAGGTACACGGCGCCGCTCTGTCCGGAAGGACGCTGCTTGAGGCCAGTCGTATCCGCGGGGAAATTTCTCATTGTGTTCCCTGGTGATCAGTTTCTATGGCTGTGAATCTACAGCAAAGCGATGCAAAAAAACTTGAAGTAGTCCAAGGACTCCGACGGTCGACTCACGTACGCTTGTGCCCAGAATTTGGGTGAGAAATGAAACAATGCCTCCAGCACTGAACTGCTCGTCAGTTGCCATGATCACGGCACGTTGCATGCGGCCATGGATGCTGTTCGGCATTGGTTTTGTGTGCCTCGTGGCGCTGGCGGCTGACCCGGAGACACCCGTGCCTACGCCCGCCAGGCGCATCGAGTTGGTTGCATTGGTGCGCCAGGATTGCGGCTCCTGCCACGGCCTGACCCTGAAGGGCGGCCTGGGTCCGGCGTTGCTTCCCGACAGTCTGAAGGGCAAAGGCGCAGACAGCCTCAAGTGGACGATATTGCAGGGTCGCCCTGGAACACCCATGCCACCTTGGCAGCGCTTCCTGAGCGAGGCCGAGGCCGATTGGATCGTGGATCAATTGCAGAAAGGTTTTCCCAGTGCGCATTAGGACTTTGTTCTCTTTTGGGGTTGCCTGCACGATGGTCGCTCTGACCGGCTGCGCGGTGCCAAGCCTGCGTGGCACCGGCGATTTGGGCGTGGTGATCGAGCGCGGCAACGGCAGCGTGCAGATCGTCGACACCACGCGTATGGCATCGCTCGCGTCGGTCGCGGGACTGGGCGATTTGTCCCACGCCTCGGTCGTCTTTTCGCGCGACGGTCGTTACGCCTATGTGTTCGGGCGCGACGGTGGACTGTCCAAGATTGACCTGCTGAAAGGCGTGGTCGAACGCCGCGTGCTGCAAGCGGGCAACAGTATCGGTGGCGCCATCTCTCAGGACGGTGCGCTGATCGCCGCCCAGAATTACACGCCCGGCGGTGTGAAAGTATTCCGCTCTGACACCCTGGAATTGCTGGCCGATATTCCCTCCAGCTTCGGCCCCAACGGCGAGCGCTCCAAGGTCGTCGGCCTGTCCGACGCGCCAGGTCAGCGCTTTGTCTGGAGCCTGTTCGACGCCGATGAAATCTGGCTTGGCGACTTCAGCCAGCCGAGCGCGCCACGCATCGAAAAATTCAAGTCGGTCGGACGCCAACCCTACGACGCACTGGTGACGCCCGACGGTCGCCATTACCTGGCAGGCTTGTTCGGCGAAGACGGCATGGCGCTGCTCGACCTGTGGCATCCCGAGAAGGGCGTACGCCGCATTCTGGACGGCTATGGCAAAGGCGAAGAAAAGCTGCCCGTGTTCAAGATGCCGCACCTGCGCGGCTGGGCCGTCGCCGGGCGCTTCGCCTATGTGCCCGCCGTGGGCCGCCACGAAGTGCTGGTGATCGACACCGAAACCTGGCGCGAGGCCGCGCGCATCCCGGTTGCGGGTCAGCCGGTGTTCGTGATCGCCCGGCCCGACGGGCGTCAGGTGTGGGTGAACTTCGCGTTTCCGGACAATGCCCAGGTGCAGGTGATCGACACCGAATCGCGCCAGATCGTGAAGCAATTGGAACCGGGCAAGGCGGTATTACACATGGAGTTTTCACCGCGTGGCGAGTCGGTCTGGATATCGGCGCGTGACGACAACCGGGTCATGGTCTACAACACGGCCACTTTTGAGCAACGTGCGCAACTGCCGGCGAATTCGCCCAGCGGAATCTTCTTCACGACGCGGGCAGCGCGAATCGGGTTCTGATATGGCAACCATTGCGGCTACCGCCTATACGGATCTGGAGTTTGCGCTGCTGAATCGCTTTCAGCGCGACTTCCCGTTGGTGTCGCGTCCATTCGCAGCGCTGGCGCGGCAGCTTGAAACCAGCGAGCGCTGCGTCATCGAACACCTGCAGCAATTGCAGAACAGCGGCGCGATCAGCCGCGTCGGTGCCGTGTTTCGCCCTAACACCATGGGTGCCAGTGCGCTTGCCGCGCTGGCCGTTCCGGCAGATCG
>CAIQYP010000306.1 GCA_903876045.1 uncultured beta proteobacterium | reverse complement strand
TGTGGCCTGGAATATGGACGGCGGCTGGGTCGCCCAGTAGTTTCATCGCCACATCGACCCTGCACTTTGTCGGCCCGCCTTGCCGTGCTGTGCGCACTGTCTGCGGCAGGGCCTTCGCGTCAGGGCCGATGTGACGATGAAACGCGTCTCCGACGCTCAGCGCGACTGTTTGAACGCCATCACGGCTTGGTTGCGCAGGGTGCGTAACAACGCCAGTTCTTTCTCGTCCAGTTCCAGCGCGCCTTTCTTGGTTTTATCGGCATAGATCAAACCGAAGGGTGCGCCCTTTACTTGCAGTGGCAACAGCAAAAATGCCGGGGCATTGAGCGACTTGAGGTACCACTCCGGCAGGCGAGCCAATATGCGCGATTCGCTGGCGTCGCTGATCATGCTATCCACACCCTTGATGCAGACCACACCAAACAGATCCGGTGTGGCGGCCTTTAGTGGCACCTTGAATCCCTTGACATGGGATTCCACGCCCTCGCCCAAGCCAAAACGCCCGGTTACCGCTTCAGTTTTTGGGTCACGCATGCAAAAGATGATGCGATCAAAGTGCATCGCGCGGAACATGGTTTCCAGAATCATGCGCAACACATCCGTGAGCTTGAAATCCTCAACCATGGCATTGGTAATGTCCTGAATGCCTGCAGCCAAAGTCTCGGCGACCTGCGGCGATTTGATGGCAGGCACCTGCTCGCGGATGTCCACCGCCTGCGTCGCATGCAACTCCAGGCTACTGATATTGCCGTCCGTACTCGGCGATTTTGAGTCGGACAAAGAGATTGGTGCATCCTCTTGGGTATGCAAAAGCTTATGTGCAGCGGAATTTGGCTTGACACGGATTTCCATGGCGACTGCCATTTCCACCAATTTGACTTTGGCCCGTTCAACAGCGCCGGACATTAGTTTTTCGGAACTTCCAACGGCCTTGGCATATTGTCGAGCGACCTGCGCAATAGGCAAATGCGCATCGTCCGCATCAAACTTCAACAGTACATCGGCCATGTCATTGGATGCAGACGCCACCCAACGCATGCGCTCCAAACTGTCGGCAGAGACCGCGGACGGTGGGCTTCCTACCGGATGCTTCATACAACGCTGAATACTGTCGGGCAGCCCCCAGGACTTGGCGATACCGATACCCAGCGCTTCAAAACTCATGCCCAATACGCGCAATGAGGCCGTTGTCTCCGTGATGGACGTCTTCTCGGACTGCATGAGGTTGCGCACCTGCTCTGCTTCCTCTGGAAAGTAAAACTGCGTGAGAAGGCGCCCCATATTCTGAAACATGGCACCAATAAAGGCTTCTTCTGCTTCCTTGGCGCCAGAGCACAT
The DNA here is from genome assembly GCA_903876045.1 of uncultured beta proteobacterium. GTDB lineage: Bacteria > Pseudomonadota > Gammaproteobacteria > Burkholderiales > Burkholderiaceae_C > Allorhodoferax. The sequence goes on along the minus strand of CAIQYP010000306.1, from coordinate 1,959 downwards.
CTCCGCACCAATGGTCCCAGCCAGCAGCGAACGCACGAATTCGTCCTTAAGTTGGGCGGCATGGGCCTTGTCCTGCATATGCTCCAACAGCACCAAACTCAACGCCATGTTTCGAATGCCGTTAAAGCCGACCAGATTGACTGCACGCGACACCGTGCTGATACTGCCGCCGCGGGCAAAGTGCGCGCTATTGACCACCCGTAGCAATTTATTGGTCAGCGCCACATCCTTAAGAATCTGGTTCGTCACGCTGCTCACACTCTCCGTCTCGGAGGTGGCCATACTCTGGATACGCACGACAGACTCTGACAGAGCGGGGAAATCGCTTTTGTGCCGCATGCGACGCATCAGAAACTCCAGTGTTCCACCAGAGCTACCGGCGTCCGCAGGGGAAGTTCCCTCCGCAGGCTGGCGCCAGACACTTAACGCATCGAAAAATGCACGTGCGCCAACAAAGCGCTGCAGCGGATCGCGCGCCAGCGCACGATTTACCAAAGCACGCAAACCGTCATCCACGTCAGACCCAAGAGCGTCTGGCAAGCTCAAATTTTCATGTGCCAGGCGGTACATCGCGCGGCCAGGATCTGACTCCTGCACCAGCGGCTTGCCAATCAGCAGTTCAGCGAGCACCAAGCCACACGAGAAGAGGTCCATGGATGGCGCAGGTTGTGCCCCGGCAATGGCCTCAGGCGAAAGATATCCTATGGTTCCGCCGACCGCGACGCCGCCTTCCAACTCTGTGCTGCGAACCCTTGCCGCGATGCCAAAATCCATAATTCGCGCACGACCCTTGGTGTCCACCAGTATGTTGGAGGGTTTGAGGTCTCGGTGGATCACGCCCTCTGAGTGGGCAACAGAAATTGCATCCAGCACATCCATCAGAATGGCCACGGCATCGTGTGCTGGCATGGCCCCTTTTCGGGCTATAAGGGCGGCAAGTGTGTCGCCATCCACATATTCAAATACAAGATAGGTGTATTGATCCTGAATGTCAGCTTCGTACACGGGCACGATGCTGGGGTGTTTTACGCGCCCGACACTGCGCGCTTCTTGCAACCATTGTTTGATCGCCTGCTCGTCCGCGCCGGCTGTCGGCCGCAAAACCTTGATGGCTACCTCACGCTCCATTCTTGGGTCATAGGCCAGCCAAACCGTGGACTGCGCGCCCTGCCCCAGTTGCCGCCTAAGTTCAAAACGACCCAGGGTGTTTGAAGGTTTGAGGCCCGCTTGTGCAGCGGGTGGACGGCTATTTTGGAATGCTGGGGTATCTGCCATACCCCAATGCTACTTGAGTTGCACAGCCCCCGAAACAGTCACAGTTACTATGGATTTACCGCCTTCCATGGGTAGGGGTGAAACATCGGGCGCCATGCCACCTACGCTCATTGCCATCATGCGCGGCATCGGTCCACCAGACGGATCCGCACTATGTACGCTAACTTCCCGCAATGCATAGTCAGAAAAACCAAACCCGCGTGCAATCTGCACTGCCTTTAGCTTGAATCCTTCAATGGCGAGTACTTGCGCCTGACTCTCCAATTGCGCCCGGGTTGTACGGCTCAGCCCAAAAGTGAGATTACTCACTGCCATAGTCTGCGCCTTGGCGGCCGCCAGACTGATGCGAGAAAAGTCGCTGCCCTCGACGATAAGTTCAGAACTCCCGACCCAACCGTTGATTTTGCCGTCGTTGCCATAGCGTGGCTGCAGATTAAAGGCACCGCTTCTCACCTCCATGGAACCAGCTTGCGTAGTCCGCTTCAGCACGGTGAGTGCAGCCTCAGACGCATCACGCAAGGCGGTTTGCACGTTGCCGGCCTCGTTTCCCTGGCGGGTGACAGACAGAGTGAGGACAAGCCAGTCTTGCTGTACCTCCACTACGCCATTGGCTGACAACTGCACAATGTTGCGCGGCTCCACTCCAACCGGGGTTTGGCTCCACCCCATTGAACACGAGCCGAT
>CAIQYP010000305.1 GCA_903876045.1 uncultured beta proteobacterium | reverse complement strand
TGCCCTCAAATGAAAGCGCCTCCACCACGCTGCAGTCTTCGGGGATGGTGATGATCTGGCCCGAACTTTTAATCTGAACTTCAAAGGCTTTGACAGCGGCGTTGTCTATGCTCATGCGGCTTGCTCCAGCGCCATCATCTTGTCCAACAGCTTGCGCGACTGCACGCCGCCGGTGTCGATGTTGAGCATCAGCAAGGCACGCTCCGGGTGGGCCAAAATGTTTTTCTGCTGGCGTTCCAGCATCTCCAGGTCTTCGCTGAAAATTTTTCTCTGGCCTTCGCAGATGCTGGCGGTCAGCGCCTTGTCCTGCGGGTTGAACTTGCGCGCCATGCCCCAGAAGTACCAGATCGATGTCTCGGTCTCCGGGGTGATGAAGTCCACCACCACGCTATAGGCTTTGCTGTCGGCGGGTGCGTCATAACCACCCTTGCCGACGTGGGCCACACCCACTTCAATCATGACGCTGCTCGGCGGCGTAAAGCGGCAAATCTGCCAGCGGTCTACCGGCACATCGTCCGCTAAGTGATTGCCGCGCAAAGCCATTTGCCAGAACGGTGGCGGCATGATGTTGTTCATGAAGCGGCTGGTGACCACCTGCTCGCCTTCCACCACGGTCTTGCAGGGCGTCTCGTCAATTTCTTTTTGACCGATCGTGCTGGCGTGCACATAGGTTTCGTGCGTCAGGTCCATCAGGTTATCGATCATCAGCCGGTAATCGCACTGAATATGGAACATGCCACCGCCAAAGGCCCACTCCGGATCGCCATGCCAGTTCAAGTGCTGAATCTTGGCGGGGTCGGCCAAGGCTGCCTCGCCCGGCCAGACCCAGATAAAGCCGTATCGTTCCACCACCGGATAGCTACGAATGGCGGGGAAGCCGCGCACGCGTTGCCCCGGCATGGAGATAGTCTTGCCCTCGCAACCCATTTCCAGACCGTGGTAGCCGCAGACCAGTTTGCCCTCGATCACCCGACCCAGCGACAGCGGCGCGCCACGGTGCGGGCAAAAATCTTCCAACGCGGCCACGCGGTTTTCTTCACCGCGATAGAAGACGATGCTCTCACCACAAATCTTGCGCCCCAAGGGTTTGCTGTCAATTTCGGTGGAGGTACTCGCAACGTACCAGGCGTTTTTTGGGAACATGAAAACCTCTTGAATCAACAGTAAAGCACGCAACGCAAAAAGAGTAACCCATTTACCCTGCGCGTGCAGCGGCCACCGCAGCAGCCGCAAAGCACAGGTCAGCCCAGGCCTTGGCCTTGTCTGCACTATTGCGCATCAGCAGTTTGGGCGGATAGGTGATAACCACCGGCACGCCCCGGTAGCGGTGCAACACGCCACGCAACTTGCCCAAGGGCTGCGCCACCAGTGCGGGCGACTCGGCCAGCAAGACCTGGTTCGCATAGCGTCCCATCGCCAGAATGATCTTTGGCTGCACCAGCGCAATCTCGCGCTGCAGGTAGGCGGCACATTGGGCCAATTCAGAAGCCTGCGGCGCGGCGCCCATTGCCGGACGGCACTTCAGCACATTGGTGACATAAGAGCGCTGAGCAACTGGCTGCAACTGGCTCGGCGCGGCAGACGGCAAGGGGTTGGCCCGCTGCAAGCCCAGCGCCCGCAGCATATTGGCCAGCAGCGCACCGTCCTGCCCCGCAAAGGGTGCACCGGCGCGGTCCTCGTCTTCATCGGGCACATCGCCCACCACCATCCAGTCGCACTGGGCCATGCTTTCGACAGGCGCCAGCAGCGAGGGGTTGCTGCGTCCAGCACAAAGCCCACAGGCCTTGCATTCGCGCACGGCATCCACCAGAGCAGTCCAGTCGAGTGACGCGGCGTCCGGCACCAATGCGGGAATATTCGGAGTAGGTGCAGTAGATGGCGAAAGACTTGGCAACGTAGGCGCGCGCCCCACGGCTACAGGCGTCGATCCCGGCGCAGGGGCAACTGCAGGCCTGGCCACATGGGCCTGGACATCAGGCGCACGAGCCGCGGGTGCGGCATGCTGCACCGGCGGCGCAATCTGCTCCAGAATGGCCACGCCAGTCTCGGGCAACCAGACGTGCACGCCCATCTCCAGCAGCATGGCGCGTTGGCGGGTGTCGAGTTCAAGAGTCATGGCCAAGGATAGCGCTTAGAGCCGCAGGCTCATGACGATCGCGTCTTCGCGTTTGCCATGCAGCGCCGGGTAATAGTCTTTGCGTAAACCCACGCGGCGGTAGCCGTGCGCTTCGTACACGCTTAGGGCACGTAGGTTGTTGACGCGTACTTCCAGCCACAGCCACTCTGCCGCCTGCCCCCGCGCCCAGATCGCCAGCGCGTCCAGCAGGATGCGCGACCAGCCCTGCCCCTGAAACTCAGGCGCCACGGTAATGTTGAGCAAATGCACTTCGTCCACGCCCTTCATGGCCACAAAGTAACCCAACACGATTCCGTCTGCCATGAGCATCTGCGCCTGATAGCCACTATGCAGTGCATCGATAAAGTTGGCGCGCGACCACGGCAGCGCATAAGCACGTTGCTCCACGCGCAGCACTTCATCCAGTCGGTCGGCTAGCAGGGGCTCGAAGTGAGCTTCTGTTGCTTTGAAGTCAATATCTAGCTGTGCGCTCATAGGGCTATAGGGCCGCAGCCTGCGCCGCTTTGATGGCAGCGCGCTCAGCGGTGGTTTGGGCGACCTTGTCGCGGATGTAGGTGGGCAAAGCATGTTCGGCGGAAACCGCCTTTCCTTGCGCCAATAACTGCGGCGCCAAGCGCAGCATGGCGACAGCTTGCGGCAGGGCGTGAATGCGGGCGGCCTCAGTCGGCAGGCCCATCAGGCGCTCGCCATAGACGGCAAAGGCATTGCCCGCAGCGACGGCTTCACCTGCGCTAGGTAGCGGCAAGGTCACGGCTTCGGGCTTTAGTAGCGTGGCAGATTGCAACTCCGTCCAGACACCTGTGTTGAACGCAAACGTGGCCGTATAAATTTCGTCCATGCGTGCGTCCAATAGCGCCGTGACTTGCCCACTTTCAGCAGCAACCAAGGCGCTGTAGCGCGCTTCTTCCGCCACGGCCAACAGGGAATTCACCGGCAGCACCAGCACATCGGCACCAAAGGCCAGACCCTGCGCCACCGAGCAAGCGGTGCGCAAACCCGTAAAAGATCCAGGGCCGCAGCCAAAACAGATCGCATCCAGTTCGCGCAGTTCCATTCCAGACTGGCGCATCAGTTCCAGCACTCCGGCAATCAGGCCAGTAGACGCCTTGGCGCCGCCCTCACCTTGCTGCTGCCAAAGGCCCGCAGCTGCACCGTCGTCACGCGAGACAGCGATCGACATCACATCGGTACTGGTATCAAAGGCCAAAAGCTTCATGGTTTCTTTGCTCCGGCCTGGCTCACGCCAAACACAATACCCGCCGTTACCAAAGCGAGTCCGAGCAAGACGTTCCATGGCAAAGGCTCGCCCAAAAACAGCGCAGCCGCCAGGGCCGACATACCCGGCACCACCGCAGTCAGCATGGTGGAGCGCACCGGGCCAAAGGCGCGGATCATCATGTTGAAGCTGATACCCGATACCACCACCGAGCCCACGCCTTGCATCAGCATTTGCCACAGCACATCGCGCAGGGGTGCGGTAAAAACTTGGCCCTGCAGCACACCCGCCCAGACCAGCAGCAGGTAAGTTGGCACAAATACAAAGAAGGCAAACACGGTGATAGCGGTGGTGGCGTGCACTGCCTGCAACGCGTGTTTGCGCACCAGCACGCTGTAGCAAGACCAGGTAAAGGCGGCGAGGATAAACAGCACATCGCCGCGCCATACGCCGCTGCCGTCCAGTGCATGCAAGAGACTGGCACCACCCACCAGCAAATCCCCAGCCACTATGCAGACCAGCCCGACCGCACGGGAGGGCGTAATACGGTCGCCCAGCAGAAACACCGCCAGCAGTGCGGTCCACAAGGGCAGGCTGCCGGGCATGAGCACCGAGGCGTGGGCGGCGGGGGCAAAAGCAAAGCCGCTATAGGAAAGCAATCCATAGATCAGCCCACCAAAAACACCGGTCAAGACCGTGATGCGCAGGGGCAACGGGGAAAAGCCCCACAAGGAACCGGCTGTCGGCATTTGCCCGGCTTCGCGCTGTCTCAAGCGCTGCGTCTGCGTCAACCACCAGCCCAAGGGCAGCAAGATGAGCCCCGCACCCAGCAGCCGGGCAAACACGATATCAATCGGGGTCAAGGTCGGCGCACGCGCCGGGTCAGCCGAGGCCCTGGCCACCACAATAAATGCCGTCCAGATCACCACCGTAACCAATGCTGCCAGCAGGCCCACCACTTTGGGAGAGAGGCGCGGCAACGCTGCGGGCACGGTGACTAAGGTGGTAGGTGACATGCGGTGATTATCGCGGCTGGGTCGCCGGATAATGGCTGCATGCTTATAAGAACATTGTGCTCAGCCCTTCTTTTCATGGCGTGTTGTGCGGCCCTGGCAGCCCCGGCCGGTGCTATTCCGCCCGAAGTGGACGCTGCCCTGTCACGCGCAAAAATCCCGCGTGACGCCGTCTCTATGCTGGTGCTGGACGCGGCGGGCAGCAACGCAGCACCGCGCTTGATGCACCGCGCCCAGGTGCCCATGAACCCTGCATCGGTCATGAAGCTGACCACCACCTTTGCTGCACTGGACCTGCTAGGCCCCACCTATGCCTGGAGTACACCGGTGTATGTGGAGGGCGCAGTACAAAACGGCACGCTCAACGGCAACGTCTATATCAAGGGCAATGGCGACCCCAATCTGGTGCTGGAAAAATTGTGGCTGCTGCTGCGCCGCTTGCAAGGCATCGGAATCCGCAACGTTGCCGGTGACATCGTGCTGGATCGAAGCGCTTTCGACGTGCCTGACGCAGACCCCGCCAACTTTGACGGCGAACCGCTGCGCCCCTACAACGCCGCGCCGGACGCGCTGTTGATTAACTACAAAGCCGTGGTCATGACCTTCACGCCGGATCGCAACGGCACCGTGGCCCAGGTGCAGTTTGACCCGCCGCTGGCCGGGGTGCAAATGCAGGCCAGCGTGCCCTTGAGCAATGCCGACTGTGGTGACTACCGTGGCGCACTCAAGGCTGATTTCTCGGACGCCAATCGCATCCGCTTTGGTGGCAGCTACGCAGCCAACTGCGGCGAGAAAGTATGGCCGGTGGCCTATGCCGACCCGCGCAGCTACAGCGTGCGCGCGGTACAGGGCCTGTGGCTGGAGATGGGTGGCAAGCTCACGGGCAGCGTGCGCTTTGGCAACGTGCCGGCGGCATTGCTGGCGGGCAAGCCCACGCTGGAAATGACCTCGGCGCCATTGGCCGAAATCATCCGCGATATCAACAAGTACAGCAACAACGTGATGGCGCAACAGGTCTTCTTGACGCTGGGCCGTGTCGTTCCACCCGGCACGCAAAGCGCAAACGGCGAGGCAACTGCCAACGAGGCCCAAGATGCTACTGCCACGGGCGCAGGCAGTACCGGCGCATTGAGCGCCGGCAGCTTTGGCGCCTCGCGCGCCGTGCTGCAGCGCTGGTG
>CAIQYP010000304.1 GCA_903876045.1 uncultured beta proteobacterium | reverse complement strand
GGAGGAGCTCGCTTAAGCGGGCGGGGGACACGAACGGAACCATCTACCCCGCTGTCATAGTCCCCCCACAATCCGGGCTTGAACTCTTAATGAAAACTGGAAACCTTTGATGTCTGACGTGTTACTCAGTCTGAGCGGCGTGCACAAGAGCTATGGTGCCACCCGTGCGCTGCGCGGTGTGGACCTGCAACTGCACGCTGGCGAGGTGCTGGCCCTGGTGGGCGAGAACGGCGCAGGCAAGTCCACGCTGGTCAAGATGCTCACGGGCGTGGTGCCCATGGACGAGGGCGCGATCACATTGAACGGCGCGCCGCAGCGCTTTCGCAGCGCACAAGACTCCCAGGCTGCCGGCATTCTGGCCGTGCACCAGGAAACGGTGATGTTCGAAGAACTCAGCGTGGCTGAGAATATTTTTGTCGGCCGCCACCTGATGCGCGGCCCGTTTGTGAACTGGTCGGCCATGAACGCGCAGGCCCAGACGGTGCTCACCAACATCGGTGCGCGCTTTACGGCCACGACCTTGGTCAAAGACCTGAGCCTGGCTGAACGCCATCTGGTGGAAATTGCCCGCGCGCTGTCGCAAAAGGCGTTAGTAGTGATTCTGGATGAACCCACGGCCGCGCTGTCGCAGGCCGAGATTCGCGACTTCTATGGCATCGTGCGCAAGCTGCGCGACCAGGGCGTGGGCGTGATCTTCATTACCCACAAGTTCGATGAAATTTTTGCTGTGGCAGATCGCTATCTGGTGCTGCGCGACGGTGCCGCCGTGGGTACCGGAAAGATTGCCGACGCCACCGAGCATGAGCTGGTGCGCCTGATGGCGGGCCGCGAGATTGACCAGATTTATCCGCACATTGATTCTGTGCCGGGTGCAGAAGTGCTGACGGTCAAAAACCTGTCGCACCCCACCGAATTCAGTGGCCTGCATTTCAATTTGCACCGGGGCGAGATTCTGGGTTTTTACGGCCTGGTGGGCTCCGGGCGCAGCGAGGCCATGCTGGCCATCATGGGCCTCAATCCGCAGGCCACCGGCGACTTCACGGTGCTGGGCCGCAAGCTCGATGCCAAGCGCCCCGGCGATGCCATCGCCTCAGGTATTGCCTATGTGCCCGAAGAGCGCCAGCGCCAGGGTGGCATCCTGAGCTTCTCGGTGCAGGACAACATTAGCCTTGCAGGCCTGTCGCGCTTTGCCACCGGGCCGTGGTTGTCTGCCATGAAAGAGTCGGCCTTGTGCCAGCGCATGACCGAGCGCCTACGCATCAAGACCGAGTCGCCACAGACCCTGATGTCCGGCCTGTCCGGTGGCAACCAGCAAAAAGTCGTGATCGCCAAGTGGCTGGGCCTGGACCCGAAGATTGTGATTCTGGATGAGCCCACCAAGGGCATCGACGTGGGGGCCAAGCAAGCCGTTTATCACCTGATTGCCGAGATGGTGAAAGAGGGGCTGGCGGTGATTCTGATTTCGTCTGAGTTGCCGGAGGTGATGCACCTGGCGCACCGCGTCATCGTCATGCGGCGTGGTTTGCAGGTCGCAGAATTTGCCAAGGCTGAGTTGAACGCCGAGGCGATTGTGGCTGCGGCATCCGGGCTGGACGGTTCCAGCGCCCATGCCCAACAACAAGCCGAAGGGCTGGCAGCATGAAGAACAAATGGACGATTCGCCGCGAGTGGCTGTTGCTCGCCATCATTGTCGTCATCGCCTTGGCCGTTGGCGCCCGCGCACCGGTGTTCCTGACCTGTCGCAATAGCATGGACATCGCCAACGACTCGGCCATTCTGGCCATCCTGGTGATGGGGCAGATGCTGGTGCTTCTGACACGCGGTATTGACCTGTCGATGGCCTCGAATCTGGCACTTACCGGCATGGCTTGTGCGCTGGTTGGCAAGGCATTTCCGGGCGTGAGCATCGAGGTCCTGATTGCGCTGGCACTGGCCGTGGGCGCACTCTTGGGCAGCATCAATGGCTGGCTGATAACCGGCTTCAACCTGCCGCCGATTGTGGTGACGCTGGGCACGTTGTCGGCCTACCGTGGCGCCATTTTTGTCGCCAGCAAAGGGGCCTGGATTTCCGACCAGGACATTCATCTGGCCATCAAGGGTTTGCCGCGCGAGGTCTGGCTGGGTCTGCCGGCACTGGTGTGGTTTGCGCTGGTGGTGGTGGGCTTGGCTGCGGTGTTTTTGAATCTGCGCAAGGAAGGCCGCGAGATCTATGCGCTGGGCGGCAACCCCCATGCGGCCACGTATGTGGGCATACGGGTTCCCTCGCGATTGCGTTTGGTTTACCTGCTGTCGGGCATGTTGGCCGGTCTGTCGGGGCTGCTGTGGGTGGGGCGTTATTCGATTGCCTACACGGAGCTGGCCGCTGGCTATGAGCTGACCGTGGTGGCGGCCTGCGTCATCGGTGGCGTCAGCATTGGTGGCGGTGTCGGTACGGTGCTGGGTGCGTCCCTGGGTGTGCTGTTTATCGGCGTGGTCAACGGTGCTTTGCCGGTGATTCAGGTTTCGCCTTTCTGGCAGCAGGCTATCTCGGGTGCGGTGATTCTTATCTCGGTGGCGGTGAACGCGCGCTCCGAGCGGCGCGCCGGTCGCCAGATTCTGCAACGTCAGGGAGCGGCCGCATGAAAGCGTGGAATACGTGGGAACGCGTGCTGCTGGCACTGCTGGTCTTGCTGCTGATCGTGTTTGGCATCAGTCAACCCGGCTTTATGAGTGCGGACACGCTGGCCGATAGCACCTTTAACTTCAGCGAGAAGGGCCTGTTGGCGCTGGCCATTGCGCTCTTGATTGTGTGTGGCGAGATTGACCTGTCCATCGCCGCCACACTGGCACTCAGTTCACTCGCTATGGGCTATGCCATGCGCGCAGGCCTGGGGCCGTGGGGCATCGGTGCGGCGGCGTTGCTCACCGGTTGTGTGGCCGGTGCGGTAAACGGTGTGCTGGTGACGCGCTACAAGTTGCCCTCCATCGTGGTGACGATTGGCACGCTCTCGCTGTACCGGGGCCTGGCCTTGGTGGTGCTGGGTGACCAATCCATCTCAGGCTATCCGGAGGTGTTTTCCACTTTGGGCAACTCTTATCTGGGCGAGGTGATCGGTGTGCGTTGGCTCATCATTCCAATCGAATTTGTGCTGCTGGTCATTGCCGCGCTGGCGGTGGGTCTGTTCCTGCACCGGACCATCATGGGCCGCCGCATTTACGCCATCGGCTCCAACCCGGTGGCTGCGCGCTTCTCCGGCATTGAGGCCGACCGCTACCGCTTTGCCCTGTTTGTATTTGCCGGGTTGATGGCCGCCGTGGCCGCCATTTTGCTGACCGGCCGCATTGGCAGCACGCGGCCCAACATCGCCATGGGCTGGGAGCTGGACGCCATCACCATGGTGATTCTGGGCGGCGTGGCGATTGAGGGCGGGCGTGGCAGCATTGTCGGCACCATGCTGGCCGTGTTGCTGCTGGGCCTGTTCACGTTTGGCATGGGCATGGCCAATGTCACCGGTATCGTGATGTCCATGGTTATCGGCATTCTGCTGATCGTCTCCATGGTCTTGCCGCGCCTGCTCAAACGCAAAGGAGTGCACGCATGACTTCCAACACCGCGAGCGAGAAGATTGCCTTTCGCATGTTTCTGTTTCCCGGCCAAGTGGCCGAGTACAAACGCCGCCATGACGCAATCTGGCCTGAGCTCAGCGCGCTGCTGAAAGACGCCGGGGTCAGCGACTACAGCATCTATCTCGACGAGGAACACCATGTGCTGTTCGCCACGCTGCGTCGCCGCTTGGACCACCGCATGGACGCGCTACCGCAGCACCCGCTGATGAAAAAGTGGTGGGCCTATATGGGCGACATCATGCGCGGCAACCCCGACGGCTCGCCGGTAGTGGAGCCACTGCCCTGCATGTTCCACCTGGACTAGACACGCGTGATGACGGATGCAAAACTGGACCTGACCCTGGTCATCGACATTGGCAAGAGCAACGCCAAGCTGTTGCTGTTGGACGCTACCGGAGCGGTGGTCGAAAGCCACAGCCGCGCCAACGCCAGCGTGACCAGCCCGCTGGGCTATGCGGCGCTGGACGTGCACGGTTTGCAGGCCTGGATGCAATCCACACTGCATGCATCAGCCCATGCTCCGCGCTGCGGCCATGTTATCACCTCCACCCACGGTGCAGCCTTTGTCGCGCTGGGTGAAGAGGGCCTGGCTTGGGAACCACTGGACTATGAGTTCGAAGCCGTTGCCCTGACGGGTGCGGCCGATACCGCCTTCCGTGCTGCCAGTGATGACTTCCGTCAGACCCTCTCGCCCGACCTGCCCGCCGGTCTGAATGCCGCGCGACAACTGCATTGGATACAGAACGCCCAGCCTGAAGCGTGGCGCCGCACGCGCACGCTGGTGCCCTATCCGCAATATTGGGCCTGGTTGCTCAGCGGTGTGGCCTGCAGCGAAGTGTCGTCTCTGGGTTGCCACACGCACTTATGGAGTCCGGTGACGCAAAGCTTCTCCAGCCTGGCGCTCAGCAAAGGCTGGGCCGCGTTGTTCGCACCCCTGCGTAGCGCCTGGGAGGTGCTGGGCACGCTGGGCCCCGGGCGCGGTGCCGCGTGGGGCTTGCCTGCTGCCTGCGTGGTGCATGTGGGCGTGCACGACAGCAATGCCTGCCTCGCCCGCTACTTCGATGGTGAATCCTTTGCTGACCAAAGCCCGGAAGCGCTCACCATTGTTTCCTCCGGCACCTGGACCGTGTTGATGGCACCGGGCGCTTCGGCAGATGCCTTGGTGGCCGCGCAGGACATGCTGGGCAATGTGGATGTGACCGGGCGCATGACACCCACGGCACGCTTTATGGGCGGGCGCGAATTTGCTGCGATTGCGAACGGTGCCGACCCGCAAGCCGCCAACCTGGAAACGCTGCATCAACTGGTTGCGAGCAGGACATTTGCGTTGCCTTCGTTCGCGCATCAGGGCGGGCCTTTTGCTGATCGCGTGGGAACGCTGGAGCGGTACGGCCAGCGTCTGGACGATGAACATGCAGCCCGGCTTAGCGCAACCGAAAGGGCCACGCTGGCTGCAACCTACTGTGCGCAGGTTACGGCATGGCTGGTTCATTACCTGTGGGCAGGTAGCCCCGCCGCGCGCTCAAAAGTGATTGTCGAAGGCCCCTTGGCCCATAACCCCATCTACATGCAGGTACTACAAATCGTCCTGCCCGATAGCGTCTGCTGCGCCAGCACCGACACCTTGGAGGGCACGGCACGGGGCGCCTGGCACCTGAGCAATTGGGGCCGCGAACAAAGCCGGTTGGCCTTGGCACCCGTGAAGTGTGAGGCCGTGGACGGACTCCGCCTGTACCACGATGCGTGGCTGGCTAAAGTCAACGCACCAGTCACCACATCAGTCAACGCATAACCGTCTGCCGGAGCCTGATCAGCGCCTCATGCTGCCGCGATGCAGGCAGTGCTACAAATCGGGCGGTGGCGCCGCTCCAGCAGGACGGATGCCCCAAATACGAACAGCCCCAGGAATGACAGCACAGCACCCACATACCCGGTAGCGGCATAGCCGTAGCCAAAGGCAATCACCATGCCGCCAAGCCATGCGCCCAAGGCATTGGCGATATTGAAGGCGGAGTGCATCGACGCGGCGGCCAGGGTCTGGCCATCTGCTGCCACGTCCATCAGCCGGGTTTGTATGGCAGGGCCTGCCGCAAAGGTGCAGCCAATCAGGAACGTCGAGGTGCACAACATCACCGGGTGCGACGCAGTCAGGCTGAACAGCGTCATGACCACGATGTTGAATAGCAACATACCGCCTATCGTTCCCGTCAGCGATATGTCGGCCAATTTGGAGCCCACGAGATTGCCCACATTCATGCCGATGCCGAACAGGACCATGATCACCGGGATCATCGCGGCAGACATATGCGCCACCTCGGTTGCCGTGCTGGCGATGTACGAAAAGATCGCAAACATTCCACCAAAACCGGTGGCGGCAAGCGCCAGTGTCAGCAGCACTTGCGGATGGGTGAACGCGACCAGTTCGCGCATCACGCTGGCACCCACGGCCGGTTTGTCGCGCGGCAAGTAGATCCAGATGAGGGACACCGTCAGGACGCCGATCAGCCCCACCGTGAGGAACATCACGCGCCAACTGAGGTACTGACCAAAGAGCGCCATGACAGGCGTGCCAGCCAGCGTTGCACCGGTAAGCCCCAACATCACATAGCCCACGGTCTGGGCCCGCCTAGGTGCTGGCACCAGCGACGCGGCCACCAGCGCCGATACGCCAAAGTAGGCGCCATGCGGCAAACCGGTGAGAAAGCGCAGCACGATGAAGCTCAAGAAATCTGGGGCCAGCGCACTGGCGAGATTGCCGACAGCGAAGACCACCATCAATATGAGCAGCAGCGTGCGGCGCGAGGATTTGGCGCCTGCAATGGCGATCAGCGGTGCACCGACCACGACGCCCAGTGCGTAGGCGCTGATGACATAACCTGCCTGCGGTGTCGTCACAGCAAAAGTGTTCGCCACATCAGGCAGCAGGCCCATGATGGCAAATTCGCCGGTGCCAATGCCAAAGCCGCCGCAGGCCAGCGCCAGAATCACCATGCCAATTTGTAGCCGCGTCAACGCGGGTGACTTTTCTTTTGCAATCATGTTTTCCTTGGATTGGGCGCAATGCACCTTGATAGGCGGTACGCGGCCAATTGCCGCGTCGCCTCTTACCGCTGCCGCTCTGGCAAATTATTTTTTCTTGTTGTAGACGTCAACGCAGACCGCTGCCAGCAGCACCAGCCCCTTGATCACCTGCTGGTAGTCAATACCAATACCCATGATGGACATGCCGTTGTTCATCACGCCCATGATGAAGGCGCCAATGACTGCGCCCAGCACCTTGCCGACACCGCCCGATGCGGAGGCACCGCCGATAAAACAGGCGGCAATCACATCCAGCTCAAAACCGAGGCCGGCCTTAGGCGTGGCGGTGTTCAGACGCGCCGCAAAGATGAGTCCGGCCAGGGCCGACAGCATGCCCATGTTGACGAAGGTGTAGAACGTCAGACGCTCGGTCTTGATGCCGGAGAGGCGCGCCGCCTTTTCATTGCCGCCCAACGCATAAATGCGACGGCCCACGGTGGTACGCGAGGTGACAAAGTCATACACCAGCATCAGCAGCAGCATGACGATCAGCACGTTGGGCAAACCCTTGTAGGAAGCCAGCATGTAGCTGAAGGCGGCGATCATGCCGGCGAACACCAGGTTCTTCACCATGAACAAAACCGCCGGTTCGCTTTCCATGCCGTGCTTGACGCGCTCGGCGCGGCCGCGCACCTTGGTGACCAGCAGCACCAGCGCCATCAGGATGCCGGCAATCAGCGAAGTGACGCGCAGGGTTTCACCATGCAACGGGTCCGGAATAAAGCCGGTGCTGAGCAACTGAAAATCTTCCGGGAATGGGCCGACGGATGAGCCTTCCAGCACAGCAAGAGCCAGGCCTTTGAACACCAGCATGCCAGCCAGCGTCACGATGAATGACGGTATCTTGTAGAACGCCACCCAGTAGCCTTGCGCTGCACCGATGACGCCGCCCAACACCAGACAGATGAGGGTGGCCAGCACAAAATGCACGCCGTGGTTCACCATCAGCACTGCCGCGCAGGCGCCGACAAAGCCGCTGACCGAGCCCACCGACAGATCGATATGGCCCGACACAATCACCAGCAGCATGCCCAGCGCCATCACGATGATGTAGCTGTTCTGCAAGATCAAATTGGTCAGGTTGAGCGGTTGAAACAGGGTGCCGTTGGTCTGAATTTGAAAGAAGACCATGATGACCACCAGGGAGATCAGCAAGCCGTATTCACGCAGATTGTTTTTCAAAAAGCTGCCGTTGCTGGCAACTTCTGTCGCCTGGGTTTCTACAGTTTGGGTTGCCATTTCAGTAAGCTCCTGATGTCACGATGGATCGCATGATTTTTTCCTGAGTCGCCTCGGCGGCCGTGAATTCGGCGACAAACGCGCCTTCGTTGAGAACGCAGATGCGGTCGCACATGCCCAAGAGTT
>CAIQYP010000303.1 GCA_903876045.1 uncultured beta proteobacterium | reverse complement strand
TTGTAAAGAATGCTGCCGAGTTCAAACTGGGTTTTCTGGCGGATCTTTTTGTCCAGTGCCGACATCGGCTCATCCAGTAGCAACAGCTTGGGTTGTTTGATCAGGCTGCGCGCCAGTGCCACGCGCTGTTGCTGGCCACCCGAAAGTTGCGACGGCATGTGGCGCGCATAGTTGCCCATTTGCACCAGGTCCAGTACATCACTAACGCGCGCTGCAATCTCCTTGCTGGCCACGCCCGCGCGCTTGAGCCCATAGGCCACGTTGTTGGTCACATTCATATGCGGGAACAGCGCATACGACTGAAACATCATGTTCACAGGACGGTGGTGGGCAGGCAACTCGGTGATGTCCTGCCCATCCAGAATGATGCGCCCGCTGGTTGGCGTTTCCAGACCGGCCATGATGCGCAACAAAGTTGATTTGCCACAGCCGGAACTTCCCAGCAGTGCAAAAAACTCGTTGCGTCGGATGGACAGACTGAGCTTGTCCACTACGGTGACGTCACCGAACTTCTTGGTGACATCCACCACGCGGAGGAAACCCTCTTCACCGAGTTGTGCTGTCTTCTTCTGCAATAAGGGTGTTGTGCTCACTTGCCGATCACCTTTTCCACGCCACGTTTAAGAAGACTGCGGGCAATGATGATGCGTTGTATCTCACTAGTGCCCTCCCAAATTCGGTCCACCCGCAGTTCACGGTAGAAGCGTTGCGCGGCATTGCTGCGCATATAGCCGCGTCCGCCGAATATTTGCACCACCCGATCAGCCACGCGATTGGCCATCTCCGACGCATACAGCTTGGCCATCGAGCAATGCGTATGAATCAGTGACAAGTCTTCACCACGGTCCTGCATCGCGGCTGCCTCATAGGTCATCAGCCGCGCCGCCCACAACTCGGTAATGCTGTCGGCAAGCATGGCCTGAATCATCTGGTATTCAGAAATCGGGTGGCCCGACACCACGCGCTGCTTGGCAAAGTCAAGTGCCATGTCGAGCAGACGGGCGGCTGCACCGCAGCAACGCGCTGCAATCATGAAGCGCTCACGCCGGAACCAGCTGCGGGTGTAGTCCATACCCGCACCGGCCGCGCCGATACGGTTGATCACCGGCACCCGGACGTTATTGAAACGGTACGTCGGATGGTGGGACGAATAGGCGTGACCAAACAAAGGGTTATCCAATATTTCGATGCCTTCACTGCCCATGTCAATAAAGAACAGCGCATGTTGGTCGTTGTTGACATCCCCTTCATCCACCACGGCCTGCAGAAATATAAAGTCAGCCTTATTGGCACTGGTTACAAACCACTTTTCACCGCTTATCAAATAGTCATCGCCGACACGCCCGGCGGTTGTTCGGATAGCCGTGTTGTCGGAGCCCGCCTCCGCCTCGGTGATGGCATAGCACTCGCGGCGCATGCCGTGCATCATGGGCAGGATATAGCGCTCAACTTGATCTGCATTGCAAGCCTCGAACATCCACTGATGCACTTCTGACATGCACCAGCACAACGCATTGGTGACTCGCCCCAATTGCTCCCACACCAGCACCTGCGTCAGCAGCGGCAGTGCCAACCCACCCTGATCAAGCGGCGCATCCATGCGGGTAAACCCAAGCGCAAGTGCCTGCTGTTTGTGCCTTTCGTAGACCTCTGGCGGCAGTTCACCATTGTTGAACTCGGCTGTCTCTTCGTAAGGGATCAGTTCCTGATCCGTAAACAATCTGGCTTGGTGTTGCCACTCCTTGGCGGCTTCAGTCAGAGGATAGGCCATGCTTTCGAGGCTCCACATTTACAGGGTCGGAGGTGTCCGCCCTTCATTTGTTGAACGATAGTTTAGTAAGAAACAATCGTCAATAGCCTGTCAGCAATCGCGCATTAGGACAAACCCGCAATGGTCACGTACACACTTGCGTTTCTTATTAAACATTCGTACAGTAAAGACCAATGACCCACTCCGGGTCATGGAGCGGATGAATGCAAAGCACGCAAAAATACGATGCCATCGTGGTGGGCTCCGGTCACAACGGACTGGTTAGCGCTTGCTATCTGGCGCGCGCCGGGTTACGCGTGCTGGTGTTGGAACGCAATGACTATGTCGGCGGCGCCGCTGTCAGTCGCAGCCTGCATGAGGACTTTACGTATTCCAACTGCTCGTACGTGTGCAGTCTGTTGCGTCCGGAAATTATTCGCGGGTTGGAGTTGCCCAAGTACGGTCTGCAGGTCATACCGTACGGCGGTGGCGCGGCCCTTACGCGCGACGGGCGTCACCTGGCAACCTACCCCAACCACGATGCGCAGCGGCGCGAATATGCACGCCACTCGCCACGCGACGCCGAGGCCTATGAGCGCTTCTCGCGCGATGTGATGCGCCAGTGCAAATTCATCAAACCGCTCTTGATGCGCACGCCACCGGACCCGACATCGTTCAAGTCAACCGACATCATGGAGTTGCTCTATCTCGGCCAACGCTTTCACTCCCTGGGTGACGAGCGAATGCATGAAACCATCCGTTTCTGGACCATGAGTGCCGCCGACTATCTGGACGAATACTTCGAAAACGACCTGATCAAAGCCACACTGGCAGGTAGCTCCATCATCGGCACTGCGCTCGGACCGCGCTCCCCCGGCACCGCCTATGTGCTGCTGCACCACTACATGGGCGATATCGATGACGCGGTGGGGTCCTGGGGCTTTGCACGCGGTGGCATGGGTGCGGTCACACGCGCCATGTCCGACTCGCTGCGAGCCAGCGGCGGCGAGATTTTGATCAACAGTGGCGTCGAAAAAATTCTCTCGCGCAACGGACGTGCCTATGGCGTGGCATTGAGTTCGGGCCAGGAGTTTCACGCCG
>CAIQYP010000302.1 GCA_903876045.1 uncultured beta proteobacterium | reverse complement strand
GCGTATAAAAAGCCGGACAGATGATTTTGAGAACCCTTTTAAAATCAATGGCTTACATGGAAATTATGACCACTAATAGGTATTGATAGACTTCTTTAATTGGTTTAAAAGACAGCAGACTTGAAATAGAAAAGTCAGCCAAAGCCCAAAAATCCCGGACAGCCAAATCTATCTACAGCCCAATCCGCCTGTTGCCAGCCTTGCATGGCTTGCAGCCATCCTAAAGCCTGCTACTGCGTCATGAGAATGCGCAGTTCATAACCAAACAAGCAATATTGCGCATTTCGTTTTGAAAAGCTTAGAATCTGGTCATGGTTACACTGCAAACACCCTCCGCTCGCCCCTCAGTTTCCATCGCTGATTTAGCCGCAATGCGCACTCGTGCGCATGCTGTTGTCAGTGAGAACCGGGCCGCAGCCGCTGCTCCCTCAGCTCAAAAGGTTCCACCCGAATTCAACTCTTCCCAAGTGGCAGAGCTCTGCGGCATCGATCGCAATAAGCTGGAGCACCGCCGTCGCAAAGGTGGACTTCCCGATGGGCGAGAAGAAGCACGTAGGCGCATGTTCACCTTGAAGGAGGCGCAGGCCTGGGTGCTTGAGTACCGATATGCCAAGACCAAGCGAGGATGTGTGCCCAAGACCGGTCTGGTTCCAAAGGCGGCAGTCATCACTGTAGGCAATTTCAAGGGTGGAGTCGGCAAGAGCACGACAGCCGCGACCCTGGCCCAGGGCTTTAGCTTGCGTGGCCACAAGGTACTTGTTGTGGACACTGATCCTCAGGGTAGCCTGACTTCCTTGATGGGTGTCGCGCCTGAAACGCTCGAAGATGAGGACACCATTCTCACGGTCGCCTCTGGCGATGCGACGTCATTGGCAGAGGCCATACGGCCAACGTACTGGTCCAATATCCATCTGATTGGCGCGGCTCCCCGCATCTCTGGCGCGCAATTTCATTTGCCTGCCCGGGCACAAAAGGATGGTTTTCATTTTTGGAGCGCCCTTTCAATCGGGCTGGATGCCGACATCCGCGACTTGTACGACGTGGTCATCATCGACACCCCACCCGCGTTGGACTACCTGACGATCAACGCTTTCTTTGCTGCCGATATTTTGCTGGTTCCATTGCCGCCATCCGCGATGGACTTTGTTAGCTCCACCCAGTTCTGGGATTTGTTCGTGGACTTGAATGAAGAGTTCGCCGAGTACGGAATGGTCAAGGAATATAGCTTCGTGAACGTGCTCTTGTCGCGTGTGGATGCCAATGACTCCGCTGCTGCTCTGGTGCGCGAGTGGATTTCGGAATCGTACGGCAAGCATGTGTTGCCGGTAGAGATACCCAGCACTGCTGCTGCAAAAACTGCTGCTGCAGAATTCGGTACGGTGTACGACGCAACAGTTGCGCAGCAATCGGCACGAACCTATCGTCGTGCTTACGAGGCTTACGAGCGCCTGGTCGAGATTGTTGAGGACCAATTGCAGCGCGTCTGGCTGTCCCATGTTTTGCCGCAAGGAGATGGACTGTGAGTAAGCTTTCTGAAAAATTTGCGGCCGGGAAGAAGGCGGTGGCTGACCGTGCGGCGCTTGCAGCTAAGGAAAGCGTCGAACCTGTTCCCGCCCCTTTTGCGCGTGCTGCGGGTCCGCTGCATGGAAGCGTTTCGACGATGAAGATCGATATGCTCAAGAGTGAGGTCGAGAAGCTCAGAGCCGGCAAGCCGGAAATGAAAATAGCGGCCAATGAAGTGCGTCCCAGCGTGTGGGCCAATCGGCACGAGGACTCGTTCAAGTCTGCTGAATTTGAAGCCTTGAAGGCGGAAATTAGATCGGCTGGTGGCAACATCCAGCCCATAAAAGTACGCCCGATCCGTGATGCTAAAGACGAGTTCAAGTACGAGGTCGTCTTTGGGCACCGTCGTCATCGGGCTTGTTTGGAGCTTGGGCTGGATGTCCTAGCTATTGTGGAAGTCCTGGATGACAAGCATCTTTTTATCGAGATGGATCGGGAGAACCGCCAGCGCGCGGACTTGCGTCCATATGAGCAGGGCTTGATGTACGCGCGTGCTCTTGATCAGGGTCTTTTTTCGTCCATTCGTAAACTGGCAGAAGATGTTGGGGCTGATTCCACCAACGTGTCCCGTGCCGTCGCTTTGGCCCGATTGCCTGCAGCAGTGCTGAACGCGTTTGAATCTCGCTTGGATATCCAGTACCGATGGGTGCCTGACTTAAAAGTCTTAGTCGACAAGGAGCCCGATGTGGTGCTTGCGCGTGCCGCCGAAGTCACAGCCAAACGAGCTGCTGGAGCATTGGTGCCTTCTCAGGCAGCGTTGAATGTGCTTCTGGGTATCGTGCAAAAACCGTTGGCCGCCAAGGCGAAGCTTGTGAAAGTGGGAAACAAAGTGCTGACCATTTCCGAACGCAACAACAAGGTTTCGTTTGAAGTAGACGCGCTGGACAAGGACAAGATCGTCAAGATTGAGAAGTTTATTTCGGATCTGATGATTGAGTAGAGTGCAGTACCGTACTGCAGTCCTGAGCGCAGGCACGTATGGGTATAGATGAACGTCAGTTGGAAGGGGTGCAGTACGGTACTGCACCCCTTTTTTTCGCCATTCAAATATTGCCACGAGATATGGCGCAGCCGATGAATACGCACTGAAGGCAGCCATGGTTTTGCTCATGTGGACCGAGAACCCGGCAGGGTGCAGTACCGCACTGCACGTTTGCACGCCTCTTTCAAGCCACTCGAAGAGGTATGGACCCGCCATCCTTACCAGACCTTGGCTCGGTTCAGCGCGATTCGACCCATCGTGTCGCTATGGTCTTGCGCAGGCGGGCTGAAAGAAAGGTAGGGTGCAGTACCGTACTGCACCCCTCTGATTCTGCTTGCGATCTCGGCTATATGCCTGCAATTGCAATCGAATGGGGTCATGCCGTAATCGATAGCGCGGGCTAAATTGGTCACGCAGTGGATGCGGAGCCCAATAAGGTTTGGTACATCGCTATGGGCGATGCTGACTGACTGTGCGTAAAGCGTGGCGGAGGATGCCGCGGTTAAATGGGTTGATCAAAAGGTAAACAGGCTGCAAGTATTTAAACATACGCCTGCGAAGTAGGTACTCCATTGCACCGAATGGTGAATCAAGGGTGTCGTGCTGGTGGAGGGTGGTACTGCGTCCTGTCTCAATATGGCTGTCAAAATGCCGCTCGTTATAGGATAAAACTGGGCGACTTCAAAGTGCGCTAACCAGACAAACTTCAGGTCAGACAGAGGAGTGGCAGGTTAGTGCCTGTCCGTTTTGCTTGGCTGTGCCGTTCATTCACGCGCTGAGCGCAGTCACACAAACTTGCGAAGTGTGGGGCTGCAGTACGGTACTGCACCCCACTGGTAGATCCAGCTCTAGCTCATGCCCCAAGTAACTCAAGCTATCCCGCGCCATTTAAGGCAGAGAGAAAGAACTCATTCTTGTGCTCATACTGAACAGGCTCAAAGCGCACAGTTGTTGGTTGTGGATGTTGTACGCCGCTAGGTAAATTGAGCTGGCAATGAAGGGGGGTGCCACCAACGACACATTAGCCAAACGCCTTTTTGAGCTCATCAGCCCGCCGTCTCAAAGGAGCACGGCCATAGATCGAAGTCGTTGTCTGAATGCTAGCGTGACCCATTTGAGCCTGGATTACGTCAAGCGGCACTTCGCGTGCAATCGCTCTGGTGCCGAAGGTATGGCGCAGCCAATGGGTAGATGCCTTGGCCAGGTGTAGACGCTCCTTGGTCGGCAGGCGAGAGGCGCTGACTGCTCGGGAGATCCAGCTGCGAACCGTTTCATACAGCGCCTGGTAGCCAACGGTCTCCATCGGATCGATTGCTGAGGCGAGTAGGGGAGCGTCCGGCGGGGCAGTCTCAATGGTTCCAACACCGCGGCCGTAGAGATATTCTTGAAGCGCGTCAAACGCTTGGGGCGGTACCATCACGACACGGTTCTTTGATCCTTTGCCGTGCACTTCCATCATCCAGCCTTCAGGCTCCAGCTTCAGGTCACCAAGGGTTGCATTCAACATCTCAGCAGATCGAAGTCCTACGGCTTCAACGAAGCGCAGGATGAACCGAATGCGTGAGCGCGAAGGGGAGGGCGCATGCGCTTCGATGTAGTCCAACACCTCCGCATAGGCGGCCTCACTAAAAGCTTTGCTGTCCAGCATCCGATCCTGCTGGTCGTCACCGGTGTCCGTGTTGACTAAGACCCAAGGGTTGCCGGCCAAGTATTGAGCGGCAACCAGAAAGGTAAACAGGGCTCCTACGATCACGACGGCCTGGCGCTGGCTTTTGTGAGACAGCTGCCCCCTAAAAGGCGCCCAGCCTGGCTTGCCAGGAGCCCCACGTACGCGGCTGATCCACTTGGCCGGTATGTTCTGCAGGAAGGCCATATAGTCCCGGCAGTCGTTGATCTGCATGGTTCCCAATGTCTTGCCATGGCGCTCGTATTGCAACCAGAGTAGCAACCGGTTTGCTTCGCGTTCGTAGGACTTCTTGGTGGGAACCGAACCGGCCCGGGCAGCAACCCAGGCGTCAACCGCCTCCTGGTCGTTGTTGGCTTCCAGCATCCGGCCGCTGCTTGGGTTGGCCTGAAGCGGGGCAGGGTAGGGCACTGACGTCGTAATCGGCGCAAAAAGCGAAGGAGTAGCTACCAAGGCAAACAGGGGCTTGGCGGTCTGGGTCTCACGCGGAAGCAGGGTTTCCAAATGGGCGGCAATCCGGCGTGCCTTGCCTTCACCGATGGCCGGCAGCGATGAGAACCAGCGACCGCCTGCGGACACCTTTCGGTTCAGGTCGCCCAAGGTCAGCATGCCCGCCGTGATGATCTTCTTGGCAGTGACGTCATCAAACCAGCCCGACACCAGATCGGTAGGGGAGGGCGTCTCGGCAGCCAGTCCTTCCATGCGCTTGATCAGGGCGAGCTGCTTTTCCCGAAGCTTCTGTCGCCGGTCGGCTTTTGCATCCGCCGGGTAGGCTTCGGCGTACATCTCGGCCACTTCGGATTCCCGCCAGCCGTCCAGGTCGCGCTCTGCAATGAAGTCCTCAAAGCTGGGCTTGGCGGCGTCAACCTTGACGCTGATCGATAAACCAATGAGGCGCCAGGCTGGCTCGCTGTGGCGACGAGCAACTGCGCGAACGGCATCCACCACCTGCCTGTGCGCGGTCACGCATTCGTGGCCGTGTTCGATGGCCAGGTACAGCCGGGCGGAGTCGATAGGGTCCACGGACTCGGCCACGGCCCTCAGATGCGCAAAGTGATGTCGGCCCAGGCGATGGACAAAGTTCTTTGGGATGCGTTTTGAGGTGGCCATGCATTAGTCCTGTTTGAACCGCTCTACGCCCACCAGCAGAATGGCCATCGCTTCGCCGCCGTGGAGGTTGGGATCGAAGGTTTTCAGCTTCTGGGCAAGCGTCGACTTAGTTGCCTGAACCGGTAAAGCTGGTGTTTTCACTGGAGAAGTGGCCATGGGCGGATGGGACCTGGAAGCCTTGTAGCGGAAAGAGCTCAATTTGACCATGATTTTTAGACCTAAGATAATGAGAGTAATCTTAGGCCTATTCGTGTAATTGGCAAGCGGGGAGGGCGCCCGAACCTGTTCAACCGCTCTGAAAAAGCAAGGAAATGGGCCAAGTGTTGATATGGGCCGACGCACGACTGGCGGAAACACCTGGGTCGCCGTGGCTTCTTGAGATTGCGGCGTCGGTTTAACATGGCTGCAGTAGGCTGATTTCTTGTCAGCCGACCGTGAAGGAGCCATCCATGTGCCGCAGCATTAAGACGCTATTTAACTTTGAGCCACCGGCCTCTGAATTGGAAATCCGGGACGCATCACTTCAATTTGTGCGCAAGCTCAGCGGCTTCAATGTCCCGTCCAGGGCCAATGATGCGGCGTTTGAACGCGCGGTAGAGGCGGTAGCAGCAAGTGCCAGGGTCCTGATGCGGGAGTTGGTCACCAACGCAGAACCACGCAACCGTGAGGTCGAGGCCGCCAAGGCGCGAGCAGCAT
>CAIQYP010000301.1 GCA_903876045.1 uncultured beta proteobacterium | reverse complement strand
CGCGTTGTCGCTGTTGTTGCCAATGGAGGAAGACATGGCGTTGATGGATTCGGAGGTTTGCTCCACACTGGCGGCCTGCTCGCTGGCGGCTTGCGACAGAGAAGTGGCCGTTTCACTGACCTGGGCTGCGGCGTCGGTGAGTGCGTCAGCCGCGGCACGCACCTCGCCCAGCACGCGCGCCAGACTGTCGGCCGTGGCGTTGGCACTGTCTTTTACCTGGCCAAACAAACCCGAATAGTTACGCTCGATACGCTGCGTCAGGTCGCCCTGGGCGAACGCAGCCAGCAACTCGGCCACGTCTTTGAGACCTTGTTCACTGGTGTCCATCAACTGGTTCATGCTGGATGACATGGTGGAAAAGAAGCCGGTCTTGCCATCCAGACGCAGGCGCTGACTAAAGTCGCCTTGCCCGGCTGAACCCACCATTTGCGCAAGCTCTTGCTCCGACGCAATTTCGTCGGTACGGTCCAGCCAGTGCGTGACCTGGCCAATAGGTTCACCCGCTGCCGAGCGCACAGGCTTTGCAACCAGTCGAATCTG
This sequence comes from uncultured beta proteobacterium, assembly GCA_903876045.1. Taxonomy (GTDB): domain Bacteria; phylum Pseudomonadota; class Gammaproteobacteria; order Burkholderiales; family Burkholderiaceae_C; genus Allorhodoferax. Next base: position 28,096 of record CAIQYP010000301.1, on the reverse strand, counting down.
CCGCCCACCAAGCTCCATATCGACCGCCTCGCCTGAGATGACTGCTTGGTCAAAGCGCTCAGCCAACGCGGCATTGCTAAACAGAGTGCTGATCTTGTGGCCAAACAAACTATCCACCTGAAACGAGGGTCCGCCCAGCTTTTGCAGCAAAACGCGCGCAGATGGTGTAGCGTGCACCAGCAAGGCATCCGCATTGGACACGGTGACACTTTCGGGCAGACTGTCCAGCGCCATCTTGATGCGCAGATTCTCGCCAGCCACCCTCAGTTCGATCTCTTGCGCAGATTGCTTTTCGGCGGTGGCGCGCTGCTCTTGCTGCACTTTTTCTTCCATGCTGCCAAGCGACGTGTTGGTTGCCAACTGCGAGACCATGAACCCCCCGCGCAGGCCCGTGATTTGCGCCTTGCGCGCGAAATTACCCTGCGCGGCATTGCCCAAAGCCGTTGCCTGCTCACGAAAGCAGGCTTCAATCTGGTCCAGCATATCGTTCATATTCCAGCACAGCGCAGCCAGTTCGCCATGCTCAGTGATGTTTGTTACGCGTCGCTCGAACTTGCCATGGGCCACTTCTTCGACGACTTGGCTGAGTTGCGCCATCAGCCCAGCCTGCCGACTCATGCGCTGCATCCACCACAGCAACAACAACAGACACGGAATCAAGGCCAGCAAGCTCGCGGGTGCCGCGCCCAGCAGCAGTTGCGCCGCCATGCCCAGCACCAGCAAAGCGAGTACCACCAGGGCAAATCGCCCGGAATCAGATCGAAAGAATGAAGGACTCATAGCTCACTCCGTGTTGGGCCAGCGCGGCGTTCAAAAGTGCCAAGGAGGCAGCACAAGCATCTCTTGGCCCGACCCGTTGTTCTTCGGCCAGCATCTGGCGGTACAAGCCGGTGACGGCCGCGATGCCTGAGGCGCGTGGCTTGCGGCGTACCGAGAAGTAACCTTCCACAGAGCCGTCGGCATTCAGCGAAGGCGTAACGTTCGCAAAGACCCAATAAAAGCCACCGTCTTTGGATTGGTTCTTGACATAGGCAAAACACTCTTTGCGTGCCTCCAGCGTATCCCACAGAAACTTGAAGACACCACGCGGCATGTCCGGGTGGCGCACGATGTTGTGCTGCTTACCCAGCAGTTCGGCCTCGCTATAACCGGAGTATTCAATAAAGATGCGGTTGCCATAGGTGATGCGTCCCTTAAGGTCTGTTTTGGAGACCAGGAAATCATCTTCCCGCATCACCCGCTCAACGGGAGCGGGTGCTAGTTTTGTTTCGATCATGTAAGCCTCACCTTTGGACAGCGGTTGAACTGAAAATCCGCTGACACGCCACTGTATCCGCGCACCTGACGCACATCAACTTTTTTAGCGTGACAGCCGTTGCGTGATTGATATGCATCAACCTTCACATAGACACAATTTGTTGCAGCACGCCATGAATAGCTACTGATACACTGATTTGCTAACATCCAGGTAAATCAAGGCTACGCGCCCATGATCAAACGCATTGCAACCGACCAGCTACGAATCGGTATGTACATTCACCACTTGGAGTGTGGGTGGATGGATCATCCTTTTCTGGTCAACCAGTTCAAGATCACCCTACAAAGCGAAATTGACAAAATCCTGCAACTTGGCATCCGCAAGGTTTCCATAGACACCGAGCGCGGGCTCGACGTGCAGGCCGATGAGGTGGCACCGGACGCCCGTCTGGATCTGGAGTTAGAACTCGATCTGGAGTCTTTTCCGATTGCGCCCCCGCCGCCGCCGCAGCGCATAGCGCTCAGCGACGAAGTTCAGGTGGCCAAACAGGTCTTGGCAGAAGCCAGCGCGCTGATGAGCAATGTGCTCTCGGACGTACGCCTGGGACGCTTGGTGGAACTGGAACGTATTGAACCCGTGGTCGAACGCATGATCCAGTCGGTATTGCGCAACCCGGGCGCTTTAAGTTGCCTCGGCCGGGTCAAGCAAAAAGACCATTACACCTTCGAGCATTCTGTCAACGTCAGCATTTTGATGGTCAACTTCTGCCACCACCTGGGGTTGAACCAGCGCACTACGCGCGATGCCGCCATTGGCGGTTTGCTGCACGATGTTGGCAAGGTATTCACGCCAGATGAGATTCTCAACAAACCTGGCCCTTTATCGGATGCCGAGTTTGCCCGGATCCGCGAGCATGTAGGCCACGGCGTGGACACGGTCAGCGCGATAAAGGGCATCTCGGACTTGTCACTAGCGATCGTGGCCCAGCACCATGAACACATGAACGGCGCGGGTTACCCGGCGGGTCTGCAAGGCGAGCAGATTTCGCAACTCGGGCAGATGGCGGCCATTGTGGATGTGTATGAAGCACTGACATCTACGCGCCCGTACCGGTCGGCGATGGAACCTTCGCATGTGTTGCAGCGCATCTTTGGCTGGAACAAGCAATTCAACAATGAACTGGTACAGCGCTTTATTCAGTGTGTAGGCATTTATCCGGTGGGCACTTTGGTGCGGCTGGAAAGCGGCATGGTGGCCATCGTGGTGGAGGCTAACCCCGCGAACCTGCTGCACCCTACCGTGCGGGTGATTTTGGACACGCGTAGAGACATGATCGTGACACCACGCGACCTGAACCTGGCCAAGCCGGCATTCAAGGACCGCATTGTGAGCGCGGAGTCGGCTGCGCGCTGGAAAATCAACACCAGTCTATATCTCTAGGCTGCCGTTTGAGTTCAGGTAGTACCATCGACGTAGAGTACATCCATGTCCGCATCCGATATCCACGCCCCGTCTGCCCTGCCCACCGCTGCCGATGCGCACTTTCGCAGCCGTGTTTTGGAGTTGCTGGTACAGGCTGCGCCACTCGAGCAAATTCTGGAAACCCTGCTGCTGGGCCTGGAGCGGGTTCGACCCGGAGCGCTCTGCAGCCTGATGCTGCTGGACGCTGAAGGCAAACGCTTTGCACGCACGTTTGGCCCCAGCCTGCCGGACTTTTACAACGCCGCACTGGTGGGTTTAGCGATAGGCCCGGCCACCGGATCCTGTGGCACGGCGGCCAGCACGGGCAAGCGCGTGGTGGTGGAAGACATTGCCAGCCACCCTTTCTGGCACGACTACAAAGAACTGGCTACCAAGGCTGGCCTGGCGGCCTGCTGGTCGCAACCAGTCAAGTCATCTTCCGGTCAAGTGTTGGGCACGTTTGCCATTTACTACCGCACGCCACAGGCACCGCAGGCAGCTGATCTGGAGCAAATCGAGCAATCGGCTGCACTGGCCTGCATTGCCATCGAAAAAGATTCCGAAGCGCAAAAGCTGCGTGACAGCGAGGAGCGCTATCGCACGTTGGTGGAGTGGTCGCCAGACCCCGTGCTGGTGCACCGGCAAGGCATTATTCTGTACGTCAACCCTGCCGCCGTCCGAACATTCGGCGCCCACTTGGCAGAAGACTTGGTCGGTCGTCAGACGCAGGACCTGATCCACCCTGACTACCGCCAAGATCAATCCGCGCGCATGACGGCATTGATGCATAACCAGACTATCACGCCGATGGTGGAGTCGTGCTTTCTGCGTCTGGATGGCAGCACGTTTGACGTGGAGGTGCAAGGCACTGCGATCGTTTACGCGGGTCAACCTGCAATTCACGTGGCAGTGCGCGACATCTCTGAGCGCAAACTCGCCAAGGACAAACTGAAGCTGGCAGCCAGTGTATTCAGCCACGCACGTGAAGGCATTGCCATTACCGATGCCGCCACCTTGATCGTCGACGTGAACCAGCCCTTCAGTACCATTACCGGCTATTCGCGTGAAGAGGTGCTGGGCACACAACCCGGCATCTTCAGAAGAGGCCCGCATTCAGAAACCTACTTTGAAGCCCTTTGGCAAGGACTGCGTGAGCAAGGGCACTGGAGTGGCGAAATTTGGAGCGCGCGCAAGAGCGGCGAAGCCTACGCGGAACTGATCACCATCAGTGCCGTGACCGATACCCATGGCATCGTGCAGAACTACGTAATTCTGTTCGTCGACATCACACCGATGAAGACTTACCAAAAGCAGCTTGAAAATCTGGCGCACTTTGACGGCCTGACCATGCTGCCCAACCGCTTGCTGTTGGCAGACCGACTGCAGCAGGCCATGAGCCAGAGCCAGCGTCGCAAACAATCGCTGGCCGTTGTGTTTTTGGATTTGGACGGCTTTAAGGCCGTGAATGACCAATACGGCCACGGCACAGGTGATGAGTTGCTGGTGGTGGTATCTCAGCGCATGAAAGGCGCATTGCGCGACGGCGACACGCTGGCGCGCATCGGCGGTGATGAGTTTGTAGCCGTGTTGGTGGACCTGGACCAACCCGGCGATGCAGAACCTGTTTTGGAGCGACTGCTGCTGGCGGCGGCCGACCCGGTCACTCTTGGAAATGCCGAGATAAACGTGTCGGCCAGCATGGGCATTGCGGTCTACCCGCGCGATGGCACACATGCCGATTTGCTGCTTCGGCGGGCCGATCAATCCATGTATCTGGCCAAGCAGGCCGGACGCAACCGCTACCGCTTCTTCAGCGAAGCCATTCGACACGACGACTGATAAAGAATGGGCTAAATGGCCGTGCGCGGCACCAGCGCCACTTCTTTCCAAACGAGGTCTTTTTCCCATCGCTCCATCCAGCCTGGCAAATCCGCCACGGGCATGGGTCTGCCGATGCCGTAGCCCTGCGCCAATTCACAGCCCAGGTCCATCAGGGCCCGACCATGCGCCTGGGTTTCCACACCTTCAGCAATCACGCTTCGTTTGAGCCGACGCATGATCCACAAAATGCCGTCCAGAATCGACATGTTGTCCGGGTCCAGCAGCATTTCGCGCACAAAGCTTTGATCGATTTTTACGATGGCTACGGGAAGCCGCTTCAGATAGGTCAATGACGAATAGCCGGTGCCGAAGTCATCCAGCGCGAAGTCCACACCCAGTGCTTTGCATTGCAGGACAAACTTGGCCACCTGCTCCATGTCTTCCAGTGCGCTGGTTTCCAGTATCTCCAACTGCAAGCAGTTTGGCGGCAACCCTGGGAACTCCAGCATGCATGTCTGTAAACGGGTAAAAAAATCATACTGCTGAATTTGCATCGCACTGATATTCACGCTGATCGGGATTTGCACCCCTTGAACCTGCCACTCTGCCAATTGCTGTAGTGCCTGTTGGATCACCCACTCGCCAACGTCAACTGACAAACGGTGGTTTTCAATCAGCGGCAAAAACAACCCCGGGGCCAGCAAGCCCTCAACCGGGTGCTGCCAGCGAATCAACGCCTCAACCCCCACCACGGCGCGGGTTTTCATATTGACCTTGGGTTGGTAATGCAGAACAAACTCCCGGTTCTGCAAAGCCATGCGCACACGCTCCAGACTGGCATGGTGGCCGCGTGCCGTACGGTCTTTTTCTGCATCAAACACGTGGTATCTGTTTTTGCCGGAGAGCTTGGCCTGATACATGGCTTGGTCGGCCTGGCGCAGCAATTGGTCTGCGTCCACATCGTCAGTCTGCGGATAAAACGTGACGCCCAGACTGGCCGAAACCTTAAGCGGTTGCGTGCCCACATGCACCGGTTGCGCACACACGTCCAACAGGCGCTCAAGCATCTGAACGGCGGCTGATGTGCCCGTAACATCCAGAAAGACGGCCACAAACTCGTCGCCCCCCAGGCGGGCCAGGGTGTCGCCTTCACGCAACCCCTCCTTCATGCGCACGGCCAGAGCACGCAACAGGAGGTCGCCCGTCTGGTGACCGTACTGGTCGTTGATGGCCTTGAAACCGTCCAGATCCAAAAACACAACGGCCAGCAGTTGACCACGCCGGTTCGCTGCCATCATGGCTTGCTGCAAGCGGTCGGCTAACAGCGCGCGGTTTGCCAGACCGGTGAGTTGGTCGCTATAGGCCATTCTCTCGATCAACTGGGCGGCTTGCTTCCTCTCGCTGATGTCGTGGAATAAAACCTGATAAATCAGCTGGCCATCAAGCAAATTGACGAGCTTTACCGACACATCAACTTGCAGCAGTTTGCCGTCGCCTGTGCGATAAATGGATTCAAAGTCATCCCGTCCAATGGTCGCCAAACGCAGGCGTCTAGCCTCGATGGCTTCAAGATCATCCAATGCTTCGATGTCAAAGATGTAGAGCGTGCGTAATTTCTCACCGCTGTAGTTCAGTTGTCGCTCGGCCTCCTGGTTGTGCCCGATAACGCGCAATTCCGAATCGACTAGCAGCACACCTTCTGGCATTTGCTCAAAAAGTGCCATATAGCGCTGATGCGAAACCGCCGTCTCCAACTCGGCCTGCTTACGCACACTGATGTCCTGTATTACCGAAATGCCATAGGCTGGCTTGCCATCAGCATCAAACACAATGGACACCTGCAGAGCTACCCAGATGACACTGCCATCTTTGCGCAGGTAACGCTTTTCGGTTTCGTAGGAATTTATCTTGCGCGACATCAGCTGTTCCAACTGAACCAAGTCGCGCGCCAGATCGTCCGGATGGGTGATGCCTTGAAAAGTCAGGGCAATCAATTCTTGCGCGCTGTAACCAGTAATCTCACACAACTTGCGGTTGACGCGCAGCCACGCTCCCTGCAGTGAGAGATGGGCCATGCCCACCGCAGCATATTCAAAACTGTGCTCAAAAATCAGGTCGTTGGCAGACATGAAGCCCAATCATAAATAGCGTCACAGGCTCGCAATGCACCTTCCATATCCAGGTCCTGGAGTGCCTCCTCCAGCGGCGACATGAGTTCCTCAGGTACTTCGGCCAGAACCGGACGCAACTCCGCGAATTTCCCAAGCGCAGAAAAATCCTCCGCCTCCAGCAGGGTCTTCAACTCGAACAGCGCGTGGGTCAGCGCCTGGCCACGCGCGCCCGGTGGTGCGACGTGGCTCTCGGCTGGCTGATCGGTAGCCAGTGAAATCAAGGCAGCTTGCAGGCTGGCTGCATCTGCTTTGGCAACGGATTCGACACGCTCCCAAGCCGCCTTCAACTCATCATCGCCGGCGCCCGCCTTGCACAGCTTTTCAAGACCAGCGGCCATTTGCGACAACCGCAGGGCGCCAAGCACGCCAGCGGTTCCCTTGAGCGAGTGCGCCAACAAAGTGGCATGAGCCCGCTCGCCTGAAAGTGAGGCCTGCAGCGCAGCCAGTTCGTCCGCCAGCGTATCCAGAAACTGGTGAGCCAAGCGGAGATAAAGTGCCGTCAGACCGCCCATTCGTGTCAACGCACCGGCCACATCCACCTCGGAGGTTTCCAGCGCGTCCGGGGTGATCGCCGTCGCCTGGGACGACACAGGCTGCGGTGCATCTGCAGCCATTGTTTCTGACACTTTGAAGCCGGTCACACGCAACAAGGTGTGCACCAGATTATCAAGATCAAACGGCTTGCCGACGTGTTCGTTCATGCCCACCGCCAGACACTCGATGCGGTCTGACGCCATGGCGTTTGCCGTCATGGCAATGATCGGCAGCCTGACCAATTGCATCTGCTTGCGAATCACCCGTGTCGCGCCAAAGCCATCAAGCACCGGCATCTGCACGTCCATCAACACCGCATCAAACTGTTTGCTGGCGGCCGCGGCCGCGATGGCATCCACCCCCAGTTGACCATTGGCTGCCAGTGACACCAAGGCGCCCTCGGACATTAATAACTCTTCTGCCACCTGCTGGTTTATTAAGTTGTCCTCCACCACCAGAATGCGCATGCCTGACAACCGGCGCTTGCCTGCACTGGTGCGTTCGCCACGACGTACGCCAACACCCGAACCGCTCGCGTCCAGCACCGCATCGAGCAGCATGGAGGCTGTAACCGGCTTCGTCAGAAAAGCGTTAAGCATGGACTGCTCTTCCAGCGTGCGCTGTTCCAACGCCTCCCGGCTGGTGGCCGATACCATGACTACCACCGGCTGCGTGACGGACTGCGCGGTATACAGCTGGCGCAATTGCCGGGTGGCAGCCCAACCATCCATACCGGCCATTTGGCAATCCATATAAATAATGTCGAACGACGTGCTACCAGGCCCAAAAGATTTTTGAATGGTTTGAAGTGCCGCTTCCCCACTGTCTGCCACTTCCGTAGCCCAGCCCCAGTTGCTGGTGGTACGCGCCAACAGTTCGCGGGCCACCGGGTTGCTATCCACCACCAGCACGCGATGCGTGCCAACAGGCTTTGATGGCCCTGACTCCAAAGCGGCTGGCACCGGTTGCACCGCTTGCATCGGTAACGTGAAAGCGAACGTGCTGCCCTCGCCCAGCGCACTGTTCAACCGCAGTTCGCCGCCCATCAATGCGACCAGGCGTTGGCTGATGGAGAGCCCCAGACCGGTACCACCGAACTTGCGCGTGGTGGAGGCTTCAGCCTGAGAGAAGCCGGTAAAGATGTGGGCCTGGTTTTCTGGTGCGATGCCAATGCCAGAGTCTTGTACCGAAAACTCGACGGTGGCCAGGTCACCTTCTTTGCGCAGCAGACGCACCGCAATGACCACCTGCCCTTGCGTGGTGAACTTGACCGCATTGCCACCCAGGTTAATCAGCACCTGCTGCAAGCGCATGGAGTCGCCCATCAGAACGGCGGGTAGGTCAAGGTCGATGTCAAACAGTACCTCTATGCCCTTTGCGCCAATATTGGTGGACAAGATGACAGCGAGGTCGCGCATGAGGCGATCCAGACGGAAAGGTTGCGGATCGAGCGCCATCTTGCCCGCCTCGACCTTGGAGAAATCCAGGATATCGTTGATCAGGGCCAGCAAGGACTTGGCGGCACCTTCAGACTTGTCCGCGTAGTCGCGCTGGTGGCTGTTGAGTTCAGTCTTGCGCAGCAGTTTCAGCATACCCAAAATTGCATTCATGGGTGTGCGGATTTCATGGCTCATATTGGCCAGGAATTGACCCTTGGTCTGCGTAGCCAATTCGGCCTTTTCACGCGCTTCCTGCAGAGAGTGTTCGTACTGCTTGCGTTCGGTAATTTCAGTGCGTATGGAGATGAACTTCTGAATTTGCCCATCCTCACCCACAAACGGGGCGATCATGCTATCGACCCAATACAGTGATCCATCTTTGGCCCGGTTGCAAATCTCGCCACGCCAAGGCTTGCCACTGCTGATCGTTCGCCACAGGTCATCCCAGTAATCACGGGACTGGACTCCGGAATTCAACAAGTTGTGGCTTTGGCCGATCAACTCCTGGCGGCTGTAGCCAGTGATGCGGCAAAACGCGTCGTTGACATCGGTGATGGTGCCGCGCGCGTCCGTGGTCGAGACAATGGCATGTGTTTGCACGGTGTTGAGCAGGGCACTGGCATCGCGAATCGCCGCTTCCATCTGCAACTGGGTTTGCTTCTGCCTGCTGATGTCCGTGCCGATTTCCATAAAACCCACCAGCAAACCCTGCTTGTCGAAGGTGGGTTGAACTTCTGTGTCAGCCCAATATTCGCGCCCGTCTTTGGCACGGTTGATCAGTTCCACCCGGCACGGCTTTCCCTGGCTCACGCCATCCATCAAAGCCTGAATCGCTTGTGGTGAGCTTTTGCCGGACGACAACAATTCCGCAGGTGTCTTGCCCATTGCCTCATCCATCGAGTAGCCAGTAATCCGGACAAATCCCTGGTTAACCCACTGGATGCGCATACTGCCGTCAGCAATCGTTACCGCGTTGTCGGTGTGCTGCACCACCAGCGCCATCCGATTGAGTTCAGCCGTCATGGCATCCGCCAGCTTCTGTGCGCGCAGCCTGCCCACAGCCAGCAACCACACGGAAATGGCCATCAGAAAACTCACCAAGGCACCACCCAAACCCATGATGATCAAACTGGAGCGGTCTTGTGCTGCTTCAAAGCGCGCTGTGCTGGTGGCGCGCAGGGTGAGCACATGGCTTCCAACAAAGATCACTTTCTCAGCAACAAACTTGCGGCCTGCAATGTTTTTGTTCTGGCTCCCCGCGCTACCGATGGACAAGATGCCGTCAGCATCAAACATGAGATTTTCCGGCTCGACCCGAGGGCCATCAAAAAGCTCGAAGTCCAGCAAATTGTCAAAGTCGGCACCTACCGACTTCAGCAATTCGTATGCCACCATAGGTACATACAGCAGTCCAAGCAAATCACGCTGTCGTTCTACCAATGTCTGCGGGTTAGTACCTTCTTTGTAGACCGGCAATAAATACAAAAATCCGGGGCTGCGTTTTTCGTCCTGAATCAGCTGAATATGCTCGGAGAGCGTTGCTTCACCGGTTGCAACTGCGTATTCAGCTGCCGCACGGCGACGGCTCTCCTGGCCCAGGTCAAACCCCCAGGCGGCTTTGTTATTGGCCAGCGGCTCCACGTAGCTCACGACGAACAGATCATCGGCATTGCCACTGGTTCGCACAGCAAAGTCCGGGGCGTCATCCGCTCGCTCGCGGGCCACAAACGCATCCAAGTCGGCGCGTAGCACGCGGCGTGCAAAGCCAAAACCCCGAATACCGGGAAATTCGTTGGGCAAGTCGCGCGAGCGAACGTAGGCACGAAAGGCCTGACGCTTGAACTGGGGATTGGCGGCCATGGCACCACGCGCGCCCTTGAGCCCGAAAACGGGTTGATTCAGCCGACGCACGACTTCGGCTTCAATGCGCTCCACGCCTTGGTCAAAACGCGATCGGCTGAGTCCATCCAGATTTGCGCTTTGCCACCAGACACCGCCTGCGGTTATCAGCAACCCAAGTGCTTGAGCAATGGCGGTAAGTGCTATGGCAAAGCGGGAACTGCTGTTGCCCGATTTCACCTGTGCGGCATCGTGGCTTCCTCTTTTGAGTGCGGCCATGTAACGCCAGTAAACGGCGGGTCCGGACAATAGCGTCAGAAGCGCTACGTCCAACAAGCCCCCACGCAAGCCGTCCACGCTCGGGGCAACGATGGGCAGGATCAGCATCACGCCGACTTCGGCCACTGCCACCAGCAACAGCACCTCCAACAGCAAGTGTTTCGGTTTGAATATCGGCTTCAAGGACGGCTTTATTGTTGAACCCACGTTGCTCCCTGGGGTATTTGCTACCAGGCCATATGCGTTACCTTATGGCAGCAACAGAGTGTACTGTCCCTTCTGCGGGCTGAATACGCAAAACGAGATCGCTGCCGGGTGTGGATTCACAGCGGGTCCGACGGAATCAGGCGCTAAAGGCGACCTGTCCAGCAACCAGTGTGGCTCTCACCTTGCCCGGCAACTCGTAGCCGCCAAACGGCGTGTGCTTGCCCTCGCTGCGCAGGGCGCCGGGTTCCACCACCCAATGTGCATCGGCGTCAAACACACAGACATCAGCGACTGCGCCACAAGTCAACGTACCCAGTTGACCGGTTAGTGTGCCAAGCGCTGCACCCAAAACGCCAGCGGGCCGGCGGGTAATGGTGGCCAGCGCTTCGGGCAGTTTCAAGCCGCTGTCCTGCGCCCATTTCAGCGTCAGGCTCAAGAGCAGTTCCAGGCCCGTCGCACCGGGCTCGCTTTCAGCAAAAGGCAAGGCCTTGGCATCTTCATCCACCGGCGTGTGGTCCGACACCAGCGCGTCTATGGTTCCATCGGCCAATGCGGCGCGCAGGGCATTACGGTCGCGCTGCTGACGCAGCACCGGTGTGAGGCGCATGCGGCTGTCAAAAAAGCCAATGTCCAAATCCGTCAGGTGCAGGGAGTTGATGCTGATGTCACAGGTGACGGGCAACCCTTCGGCCTTGGCCTGGCGTACCAACTCAACCCCCGCAGCACTGCTGATGCGACACAGGTGCACGCGGGCTTTGGTCGCGCGCACCAACTCGAAAATGGTGTGCAAGGCGATGGTCTCAGCAGCCACTGGCACACCGCTCAAACCCAGGCGGGTGGCCAGGGGGCCGCTGGCGGCCACGCCCTTACCCAGATGCAACTCTTGCGGGCGCAGCCAGACGGCATAACCAAAGGTGCTTGCATATTGCAGAGCGCGCTGCAGCACCTGCGTATTGGCCAGCGGCACTTCGGCCTGGCTAAAACCGATGCAACCGGCGTCGGTCAGGCTGGCCATTTCGGCCAGCACTTCGCCTTCGAGCTTGCGCGTGAGTGCTCCCAACGGGAACACACGCGCCAGCTTCAGCAGCTCGGAGCGATAGTGCAGCATTTCCACCAGGCCAGGCACGTCCAGCACCGGTTCGGTGTCGGGCGGGCAAACCACACTGGTGACGCCGCCGGCCACGGCCGCCGCCAATTCGGAGGCCAGCATGCCGCCCAGGCGCACCGAAAGATCAACCAGACCGGGTGCCACCACGCAGCCCTTGGCGTCGATGGTGGTGTCTGCTGTAAAGCCTTCGGGCACAGCACCGATAGCGAGAATTTTGCCGTCGGCAATGGCTACATCGGCAACCGCATCAAAGCCACTGGCGGGGTCGATGACGCGGCCACCCTGAATCAAAATAGTCATGCGGAAGCCTCTACGGTGTTGTCATGGGTTGCAGACACGATCTGCTGCAAAGCGATCACCAACGCCTCGCATTCCTGCGGGGTGCCGATCGAAATACGCAAGTGCCCGTCAATGCGTGGTTTGGCGAAATGCCGCACCAGAATATGCCGCTCGCGTAATTGCCCTAGCAGCCATGCCGCCTGGTGTTGTGGATGATGGGTGAAGACAAAATTGGCACTGGACGGCAGGGTCTCAAAACCCGATTTAGTCAGTTCAGCTACCAACCAGTTGCGGCTATGGATAACGGCTTGGGTGATCTTTTCAAAGTAGCTGTGGTCTTCGATGGCCGCCTGCGCGCCTGCCAGGGCCAGTCGATCCATCGGGTAGGAGTTGAAGCTGTCCTTCACACGCGCCAACGCTTCAATCAGAGCCGGGTGGCCCAGCGCAAAGCCGACGCGCAAGCCTGCGAGCGCGCGCGACTTGGACAGCGTCTGCACCACCAGCAAATTTCCAAACTCGGGAATGAGCGTGACGGCACTCTCGGCTCCAAAGTCGACATAAGCCTCATCAATGATGACCACTGAATCGCGGTTGTGCTCCAACAGTTCACGCAGTTTGGTCAGCGGCAAGGCGATGCCGGTGGGTGCATTGGGGTTGGGCAAGACGATGCCTCCATTGGGCACCTTGTAATCAGCCACATCCACCTCAAAGCGCGGGTTCAAGGGCACTTGGGTAAACGCGATTCCGTACAGGCCGCAATAGACGGGATAAAAGCTGTAGCTGATGTCGGGATACAAAATAGGCAAGGCGTGCTTGAGCAAACCCAGGAAGGCATGGCCCAGCACCTCGTCGGAACCATTGCCGAGAAACACATGGTCGGCACCCAGGCCGAAGTGCGTGGCAATCGCACCCTTCAGCGCCGTGCCATTCGGGTCCGGGTACAGGCGCAGCTTCTCATTAACCACATCGCGTATCGCCTGCAGGGCGCGCAGTGAAGGGGGATAGGGGCACTCATTGGTATTGAGCTTGACCCAGCCTTCGCTTTGCGGTTGCTCTCCCGGGACATAAGCCTTGAGCTGCTCAATGCCCGTGCTCCAGAAGGGTGAAGTCGTCAAGGTACTCATGCTTCGTTGCCCGCCACAATGCTCATTACCGCCATGCGCACGGCGATACCAAACGTCACTTGCGACAAGATTACGCTCTGCTTGCCGTCTACCACCGCCGAGTCAATTTCAACGCCGCGGTTAATAGGCCCCGGGTGCATCACGATGGCATCCGGCTTGGCCAAAAGCAGTTTCTCGGGTGTCAGGCCAAAGCTCCGGAAGAACTCGTTCGTGCTGGGCAAGAGTGCGCCGCTCATGCGCTCGTTTTGCAAGCGCAGCATGATGACCACATCGCAATCCTTGATGCCTTCCTCGAGCGTGTGGCAAACACGCACACCCATCTGTGCCATGTCGGATGGCACCAAGGTCTTGGGGCCGACCACTCGCACCTCGGCACAGCCCAGCGTGGTGAGCGCATGGATGTCGGAGCGGGCCACGCGTGAATGCAGCACGTCGCCGACGATGGCTACCGTCAAGTTGGCAAAGTCCTTCTTGAAGTGCCGGATGGTGTACATGTCCAGCAGGCCCTGGGTCGGATGGGCGTGGCGGCCATCACCGGCATTGATCACGTGCACATGCGGCGCCACATGCTGGGCAATCAGATACGGTGCACCGGACTCGCTGTGGCGCACCACAAACAAGTCGGCGGCCATGGCGCTCAGGTTGGCAATCGTGTCGAGCAGCGTCTCGCCCTTGGCGGCGCTGGAGCGCGCGATATCCAGGTTGATCACGTCTGCGGAGAGCCGCTTGGCGGCAATCTCGAAGGTAGTGCGGGTGCGCGTGCTGTTCTCGAAGAACAGGTTGAATACGCTTTTGCCGCGCAGCAAAGGTACCTTCTTGACTTCGCGGTCATTGACCGAAACAAAGTTGGTGGCGGTATCCAGAATGTGGGTGAGGACGTCTTTGGACAGACCTTCGACCGACAGCAGGTGAATCAGTTCACCGTTCTTGTTAAGTTGGGGGTTTCGTTTGTACAACACGGCTAGACCCCCTGCACTTCAAAGCTGAACACGCCGGACTCGCTGCGCGCCAACGCGAGTGACTGCTGCTCGCCCAGCGCCACGCGTGCGGCAGCAAAGTCTGCCTGCACCGGCAGTTCGCGCCCGCCACGATCCACCAGCACCGCAAGTTTCACGCTGGCCGGGCGGCCATAGTCAAACAGTTCATTGATCACGGCACGCAGGGTGCGTCCGGTGTAGAGCACATCATCCAAAATCAGGATGTGTGCGCCGTTCACATCGAATGGCAATTGCGTCTGGGCGCTATTGGCCAGTCCGCGCTTGGCAAAGTCGTCGCGATGCATGGCGGAAGAAATCACACCGGGCTTGCCGGGCAGATTGAGGTCGCGCTGCAAGCGCTCCACCAACCACGCACCCCCGGAAGTAATGCCCACCAATTTGGTGTCACCCTGGCACAGCATCGCCACGCCGCGCAGCAACTCTTTATACAAAGCTTCCGCATCCAGGAACAAGGCCCCGGTGCTGCGCGTTTCATTTTTTGGATTCATACCGTCAGGCCTCAGTCATGTGTCGGGCCATTTTAGTTTCAAGGCGCACTGCCTTTGCCCGCCAGGTAGCTAGTTCATGGTCCAAAACCGTATTGCCCGAATCAGCTTGGAATGGAAGGAGATGCCAATTGACGTAAGAATTGCTCCAGGATGATGCAGGCCGATGCAGCATCGGCATCCTTGGCGCCGTAGGACAAAGCTTCGGTGGTGCTGTAGCGCTCGTCTACTTCAAAAACGGGCAACTTGAAACGGCCATGCAACTGGCGGCCAAACTTCCTGGCGCGTGCCGTGTTTTCGTGCGCGGCACCGTCCGGGTGATAAGGCACGCCGATGACGATGGCGTCGGGTTGCCACTCTTTGATGACCTTCTCAATCGGCGCGAAGCGGGCATCCCCTTGCGCCTGGATAGACCCTTGTGGCTGCGCTGTGCCCATCAAGCGGTTGCCCACGGCTACGCCGGTGCGCTTTTCGCCGTAATCAAAGGCAATGAAGGTGGTCAGCGTGGCGGCAACAAACACGCCGCTATCGGCGGCTTGGCTCATGCGTGCCCGACCTGGTTGGAAATCATCCACGATTGCAAGCCCAGGAGCCCCAGGGCGCGCTCGTAACGTTCCGCGACCGGGGTGTCAAAGATCACTTCGCGGGTGGCGTCCACGGTGAGCCAGCTGTTTTCGCCCAGTTCGGACTCCAACTGGCCTTCGCCCCAGGCCGCATAGCCCAAGGTGATCAACACTTTTTTGGGGCCGTTTCCGCTGGCCAGGGCTTCGAGCACGTCTTTGGACGTGGTCATCTCCAGACCACCTGGAATGCTCATGGTGGCGGCGTACAACGCCCCGCTCTGCTGATCTGCACCGATGTAGATCGGCTCGTGAAGCACAAAACCACGCTCCATTTGCACCGGGCCACCATGGAATACCGGGCTATCTGCCAAATCGGTTCGCTTAAGGCCCAGCTCCACCTTTTCAAACAAGGCGGGCAGGTTCATATCGGTCGGCTTGTTTATCACCAGCCCTAGAGCACCGCGGGCGCTGTGCTCACACACGTAGACCACACTCTTGCCAAATAGACTGTCTTCCAAGCCTGGCATTGCAATCAGAAAGTGGTTGGTGAGGTTGATAGGTGCAGAATCGCCGGTCATGATTTCATTCTAGCGGCTCGCATGCATAAAAATTATTCAATGGGCCTGGTTTGGCTACGGCGCGATTTGCGTCTGCACGACAACCCGGCATTGGCCGCAGCACTGGCCCAATGCGAAAAGGTGCATTGCGTTTTTATCTTCGATACCGACATTCTGAACGCCCTGCCGCGCCAGGATCGGCGGGTGGAATTTATCCGCGAATCGCTGGTTGAAGTCGATGCGGCCTTGCGTCAGGTAGCGAACCAAAAAACTGCAGGCCTGATCGTGCGCCACGGCTCTTCAGTGACAGAGATTGCGGCGCTAGCCCAAGCGCTCAAGGTGCAGGCGGTGTTTGCCGCCAAAGACTACGAGCCCGCGGCCCAACAGCGCGATGCCGCCGTGCACCAGGCCTTGCAGGTGCAAGGGATTGCCTTCACGCAGATCAAGGACCATGTAATTTTTGAAGAGCGTGAACTGCTTACGCAAACCGGCAAACCCTACGGTGTGTTCACACCCTATCTGCGCGCCTGGCTGGCAAAGCTGGGATCTGCTCCCCTCCCCGTACACACCCTGCCAGCGCACTGCCCGCAACTGATGGCGCGACCGGCGGTGTATGCCAAGGTCGTACCCGCGCTGGAAGAGTTTGGCTTTGAGGAGACCAACCTCAAAACTTTGGCCATCCCCATCGGCAGCAGTGGTGCGGCAAAGCTGCTGGAAGATTTTGTGGAGCGCATGGATCGCTACGACGAAACCCGCAACTTTCCCGCAGTTAAGGGGCCGAGCTATTTGGGTGTGCATCTGCGCTTTGGCACCGTCTCGATCCGCCATTTGGTGAACCTTGCGCGCCAGCATGTCGCAAAGGGTAGCGCCGGGGCGCAGACGTGGCTGGCTGAACTGGTTTGGCGCGACTTCTATGTGCAAATTCTGGCCAATTTCCCCCGCGTGGCGACTGCGGCGTTCAAGCCCGAGTACGACGCCATCCAATGGGACGAGGGCCCCCAAGCGGACGAACTTTTCGCCGCCTGGTGCGATGGACGAACCGGCTACCCCCTGGTGGACGCAGCCATGGCGCAACTAAATCAGACGGGCTATATGCACAACCGCCTGCGCATGGTGGCGGGGAGTTTTCTGGTCAAGCACCTGGGCCTGGACTGGCGGCGGGGCGAGCGCTACTTTGCCCGGCATTTGAATGACTTTGATCTGTCTGCCAACAACGGCGGTTGGCAGTGGGTGAGTTCGAGTGGCTGCGATGCACAACCCTACTTCCGCATCTTCAACCCGGTTACCCAGAGCGAAAAGTTCGACGCACAAGGCAAGTTCATCAAGCGCTACTTACCCGCGCTCAAGGGCTTAAGCGACAAATCCATCCACGCGCCCTGGCTTGCAAAGCCGCTGGAGTTGCAGGCAGCCGGTATCACGCTTGGCAAGGATTACCCACTGCCGGTGGTAGACCATGCCAAGGCACGGGCCCGCACGCTGCTGCGCTATGGGGTGGTGAAGAAGTAAGGCGCCATCCACATAGGCGACAATTCCGATGTTTTTTGGGAATGAACCATGACCATATTAGTCACCGGCGGAGCTGGTTTTATCGGAAGCAATTTTGTTCTGGATTGGCTCGCGGACTCAGGCGAGAGCGTCGTCAACCTGGACAAGCTCACCTACGCGGGCAATTTGCAGAATCTGGCCTCTCTTACTGGCGACACTCGCCACGTTTTTGTGCAAGGCGATATTGGCGACGGCGTTTTACTTGAGTCCTTGCTTGCGCAGCACAAGCCCCGAGCCGTCGTGAACTTTGCTGCCGAGAGCCACGTGGACCGCAGCATCCTTGGTCCGGGCGAATTCATTCAGACCAATATTGTGGGCACCTTCAACCTGCTGGAAGCGGTGCGGGCCTACTGGGGTGGTCTGGATGCGGATGCGAAGTCTGCATTTCGCTTCCTGCATGTTTCCACCGACGAGGTCTACGGCTCGCTCTCCAAGACCGACCCTGCTTTCTCAGAGACCAATCGCTACGAGCCCAACAGCCCGTATTCCGCTTCGAAGGCGGCAAGCGACCACTTGGTGCGCGCCTACCACCACACCTACGGCCTGCCGGTGCTGACCACCAACTGCTCTAACAACTACGGCCCTTTCCATTTTCCGGAAAAGCTCATACCGCTGATCATTGTCAACGCGCAGGCCGGCAAGCCGCTGCCCGTGTATGGCGACGGCCAGCAGATCCGCGACTGGCTGTATGTCAAAGACCATTGCAGTGCCATCCGCCGCGTGCTCGAAGCCGGTGGTTTGGGTGAAACCTACAACGTCGGCGGCTGGAACGAAAAACCCAACCTGGAAATCGTGCACACGGTGTGTGCCCTGCTCGATGAACTCAGGCCCCGCGCTGACGGACGGCCCTACAAGGAGCAGATCACCTATGTCACGGACCGCCCGGGCCACGACCGGCGCTACGCCATTGACGCGTCAAGAATAGAAAGAGAGCTGGGCTGGACGCCGGCCGAGACCTTCGACACCGGCATTCGCAAGACCGTGCAGTGGTACCTGGACAACCCGGACTGGGTAGCCAATGTGCAAAGCGGTGGTTATCGCGATTGGGTCAGCAAGCAATATGGTGACAGCGGCGACAACACGGCAGAAGTAGCCTCCGCATGAAAATCCTGCTCTTTGGACGTGGCGGCCAGGTTGGCTGGGAACTGCAGCGCAGCTTGGCGGTATTGGGCGAAGTGGTGGCACTCGACTTTGATGCCACCCGGAACCAGCAAAATTTGTGCGGCAGCTTTAGTGATCTGGCTGGCTTGGCGGCCACCGTGCAGGCGGTCAGGCCCGACATCATCGTTAATGCAGCTGCGCACACAGCGGTCGACAAGGCCGAGTCCGAACCCGATTTCGCCCGCAGCCTCAATGCCCTGGCTCCCGGTGTACTGGCTGCAGAAGCCAAAAAGATCAATGCCTGGCTGGTGCACTACTCCACCGACTACGTGTTTAACGGCAGCGGCAGCACACCCTGGAAAGAGACAGACGCCACCGGCCCCTTAAGTGTGTACGGCCAAACCAAGCTGGAAGGCGAACAGGCGGTAGCATCCAACCCGAAGCACATCACCCTGCGCACCAGCTGGGTTTATGCCGCACGGGGTGGCAACTTTGCCAAAACCATGCTGCGCCTGGCCTCTGAACGCGAGTCTTTAACGGTGATTGACGACCAGTTTGGCGCACCCACCTCAGCCGAACTGCTGGCCGATGTCACAGCGCACGTCATACGCGCCGCAATGGCCAAGCCAGAACTGGCCGGGCTTTACCACTGCGTGGCCGCAGGTGAAACCAACTGGCATGGCTATGCCAAGTTCGTACTGGAAACGGCACAAACTCTGGGATGGACACTCAAGGCTGGACCTGACAAGGTAGCTGCCACCAGCACCGCCAGCTACCCCACACCGGCCCAGCGGCCACTGAATTCGCGCCTGAACACCACCAAACTCCAGGAAACCTTTGGCCTGACCCTGCCGCATTGGCAAAATGGTGTGGCGCGCATGCTCACGGAAATCACAGGGAAACAATAACGATGACGACTGAACCCAAGGCCAACGCTAACCAGCGCAAAGGCATCATCCTGGCTGGCGGCTCCGGCACCCGGCTCTATCCGGCCACGCAAGTGGTCAGCAAGCAATTGCTGCCCATTTATGACAAGCCGATGATTTATTACCCGCTGACCACCTTGCTGTTGGCCGGTATCCGCGAAATTCTGGTGATCTCCACGCCACAGGACACACCACGCTTTGAGCAATTGCTGGGGGACGGCAGCCAGTGGGGCATACGGATCGAATACGCAGTGCAGCCGTCGCCGGATGGCCTGGCCCAGGCCTTCCTGATTGGCGAGAAATTTTTAAACGGCGCGCCCAGCGCTTTAGTGCTGGGTGACAACATCTTCTATGGTCACGACTTTGCCACGCTGCTGCAAAACGCCAGCAGGCAAACCACCGGTGCCACCGTATTTGCCTATGCGGTGAACGACCCCGAGCGTTATGGCGTCGTGGAGTTCGACGCCCAAGGCCGGGCCATCAGCCTGGAAGAGAAGCCAGCCAAGCCCAAGAGCCGCTATGCGGTTACCGGTTTGTACTTTTACGATAACCAGGTGGTGGAACTAGCCAAACAGGTCAAACCCAGCGCCCGAGGCGAGTTGGAAATTACCGACCTGAACCGGATGTATCTGGACAAAGGCCAGATGGATGTGCAGACCATGGGCCGCGGCTACGCGTGGCTGGACACTGGCACGCACGAATCAATGATGGAGGCCAGCCAGTTCATCTACACCATAGAAAATCGCCAGGGGCTTAAAGTGGCAGCACCCGAAGAGGTTGTATGGCGCCATGGTTGGATTGACAGCGCGCAGCTGGAGGCGCTAGCCAAACCATTGGCCAAGTCGGGCTACGGCCAATACCTGCTACGCCTGCTCAGCGAAAGGGTCTACGGATGAAAGCTACACCAACCAAAATTGCCGATGTAATCCTGCTCGAACCCAAGGTATTCGGTGACGAGCGCGGATTCTTCTTTGAGAGTTTCAATCAGCAGGTATTCGAGCAGGCAACCGGGGTCAAGACGCAGTTCGTACAGGACAACCACTCCAAGTCAGGTAAGGGGGTTTTGCGCGGTCTGCATTACCAAATAGAGAACGCCCAGGGCAAGCTGGTGCGCGTCACCCAAGGTGAAGTATTTGATGTGGCGGTGGACATCCGTCCGGAGTCCCCCACCTTCGGCCAATGGGCGGGCGAGATTTTGAGCGCAGAGAACAAGCGCCAACTTTGGATTCCCGCTGGATTGGCACATGGCTTTCTGGTGCTATCGGACACAGCAGAGTTCCTGTACAAAACCACCGAATACTACGCACCGGCGCATGAGCGCTGTATTGCTTGGGACGATGCAACGCTGGCCATTGACTGGCCACTGGACGGTGTTCAACCAAAGCTGTCGGCGAAAGACCAGTCTGGGGTGGCTTTTACAAGTCTTCGTATTTGATGCACAACTTTACCCTGGTGTGCAATCCCACAACACTGGCTTACATTTACATTGCTTTGTCAATCGGCGATGATTGGCAAAACTGTCACGCAACGGATATGCTGTAAACAATGGCCGCTTCAGTCGACTCACTCCTGCAAGATTCAAACGCCATCGCACTGCCCGGCTTGGGGCGTGCCATGGTCGCCGCGGGCAAGCTAGGACAAAAAGCTGCCGAAGATATCTACGGCAAATCGATTGCCAATAAGACCAGTTTTATCTCTGAATTGGTAGGTTCTGGCATTGTGTCAGCGTCAGATCTGGCGCACACCCTGTCGCAGGCCTTTGCCGCCCCCCTGGTCAACCTGGATGCCATAGACCCACAACGCCTGCCCAGGGGGCTGTTGGATAGCAAGACTTGCCAGGATTACCGCCTTGTAGTCTTAAGTAAGCGCAACAACCGTCTGATGGTGGCGACTGCCGACCCATCCGACCAGCGGGCTGCCGAAAAGATCAAGTTCTCCACCCAAATGGGGGTGGACTGGATCATTGCCGAGTACGACAAACTGTCCAAGATGGTGGAGGCCAATTCTGTCTCCACCTCCGAGGCGGTAGAAGACATCATCGGTGGTGACTTTGAGTTTGATGAAAACGCAGCTGACACCGCGATGGAAGCATCGCAGGCGGCATCTGAAGTGGAAGACGCACCGGTTGTGCGCTTCTTGCAGAAGATGCTGCTCGATGCCTTTAGCATGCGAGCCTCAGACCTGCACTTTGAACCGTACGAACATACTTACCGGGTGCGTTTCCGTATCGATGGGCAGTTACGCGAGATTGCCAGCCCACCAATTGCCATCAAGGAAAAACTGGCCTCGCGCATCAAGGTTATCTCCCGCATGGACATTTCGGAGAAGCGGGTGCCGCAGGACGGGCGCATGAAACTTAAAGTCGGTCCAGACCGGGTTATCGACTTTCGCGTCAGCACCTTGCCTACGCTGTTTGGTGAAAAAATTGTGATCCGGATTTTGGATCCGGCAAGTGCCAAACTCGGCATTGACGCGCTGGGTTACGAGCCCGAAGAAAAGGAGCGCTTGCTCAAGGCTATTGGCCGTCCGTACGGCATGATTTTGGTGACCGGCCCAACCGGTTCGGGCAAGACTGTGTCGCTTTACACCTGCCTGAACTTGTTGAACCAACCGGGCGTGAATATTGCCACCGCAGAAGATCCGTCTGAAATCAATTTGCCAGGAGTAAACCAGGTCAACGTTAATGAGCGTGCAGGATTGACATTCGCAGTGGCCCTGAAGTCCTTTTTACGCCAGGATCCAGACATCATCATGGTGGGTGAAATCCGGGACCTGGAAACTGCCGATATCTCGATCAAGGCGGCTCAAACAGGGCATCTGGTGTTGTCCACTTTGCACACCAATGATGCACCGTCAACCTTGGCACGCATGCGCAATATGGGCATTGCCCCCTTCAATATTGCATCCAGCGTAATCCTGATCACCGCACAGCGTCTGGCGCGCAAGTTGTGCCCGACCTGCCGGCAGCCCGCTAGCATCCCCAGGCAGACAATGCTGGATGCGGGCTTTTCAGACGAAACACTGAATGGTAGTTGGGTACCTTACCGCCCTGTGGGTTGTTCGGCTTGCAATTTGGGCTACAAAGGCCGGGTGGGCATTTACCAGGTTATGCCGATTTCCGAAGAGATACAGCGGCTCATCCTAGCGGATGGCAGCGTGCTGGATATTGCAAAACAATCTGAACGTGAAGGCGTGCGTTCCCTGAGACAATCGGGCTTGAGGAAAGTTCAAATGGGACTGACTTCACTGGAAGAAGTTCTGGCTGTGACTAACGAATAAAGCGAAATCCAAGGGAACCTATGGCGACGACACCAGCTAAAGCTGCCAGCAATAAAGAAGTGGTTTTCGAGTGGGATGGTAAAGACCGCAACGGCAAACAGGTGCGCGGGGAAATGCGTGCCAATGGTGAAAACCAGGTCAAATCGGCACTGAGGCGCCAAGGCGTCACACCCACCAAAATCAAAAAACGGCGCATGCGCTCGGGTAAATCCATTAAGCCCAAGGATCTGGCTATCTTTACCCGACAGCTTGCGACCATGATGAAGGCCGGTGTGCCCCTGCTACAAGCCTTTGACATTGTGGGCCGCGGCAATCCCAATCCCAGCGTCACCAAATTGCTCAGCGATATCCGCAGCGACGTTGAAACTGGCACCTCGCTTAGCACCGCTTTTCGCAAGTACCCTATTTACTTCGACAACCTTTACTGCAATCTGGTCGAAGCGGGTGAAGCGGCCGGCATTTTGGACCAGTTGCTGGACCGTCTGGCGGTCTACATGGAGAAGACCGAGGCAATCAAGTCCAAGATCAAATCTGCTTTGATGTACCCCATAACCGTGCTGATCGTGGCCTTTGTGGTGGTGGCCGTGATCATGATTTTTGTGGTGCCGTCTTTCAAGGAGGTATTCACCTCGTTTGGTGGCGAATTACCAGCTCCGACGTTAATGGTGATTGCCATGAGCGAGTTCTTTGTGCGCTACTGGTACCTGATCTTCGGCGTTATCGGAGGCGGTGTTTACTTTTTCCTGGAATCCTGGAAACGCAATGAAAAAGTGCAGGAATTCATGGACCGGCTTATGCGCAAACTGCCGATCTTCGGCGCTCTGGTAGAGAAATCCTGTATTGCGCGCTGGACCCGCACGCTGGCCACCATGTTTGCTGCCGGCGTTCCATTGGTCGAGGCACTCGACTCAGTGGGGGGCGCTGCAGGCAACATCGTCTACCTGCAAGCTACGCAAAAAATTCAACAGGAAGTCTCGACGGGTACCGCCCTTACTGCGGCCATGAGCAATGCCAACCTTTTCCCCTCCATGGTGTTGCAGATGTGCGCCATCGGCGAGGAGTCCGGCTCCATTGACCACATGCTGAGCAAATGTGCTGATTTTTACGAGGCGGAGGTGGACGACATGGTGGCGGGTATTTCCAGCCTGATGGAGCCCATCATCATCGTGGTTCTGGGCACTGTGATCGGCGGTATCGTGGTAGCCATGTACCTGCCCATCTTCAAACTGGGCCAAGTGGTTTGATGCTCTCGGGTATGCCGTGGCTGGACGCCAGCGTGTTTGCGCTTCTGGGCTTGCTGATCGGCAGTTTTTTGAATGTGGTGGTTTACCGCCTGCCCAAAATGATGGAGCGCCAGTGGCAACTGGAGGCTGCGGAAATGTCAGGGCAAGAACTGCCGGCTCAAGAGCCCTTCAATTTGATGGTGCCGCGCTCGCGTTGCCCGCACTGCGCACACCCGATTGCCTGGTACGAAAACATTCCCGTGGTGAGCTATCTGGCCCTGGGTGGCAAATGCTCTGCCTGTAAAGCGCCTATCAGTGCACGTTACCCGCTGGTAGAAGCCACGCTCGCGGCCCTATTCTTCTATTGCATCCGGACCTACGGAGCCAACACCACGGGCTACGCCTGGTGCGCGTTCTCCGCGATCCTCCTGACACTGGCTCTGATTGATTGGGACACCACCTTGCTGCCCGATGACCTCACCCTGCCGTTGCTCTGGTTGGGGATGATTGCCGCAGCGTTGCATTGGATTCCCGTGAGCCTGAACGATGCGCTCTGGGGCGCCGTGGGCGGCTACATGTCTCTTTGGCTTGTCTATTGGGGATTTAAACTCGCCACGGGCAAAGAAGGCATGGGCTTTGGCGACTTCAAACTATTTGCTGCTTTAGGCGTCTGGTTTGGTTGGCAAACACTGATCCCCATCATTCTGATCGCCTCGGTCATTGGTGCTGTGATCGGCATTGCCATGAAGTTCAATTCGAGCCTGCGCGAAGGTGGCTATGTGCCGTTTGGACCTTTTCTTGCGGGCGCTGGATTCAGCGCGCTGGTACTAGGCCCTGCGGCGTTGCGCCAAGCGATGGGGCTTTAGCGTGCGCAGTGCTTTGCGGCTAGGCCTGACCGGGGGCATAGGCAGTGGCAAAAGCACCGTAGCCCAACTGCTTGCTGATCTGGGTGCCGGTGTAATAGATGCGGATGCCATTTCCCGAAGCACCACAGCTGCTGGCGGGGCGGCAATTCCATTGATCCAGAGCCAGTTTGGTCCTTCCTTCGTCTGCAGCGACGGCACCCTGGATCGGGAACGCATGCGTCAGCATATCTTTGCAGACCCCAAAGCAAAGTTGCTTCTGGAAGGCATCATCCACCCATTGGTAGGACAACAAATTGCTGCACAGGCCAAGGAATTGGTTGATGCCGGCACTACCTGCCTCGTATTTGATATCCCTTTACTTGTCGAGTCAGGGCACTGGCGCAAAAGCCTTCAACGCGTCTTAGTAATCGACTGCAGTACGGCCACGCAGGTTAGTCGTGTGATGGCGCGTAGCGGCTTGGCCATGGCCGATGTCGAGAGAATCATCGCGGCCCAGGCCAGTCGCGCCCAACGCCTTGCGGCCGCCGACTTGGTACTGTTGAACGATGGCGTTTCTTTGCCGGAATTGGCGGCACAGGTGGCGCAAATTGGCCGGCAGTTCGGGCTATGATTCGGCCACCCGAAAGCACAGCGTGATTCTCTACGAATATCCCTTTAACGAACGCATCCGCACTTACCTGCGGCTTGAACATCTTTTTTTGCGCCTCGCCACTTTGGTGTCACGCGAAGCGCCTCTTGACCACCACTTTGCCCTGACCACGATCTTTGAAGTGATGGACGTAGGCGCCCGTGCCGATCTCAAATCCGATGTACTCAAAGACCTGGATAAGCAGAAGCAAGTGCTCAATGGCTACCGCGGAAATCCTGCAATCGCCGAAGGTGTGCTTGATAAGGTAATCGCCCAGGTGGAGGGTTGCTTTACCGCGCTGAACGCAACCTCCGGTAAGGCGGGCCAGTTGCTGACCGAGAACGACTGGTTGATGAGCATCCGCAGCCGCATCGGTATTCCGGGCGGCACCTGCGAATTTGATCTGCCTGCTTACTTTGCCTGGCAGCACCGCAGCGTGGAGACACGCACCAAGGATCTGCATCGTTGGACCTCTACGCTGGCTCCGCTGGCGGAATCCATCCACCTTTTACTCAAAATGTTGCGCGACTCAGGATCTCCTCAAAAAGTGGTTGCCACGGGTGGGCAATTTCAACAAAACCTGCCGCAAGGTCGCACCTTCCAGCTCATGCGCCTTGCGCTCGACCCGGCCTTGCAATTGATTCCCGAAATCAGCGGAAACCGACTGATGGTGTCGATCCGCCTGATGCGTCTGGACGCAGATGACAAAATGCACCCCGCACCGGAAGATGGCGCATTTGAAATCGCCCTGTGTTCTTGATTCGGAATACCGTAATAATGGACGCATCCGTACCTGCCAAAATGGTTCGCTGCCCGGCTTGCGGTGGCGACAGCCTTTGTTCCGCCAACAATCCGTTTAGGCCTTTTTGCAGTGAGCGCTGCAAGAACATTGACTTTGGCGCCTGGGCCAGCGAGGCTTTTCGCGTTCCCACTGAAGCCCCCCCTGAAGACGCCATGTTTGGCGACCCAAAGCTGCAGTAGTTACGGCAAAACTTGAGACGATAGTGAGTGCTAACAGGCTAGTGGGTCGCTGAATCAAAACCCCGCTCTGCGGCGAACCACTGCAGAACCGGCACCGTGCCTGGCAACACGGGCTGCACCTTTACAGGCAACTGTTCCCAGGCAAAGTCTTGAGCCTCGCGCATCTGCAACTCACCCGCCCAGTCGAAAACCTTGCAAAAATGCAAACGCACCAGCACGTGCGGGTAGTCCACCATCTCGACGCGCCATGGGGTGGCTGCGCCGATCTCTATTCCCAGTTCTTCGTGCAATTCACGACGCAAAGCCTGCTCCACAGATTCGCCGACCTCGAGCTTGCCTCCCGGGAACTCCCAAAAGCCAGCATAGGCTTTACCTGCGGGCCGTGATGTCAGCAGGAATGCACCATCGGCACGCACCAACACGCCCACAGCCACTTCAGTCACCGAGCGGTCTGGTCCACCCTCGCGCCGGGCATGGGCATCGGCCACCAATGGCTTGGTGTTCATGTTGCCGTGGCTCTTCGACCAGCGTAGTCCTGCGCAAACTGCCAGGCCACACGACCGCTGCGCGAACCGCGTTCCAGCGCCCATAACAAAGCCTCAGGGCGCGCCGTTTCAATCTCGCTGGCAGGCACTCCCAGTGCCTTTAGCCATTGGGCGGCGATGTGCAAGTATTCGTCCTGCGTGAAGGGATAGAAGCTCACCCACAGGCCAAAGCGCTCGGACAGAGAAATCTTTTCTTCCACCACCTCACCCGGGTGCACTTCACCTTCAGGCGTATGCGTGTAAGTAAGGTTTTCCGACATGTACTCCGGAAGCAAGTGGCGGCGATTGCTGGTGGCATACACCAGCACGTTAGCCGTGGCTGCAGCAACGGAACCATCCAACACCGACTTCAAGGCCTTGTAGCCCGGCTCACCCTCGTCAAAGCTGAGGTCATCGCAGAACACGATAAATTTTTCCGGCCGGGCAGCCACGATTTCCACGATATCGGGTAGGTCCACCAAGTCAGCCTTATCCACCTCAATCAAGCGCAAACCTTGGGCCGCATAGGCATGCAGACAAGCTCGGATCAAAGAGGATTTACCAGTGCCACGGGCGCCGGTTAGCAGCACATTGTTAGCTGTGGCTCCGCGCACAAATTGGGCGGTGTTGCGCTGGATCTTTTCTTTCTGCTGGTCAATATCAATCAGGTCCGCGAGGTTCATAGCGCCCACATGGTGCACGGCTGAAATGACGCCTTGGCCGGACGAACGGCGGCGGTAGCGAAAGGCGATGGATTCGTTCCAGTCCGGTTCCGACAAGCCGTGCGGCAAAGAAGCCTCGACCCGTGCCATAAACAGCTCGGCTCTTTGGAGAAAGGCAATTATTTTTTCATCCATATCCATTATCCGAAGCGATAGGTAAATAACTCAGGAACACCGT
>CAIQYP010000300.1 GCA_903876045.1 uncultured beta proteobacterium | reverse complement strand
TTTGGTTGGGGCGCGACCTTGGTGATGGCGGTCGCCGTTCTGGTGATGTTTGCGACCAGTTTCTGAAATGTCCGAGAAATCAGAGGAGGCGACATGAGCAGGTTAATCACTGGCTTTTCAAGGCGGGTAGTCCAATTGCTCATGGTTGCCATCCTCGGTATGTTGGTATTGCCTGCAAGCGCGGGTGGTCTGAGTCCCAAGGACCAGAAGCAAATCATCGAAGTCGTTCAGGCTCAGTTGGATGCCTTTGCTCAGGACGATGCAGCAAAGGCGTTTTCCTTTGCAGCACCAAACATCAGGCACCTCGTTGGTAGTGCTGAGAATTTCCTTGAAATGGTCCGCACCAAGTACGAAATTGTTTACCGGCCTTCGGCGACAACTTTTATGCAGCCCATCGGTGAAGCGGGGCAGGCTGTTCTGAAGGTTCGGATGACCGATGAGGATGGGGATATCTGGATAGCCACCTACACGTTGCAGAGGCAGAAAACCAAGGTTTGGCGAATCACTGGTTGTGCACTCAATGAAGCCACCGGAATTGCGGTCTGATTGCATCCTTAAGGTGCGGTCCAGTGTTCAATGGCGACGCGGCATGGATTCTGACGCAATTCTTAAGCCGCCAAACCTGAAGTGAAGTTGCTGGCTAATCTGTCGATAACCTTGTATCTACAACAAGGACACCCAATGGCAACAATTTCCGGCACATTTCCAGTAAGCCTTCCACAGACCCAGCCTCGCGTCGCCGGAACCGATTCGGATGGCGACAATGACGCAAGCAAAGCCACAGGTGCAACGGTGCCAACACCGGTGGTCTCTAAGCCCACCGAAACGATGGGCAACAACGTCAATACGTTCGCATAGTCTCCGCGCGGTTACCCGCCGTACAACCGAATTAGCCCGCTTTACGCGGGCTTTCGCTTTTCTGAAACGATGAATGCCGACCGCATCGGTCAAAGATGAGGGGCCGCCGTGTGACATATTTTTTTGAATGGTCATGCCCATAGCGGGGTGTCAATAATGGAACCCCTCCATCTAAGCAACGGCCATGACTGAAACCACTTCCGATTCGCATTTCTCCAAGCCTTTGCTGCTCAGGTTGTTACTGGCCCGCCCTCGGCTTCTTTCCAGTGTCGCCGTAGGGTTTGTGACCGCATTGTTGCTCCCTGAATCAGTGGCTCAACATACGGTGACCCGTGCCATCATCGGCTGGAATATCGGGGCGATTCTGTACCTGATATTGGCCATGAGAATGATGTTCTGGTCCACGCATGAGCGCATGCGCGCCAGGGCGCTGCAGCATGATGAAGGCAACACCGTGGTGCTCATCTTGGTGATTACTGCAGCGCTGATGTGCATTGGAGCCATCGTGGCAGAACTGGCAGTGGTCAAAGACATCAAGGGAGAGCTGCGATACGCCCACATCGCCCTGGCAGGGCTGACCATTGTGACCTCATGGGCCTTTACGCAGACCATGTTTGCCCTGCACTATGCGCATGACTACTACATCTCTGCCATTCACGGTGAGCACGGCGGTCTGGACTTTCCCGGTGGCCACCCACCCGACTACGGGGATTTTCTCTACTTCGCCAGTGTCATCGGCACCTCCGGGCAGACTGCGGACGTCAGCTTTTCCAGTCGAAAAATGCGTCGAACAGGCACGGTGCACTGCGTGCTGGCCTTCTTTTTCAATACAACGTTGGTGGCACTCACCATCAACATTGCCTCAGGCTTGTTTTAGCGCGAAAGAAGCTGGGCGCTGAGAATGCGCTCTGGTTGTCCTCACCCTTGACCTGGAGGCTGAGCGCTCACCGGCGATGCGCAAAATTAAATGGTTGTGCCTGGGTTCTGTCTCGTTTGCACGGAATATTGCCTGCCGCCGAATTTGTGGGTAATGTTGTAGCCATACGACTTGTTTTTCATGAATATCTGCGTCGTGCAGCTTTTTGCGGTTTGCAACCGGGTGCAAGTGCATCCTCAATACGGTCGTCCACGATTACGGACCCCACTAGTGCACAGCAAGGTGGCTGCCGCGCGACCAGTGCCTTTGCCTACCGCATTGTTCAGACTCGACCGGCAGGGAATCCCATGACGGTCCCGGGACCTAACTTTTATTGCCGGACTTCCCCTTATTCGGTCAAGCAGACTTTGCGTGGAATTGGCGCTCGCTTGATGTTGGGTTGGGACAACGTGACGTGCCCTATGTTCTGACCAATGACGGCACAGGATATGGCAATCGTCGCTGTAAGAATTAGAAATCTATATGGGTTTATGACCCCAAACTAACCTGCGAGACCTTAGACCCAATGGGAAAACGCGGAGGTACTTCTGTAAACTTGAGGTAAAGGTGACTGGCCGAAAGTTGGGAAATTTTGGGGTGGGGTCTTGTGTTTTGCCACCACATCCACACTGATGGGTCGCAATTAAATTGCGCCTTATGGCAATAGCAATAGTTCTGCTTAACGGCTCACCTGACACTGAATCGTCACAAGTCAAAAATAGGATGTCCTTTTAACCTTGAAAAGGCCATCCCGTGAAGATTCAATACCTCGCAATTCCAGCGGTAGTCGCTGCGGCATTAGTCGCATGTGGTGGCAGCAGTGGAACAGCTACGGCATCAGCACAAGTGTCCCGTGTTCTCATGATTAGCATAGATGGTTTGCACCAACAAGACGTTGCCAACTGCATCGCAGCCAAGACCTGCCCAAATATTGCTGCGTTGGCTCAAACCGGCACGACTTACGCGAACGCATATACACCCGGCATTTCCGACTCCTTTGCTGGACTCGGCGCACTTTTGACAGGCGGCTCCCCCAAGACAACGGGACTGTTTTATGACGTGTCTTATGACAGAACCCTGTATTCGCCCAGTGATGTGACCTGCACCGGTGCTCAGGGCTGGAATGTGATTTTTGACGAAACCACCGGCATTGACAGCATCAATGGCGGCGACCGCGTACACCTGGACGGTGGCGGTGCCTTCAATCCGCAAGCGATTCCTCATGCCAAGGTTAACGGTGCATGTGTTCCGGTTTACCCGCACAACTACATCAAGACAAACACACTGTTTGAGGTCGTCAAGGAAAACCTCGCAGGTGCACGTACCGCTTGGGCCGATAAGCACGCTTGGGGATACGACTGGGTCAATGGACCAAGTGGCAAGGGTGTGGATGACCTGGCTCGTACCGAAATCAATTCACTAGATGCGGCAGGTATCGCTGGCAACGACTACTCAACATCGCTCGATGGCGTGGCCCCTGCTTACTTGCACACAGAGACCTTTGATAATTTCCATGTCCAGGCCATCATCAACCAAATTGATGGCAAGGACTCCACCGGAGTCAACCTCGCGGCTACGCCTACCGTTTTTGGTACCAATTTCCAAACCTTGAGTGTTGCCCAGAAAGCGACTAACGCGTCTGGTGGCGGATACGTCGATGCCAACTTCACTCCAGGAGCCCATGTGACAGCGGCCATAGCCTATGTGGACGCATCCCTTGGAAAAATTGTTGCGGAACTCAAGGCCAAAAGCTTGTACACATCGACTTTGGTCGTGGTGAGCGCCAAACACGGACAGTCGCCCAGCGACCACACCAAACTGGTGAAGAACGGAGACACCCTGAACGCCTTGTTGCAGTCAAACGGCTACTTGGATGCAGCAGGCAACTGGGGCCAGAACGCGACGACCTCAGGCAACCTCAATGACGGTACCGGTTTGTCTGGAACAGGCGCAATGCAGACGGACGACGTGGGCTTGATTTGGCTGAAAGACCAAACTCAGTTGGCCGCTGTTGTCGCGAAACTCAACGCCAACTTGGGTTGTACAGCGCCTGGCATTTGCGCCAATGGAACGGGTGCCAGTATTCTTTACGGCGCCGCGATGACAACAAAATTTGGTGACCCTGCGTTGGGCCGCACACCTGACATCATTGTCCAGCCCAATCCTGGTGTCATCTACACAAGCAGCACCAAGAAGGATGCCGAGCACGGAGGCAATGCGCCAGATGACAGCCACGTAGCACTCATCGTGTCTAATCCGTCGCTGTCCGCTCAAACGGACTCATCCATGGTGGGCATCGCTCAAGTTGCTCCAACCATCCTGAAGGCTTTAAAGCTTGACCCGAACTTGCTCAATTCCGTCAAGTCTGAAGGAACGGCCGTTCTGCCCAGCCTGAGCCTGTAGTCCATGCAGCCCAAGGAGCAATTCCTTGGGCTAATGAGGCCAATTTGCGGAGTCGGGTGCCCCAAGGGCTATGGGGCACGACCTGCCTCTTCAATGTTTTAGCAGTCGGGTGCTCCAACCCCCTACTGGTATGAGTTAGATTGTGGACATGCCAATTCGAACCCTCATCCAGCTCTTTTGTATCGTGTGCCTTTCAACTGGCTTACTTGCCCAAGCGAAGGAAGCTGACTTGCGGGTGGTCGCCACCCAAAGCCTGGAAGGTGACACCAAATGGGACTACCTCAGTTTTGAGCCAGGCAGTCACCATCTTTTCATCACACATGGCGACCGGGTCGACGTGTTCGATACGCTGGACAAGAAGGTGATTGGCGCTATCCCCAATACCCTTGGCGTTCATGGCGTCGCTTTGGCGCCTGAGTTGGACCGGGGCTACACCAGCAATGGACTCAGCAGTACGGTCACCACCTTTGAGCTCTCCAGCCTGCGTGTGCTTGGTGCGCTGCCGACAGAAAAGAAGCCGGACGCCATCATCTTTGACCCAGCTACGAAACGCGTCTTTGTGGCCAACGGGGACTCAGGTACCTTGACGGTGCTCGACGCACTGACCAATCGGCTCATCGGCACCGTGACGATTGGAGGCAAACTGGAATTTCAGGCGGTCGACGGAATAGGGCGGTTGTTCGTTAACGTGGAGGACAGAAATGCGCTGGTTGTCGTAGACACGGCCAAGCTCATGGTCACAGCGACTTACGACATATCGGCAGCGTGCGAGTCGCCCACAGGTCTGTCCATTGATGCGCAAAGCAGTCGGCTCTTTGTAGGCTGTCGCAACAAGAAAATGGCAGTCGTCAATGGAAATACGGGCACCATTCTGGCCTCGGTTTCCGTGGGCAAAGGCTGTGACGCAACAGCTTATGACCCGGTGTTGAAACAGGCCTATGCCTCAAGCGGTGATGGAACGATTACGGTTGTAAATGCTGAGACATACGCTGTTGACCAAGTGGTGGCCACCCGGCCCACTGCACGCACTTTGGCACTCGACCCGGTTCTGCACATTTTGTACTTGGTTTCAGCGGAAATCGAGGGTTCGGCCCCCGACGTTGGACGACCAAAGCTTAAATCCGGAAGCTTCCAGTTGTTGACGATTGGCCGTTAAAGACGAAGCACCAATCAGATTTTTTGGGTAGGGATTTGACTTTCAAACCCAACGCCCTGATTTCAGTGCCGTGTCTCGAATACGTCCGATTCTTCCCCCTCATAACAAACCCCCTGGGGTCTTGTTTTGAATGTCTATGAGACCGGATGGCGCCCCCAAGCAATCAAGACTAGCAATGGTTCTGGTCATAAGACCCAACAGGGGTGCGAGCCAGTTTGCCATTCTTTCGTTTCTGTCCCTCTATTCACCTGACTGTCAACTCAAACCAGCCATCCAACGCTCAGTGCAGTCAACAGAAAGACGCCCAGTAGCCCTCGGTAGGCCACAAAAATCCGGGTCGAAAACTTCTCCAAGAACTTCATGAGGCCCCAGATGGCAGCGAAGGCAGAAGCACTGCCCACCACCAGGCCCAGCAGCAGGTGTTGCCAAGCATCCAGTGGTATGTGGGCGTGCCACAGGACCAGCAGTTCCTTGAGACCGGCCAAAGCAATGGCAGGAAGGCCCAGCAGAAACGAAAACTGGGCAGCGTCTTCACGACGGAAGTTCAGAAACATGGCCCCGGTTAGTGTCGAGCCTGAGCGTGAAACACCAGGAATCAGCGCGCCGACCTGCGCCAAACCTACCCACAAGGCGTCCTTCAAGCGCATATCTTCCACGCGGCGAACGTGTTTGCAGGTCAACTCCGAAATCGCAAGCAGCACGGCCATGACGATGGACGCGATGGCAATCACCTGCAGCGACCTGAACTGCGTATTGCAGGCGTTCAACATGGACGACAACAACAGGCCCGCCACTCCAATAGGGATGGTGCCCAGAAGAATGGCCACGGACATGCGAAACGGTGGCGCCTGGAAGTCCCGTTTCTGAATGGCCAGCACCGAGCCCGTTACAAGAGCGCGCACATCCTTGGCAAAGTAGGAAAGTACCGCTGCCAGGGCGGCGAGCTGCATGATGGCGGAAAACGCGGAGCCCGGGTCAGTCCAGCCCAATAACGCCGGAACGATACGCATGTGCGCAGTGGACGAAATCGGCAGCAATTCCGTAATGCCTTGCACCACACCCAGAAACCCAATCTGGGCATAGTTCAGTGAGGCAAATCCGATGTCAATTCCATTGGTGCAAGCGGCGGTCACGGTTTTTTCCTTTTTTGTGGTGCCGAATGGTACTTTCAATTTGTGTAGGGCCTGAGTCAGCAATTGGCTTCACTAGGGCTTTACAAAGGGTCGTCAGGATGTCCGTCAACATGCGAAAAGCGGTATTCATCCTCGTGGTCACCTTGCTGGGTTTAACGGCCTGCAACCATGAGTCGACGGA
The DNA here is from genome assembly GCA_903876045.1 of uncultured beta proteobacterium. Taxonomy (GTDB): domain Bacteria; phylum Pseudomonadota; class Gammaproteobacteria; order Burkholderiales; family Burkholderiaceae_C; genus Allorhodoferax. Next base: position 20,516 of record CAIQYP010000300.1, on the reverse strand, counting down.
CGACCATCCTGAGCAGCCGGTAACGCAGAGGCGGGCGCTTTTCCGAAAAATTGGACACACACTGGAGCAGATGGGTTTGGTGCTGCGCGACCGAAAAGGCTACGACCCGCAGGAGTTTTCTGCCAATGCGGTGGAGCTCAATCGACTGGCATCCCTACCGTGGGCGCATTTTCCACCGGGCAGCGACTACTCTCCTAGTCATGCCAAATCGGTCATCTGGATAGAGCCGGATGTCTTCAAAGAAATGCAGCAGACGTTTGAAAATTCCACCGCCACATTATTGATTGCAGCGCAGTCACATGACATGGTGAGTATCCGAGAGGCCCACGACTTGGTGGTCAAGAGTTGCCGCGCGTGCCACGACAAATTCCATCGAAATTAGCTCGTCAGTCGTTCATTGTCAGGCTTGGCCAAACGCTAAGCCGATGGGTAAAGAGCCACATGGCGGCAAGCTTACGAGTGGGCTTGTCTTTGAATGCAGTCAGGCGTCTGATTCGGACTTGGGGCGGCAGCGGTGGCAGTGGCCGGGCATCCGGTGCGCTTCATCTGTGATGCATTGCTCGTTGGAGCGGGGGACTTCAGGTAAAGCCCAAGCCCGAGGGCCATCGCCGAGAGCAGGAAAATGGTCTCAATAATGCGGCGGATAAATTTCAATTTTTGTCACCATGAATCCAACGGTGCCGCATCCTATCCCAAGTCGAGTTGCTTGCAAATCCCCTGCAGGGCCCGTGTCATGGCTGTTGGCACACGCTGGTGGAAATGCCGTCGTCGCCAAGCTAGGCGACCAGGTTCAGAAAGTTGCCGGTGTTTGAGAGATTGGATGAGGCGTAACCGATGTTTTGCTGCAACTGGATGAGTAGCGCTTGAAGGTTGACGTTTGCTGCACAGCTGCTTCCCGTGGCGGTGGTGCTCGCGTTAGCACTCTGCAGGTCAGAACTCAATTGCGTCAAGGCATTCTACAAATCTGTTAGCGCGCTTCCGTTGGCTGCTTCGTAGATTCGGTGATTGATAACCGATGAAATTGGACCCGCATCGGCAAGGTCAGCTATTGAGAAAACTGTTCGGTTTCCGTCTTCGCCGCGAACGACCGGAATCGCGGCCTTGCTGCCCCACGTTTTTCTCCATTCCGGACACCAATTTCCCTGGCGCCCAACGGAAAACCGCGCTCAACCGCAATTTTTACGCGCTTTCAGACCGCCGCTAACACCTTCGCGATGCCTTCCAAAAATTCAAACAGACGCTCAAGTGCATCTCGTTTAACATCCATGTAATCATGCCCATCATAGCTAGCGATCTGGACCCCGGCGACTCCGTGGCTGAGCAAATGACCGCGGGTGTCACTCGAAATTTTTAGACTGGCCAGCACCGTCTCGACACCAGATCGAATTCGCTTTGCTTTGAATCCATTGATATCACTTCCGGCTGCTTTAGCCCACTTGCTAAATGAACTTGCGCTGACGTGTGACACGCCAGCGTCATTGCTAATTGCGAAGATTCTTGGCGAACCCTCTTGCTCCGCAATTACCGTGTACCTCGGCGCAGCGCTTTGAATGTCAGAAAGTGCCTCCATTGCAGCCGGAATCAGGGGGACCACGTGCTTCCTCGGCGGCTTACCTGGGCGGCCTTTACCATCAAGCAAGTTGATACTTTCAGCTTTTACGTCCTCAACCAAGAGTTTGACAAACTGCTCAATTCTTTGACCACCAGTTAACAGGTGCAACCGCAAAACGGCGCCACCGAACGACTTCAGTTCCTTGATTGACCTCCAATAAATGCGCAACTCATCCCTTGTGAGTGGAGCCTTATCGGTCTCTCGATTGATACTCTTTGTATCTGCTGCCGGGTTGTGTTTAACTCCGTAGGCCTTGAAATGCACGGGGAGTTTGCTATCGGTGCCTACAGTTCGTGCCATTTCAAAAGCTGCTCGCGTGTAACTCCTAAGTTTTCCCGCAGTCCTGTCTTTTCCGGCCTCGGTAAGTTTTCGCATCAAGTCGGTTATCTCCTCTGAGGTAACTTCGCTAGCCGCCTTCTTTGCCAATTCAGGTGCGGCGTCAATGGCGTGCAACTGAAATATCCCTCGCGCCTTAATATGTGAGCTTCTGCCCATGCGCTTCAGTTGATCGCAGTAATCTGTTAACAGTGCCTCGAATGTGTACTTCGCCGCGCGCTCCTTGGCCTTTTGCTCAAGGTCTTTAGCCTCTAGCCGTTGGCGCTCAACCACCCTAGGATCTTCGTTGCAATCTATCTGGACACGCAAGCGGCGTGCTTCGACGCGCGCCTGCTCTATTGTCCAGGCCTGAACACTTCCTATGGTGCGACGCAGGGTCTGGCGGTTAAGCTTCGCCTCAAAAACAAATGACTTGACTCCCCCCGTGGTCACTCGGACACTTAAAGCAGGGACTTCACTGTCGCGCAGGAATGCTTGTTTCTTGTCCAATGGGCAGGTTAGGCGCTCAATCTGTGCAACTGTCAGGTTGGCGCGTTTAGTCAAGTCCATCGGTTGCTTGTTGGATGGTCGTGCCATTTTGATAGCCCTCCATGAATCCGTCATGTAGCCACCATGTAGCCAAAAACACGGAATTTTGCTGAATGTCGATCAACAACTCAATTGGAAATTAAGATGAAAAAAGACTGTAAGCTGTTGATTTAATTGAATTTTATCATCAAAGATCAACAAATGCAAACATCAGCTGCGGGGGACTCAAAATCCCCCGGAGAAATCCGTGCCGGTTCGATTCCGGCCTCGGGCACCAGCTAAAAAGCCGCGACGTTAAAAGAACGTCGCGGCTTTTTTCTTTTCGCTATGAAACCCCGCATTTTCTTACGGCGCGCTCACTAAACTTCGCCATGTGCGGCGGACTTATTTTATTGGACGAAAGCAACTTTCAGCCAAGAGACGCACTAACTTCGGCTCGGTACAATTTCCTGTCAGTAACAGACAAACGGCGCAAATTCACCCGCCATTTCGACATCATTGGCGATTGCCCGAAGAGCGCAGCGCCCACTGGCACGTTCCCAATGCCGGTGATCAGCACGTGCGCGCGCCTACAGCGAACAACTGGTATGCAGGTGCAGGTAAGGGTAAGGGGAAGTGGATCAAGGCATAATCCAATTTCACCAAAAAGACAGCGACAGGGACGATGACAAGTTTGCCGCAGCTTCACAGTGACCGCCCAGGGCACCATGGTTGATATGCCATGGTTGAGACAGCTGCATCAGCGAATAATTATTCATAACAAAAACCGCACAGCCTAAGGACCCTAAATGTTTCCAGAATACCGCGATCTGATCTCTCAACTTAAGGCATCTGACCACCATTTCGGCCGTCTGTTCGAGCAGCACAATACCTTGGATCAAAGGATCAAAAACATGGAGAGCCGTGTCGAGACAGGCACCCATGAGCAGATAGAAATTCTCAAAAAAGAGAAGCTGCACCTGAAGGACCAACTCCACGCGATTCTTCGCAAGTCCAGCCCGGCAGCCTAAAAACAAGGCTAAATCACGTAGAGGCCGGTCTCGACCATTTTCTCGGCTGCCAGCGCTTCAAACGCGCTGTTAACCGACAGGTGGACCTGACCAGTGAGCGCTTTCCAAAGCGGTGACTTCATCAGTCTGTCCTGCACAGGCCCCTTGACTTCCGCGAGATGCATTCGGATTCCGCGTTCGATCAGATCACGATTCAAATCGGTCAAAATTTCCATGGCCGTGGTGTCCACGCGGTTTACAGCGCTCATGATCAGCACCAAATCATGAATGCGCGTGTCCTTCATTAGCTCAACGCCCAATCGCACTTCAATGGCATTGAGGTTGCCAAAGAACAGGCTTTCGTCAATACGCAGAAAAAGTGCACCGGGAATCGTCTCTACGCCATGCCGCTCTACATTGCGGAAATGTTCGGTTCCAGCGATACGCCCGATAACTGCAATGTGCGGCGTACTAGCGCGAACCAGCAGTGTCACCAGGGACAAGAGAATGCCAGCGGCAATCCCCAGTTCCAGACCCAGCAGCAAAACACCGGCCGCAGTGCCCAGCAGGGCGAATGCGTCAGCACGGTCGTAGCTCCAGGCTTGGCGCAATGCCTTCACATCAATCATGCTGATGGCAGCCACCACAATGCTGGCCGCCAGCACAGCCAGCGGCAGGCGTGCCAACCAGTGCGTGCCTGCAAGCACAATCAGCAGCATACTTATTGCGGACACCATGCTGGCCAACGGTGTTTGCGCCCCTGCGGACAGGTTGATGGCCGAGCGCGACAAGCCACCACCGACCGGCATGCCACTGTAAAAGGCCGACACCACATTGGCTGCACCCAAGCCAACCAATTCACGGTTCGGGTCCAATCTTTCGCGCCGCTTGGCCGCCAAAGCCTGGCCCATCGTGATGTTTTGTACGGTGCCAATAAAGGCCATGATGAGCGCGGGCGCCAGCAACACGCGCAGCGCATCCAATCCTGGTACGAAGAAATTGATTGCGCCAAGCCCTTCATGCACCGCACCCACCACATCAACATGATGCTGGCCATCCAGGTCCAGACCTATCACGGCAATACTCGCGCAAGCCAGCACCACCAGTGGCATTACACGGACCCAGACTTCTGCCGTTTTGGTTTCAAAGCCACGGCGCACGGCAACCCTCACCAACCCGTATCGAGAAAGCAACAGCCAGACTACCGCGACCACGGACAAGGCCAGCGTCGCCGGATTGGTTTGAGCCAGGTTTGCGAATAGTGATTGCAAAGACTGCCAGCTATTGGCGCCACTGGCAGGCACACCCAATAGCAGTTTGAGTTGGCTGATGATGATCAACACCGCAGAACCGGAAATGAAACCACTTACTACCGGGCGGCTAAGCAACTGCGACAGGAAGCCCAAGCGCATGACTCCAAACGTCAGCGTCATAAGTCCAGAACACAAGGCCAAACCTGCGGCCATTTCAACGTAATGTGCACTGCCGGGCACGGCCAGCGGACTGAGCACAGAAAAAGTCATGATGGCAGTGATCGCCACGGGGCCCACGGCTTGCAATGAACTGCTACCAAACCATGCATAAACGATGACCGGAATAATGCTGGCGTACAACCCGGCCTGAGGCGGCAAGCCCGCCAACAAAGCGTAGGCCAGGCTTTGCGGAATTACCAGGATGGTGACGATAACGCCCGCCATCAAATCGCTGGAAAGATTTTCTCTACGGTAGTTGGCAAGCCAGGCGGGTAACACGAAAGCTCAGGACGGTTAAAGAGGTTGGGCAGGTTAGCATACCCCTACCGTCCAGCCCCACGCATTTGGTTTCACCCTACACCCCGCAACACCATACTCATGACCGCACTTTCCCAGCCCGAAGACTTTGCAAACCACACGCCACGGCTGTATTTGTGGATCGCTGCGCTGTCAGTTCTGGCTGCTTTGGTGCCGACGCTTTGGACAAATCTCGACCTGCAAGCCGCAGCAATTTTTGCCGGACCGCAGGCCTCAATGCATGCTGTGAATTGGTGGTGGGTGGAGTTGATAAATGGCTGGGTGCCTGCTGCATTTCGTGCCTGCTTATTTATCGCTCTGCTGGGCTGGTTATCAACCCACGCCCACACACAGTGGCAGGCTTGGCGCCTGCCGCTGGCCTTTGTCGTGATTGCCGGCATTCTGGGGCCTGGCATGGTGGTGAACTGGGGCTTTAAAGAGAACTGGCAACGCGCCCGCCCCTACCAGGTGGAAAACTTTGGCGGCGCTCAAAAATTCAGCCGGGCCACTGTGATTTCAGACCAGTGCGACAACAATTGCTCGTTTGTCAGCGGCCATGTGTCGTGCGGTGTTTTTCTTATTTCGCTAGGTCTGGTGCATCGCAGACGCCAGCGTCGCTGGGCCGCGGTTGGGGTAGTGTCGGGCTTGGTCATTGGCTTTGCCCGCATGGCTGACGTAGCCCATTGGTTAAGCGATGTACTGTGGGCCTTTCCCATCACGCTGCTCAGCAGTTGGCTGGTATGGAAGGGCCTCTTGCTGGTTTACCGCAAGCCGTCCAGCACCGTGGGATAGCGCAGACGCAAGCCCAGTTCCTGCTTCATGCGTTGGTTCACCAGGCGCCGCGATTCGCTCATAAAGCTCAGTAGCATCACCGGCAGTTGTTCTTGTGCGCTGTCGCGCGCCACGCGAGGTGGCTTCGGCAGTTGGTAGAGATCGGCAGCCAAGTCAAAATAGTCGCCCATTTTGAGATCGCTGTCGTCGCTGACGTTGTAAACGCGATGCGGTTTGCCCTTCCACAGTGTGGCAATGCAGGCACGTGCCAAGTCATCTGAGTGGATATGGTTGGTGTAGACATCATCTTCGGCGCGCAATACGGGCGTGCCCTTTTGCAGACGCTCACGCGGCGTGCCGCCTTCTCTGTCGGGCGCGTAAATGCCAGGTATGCGCAGAATTTGAGCGCTAACTGAAGCTGATCGACCAAAAAAACGGACCTGGCTCTCGGCATCCACGCGCCGCACTGCGCGCGGAGTGCCCGCCCGAACGGTGCGGGTTTCGTCAACCCATGCTCCGTCGCAATCGCCATATACACCGCTAGTCGAGCCATAGACAAACTTCGTCGGCACCGCTCTTTTACGCAAGGCACGCACCAATGCCAAAACGCGCGGATCGCCCCACCCCTGGCTGGGCGGCGGTGCCAGATAGACCACGCGCGTGGCTAAACCGGCGAGCCGTGACAGGGTTCTCGGGCGATCCAGGTTGCCCAACAGAGGCACCACACTCTGACTCCGCAAGTCAGGCAGACGCGTGGCCGAAGACGTCAACGCCAGCACCCGGCAGTGCCCCTTAAGGCCACGGGCAACCCGGATACCGATGTCCCCGCAGCCCACAATCAGGACACGCTGGCGTCGAAAACGCGCGGGTAACGCGCCAAGAGGGTTTTGGTTTGAAGGCACAATTCAGACTGCTTGAAAATACAGATCACAGGATACCCAAAAAGATGACGACAAACGGCGCAGGCGCAGCCAACTTCTCGGTCACGGTACAACCCAGCGGCCGCACATTTACGGTGGAACACGATGAAGCGGTCTTGCCCGCCGGCATACGCCAAGGTATTGGCTTGCCTTACGGTTGCAAAGATGGTGCTTGCGGCAGTTGTAAATGCAAAATGCTGAGCGGCAGCGTGGTACATGGAACCCACCAGGAAAAAGCACTCAGCAAGGAAGAAGAAGCTGCCGGCATGATCCTCACCTGCTGCGCGGTTCCTCAGAGCGATCTGCTGCTGGAGTCACGCCAGGTGACCGAAGCAGGTGCCCTGCCAATCAAGAAGATGCCAGTGCGCTTAGCGAGCATGGAAAAAAAGTCCGACGATGTGGTCATCTTGAAGCTGCAGTTGCCTGCCAACGATACGTTTCTTTACCACCCTGGTCAGTACATCGAGTTTTTGATGCGCGACGGTGCCCGGCGCAGTTACTCCATGGCCAATGCGCCGGCCGAAGGCGTCCAGATGGAACTGCACATACGCCACATGCCAGGCGGCAAATTCACTGATCTGGTGTTTGGCTCCATGAAGGAGAAAGATATTCTGCGCATCGAAGGGCCATTCGGCTCCTTTTTCCTGCGCGAGGATTCACAAAGCCCCATGGTGTTGCTGGCCTCGGGCACAGGCTTTGCCCCCATCAAGGCGCTGCTCGAAAACATGCAGCAAAAGGGCATCACGCGCGCCAGCACGCTGTACTGGGGCGGGCGCCGACCTTCGGACCTGTATCTGGATGCCTGGGTGCGCGAATTTGCCGCAGCACACAGTTGGCTGACCTATGTGCCAGTGGTGTCCGATGCCCTCCCCGAGGATGCATGGAAAGGTCGTACCGGCTTTGTACACCAGGCGGTGCTGGACGACCTGCCAGACTTGTCGGCCTACCAGGTGTATGCCTGCGGTGCGCCCATCGTGGTGGACTCCGCCAAAAAGGATTTTTGCTTCCTGGCCGGCCTGTCGGAAGACAACTTCTTTGCCGATTCATTCACCAGCGAAGCAGACAAAGCGCACGCCTGAAACCGCCAGCAACACACCACGCTTCATGACTCAGGGCGGCGTGGCGCTCAGCGCAGTGAGGTCAAGGAGGAGCCCGCTTAAGCGGGCGGGGGACACGAACGGCGTTGAGTGCCACGTCGGCCTGGGTCCCGCGTGGCTGAACAGCGCGTTGGCCTTCGTCTCAACGTGAATCAGACTTCCATTCACTGAAGACGATGGCAAACACAACCACTGCACCGCCCAACGCGGCCCTTAGCGTCAGGCCCTCAGACAACCAGAACCAGGCAAACAAGGCGGCAAACACCGGCTCCATGGCGTAGATCAACGCAGCCTTGTCGGCAGACACATGTCGCTGCGCGCGGGCCTGCAAGAACAGCATGCCAGCAGTGGCCACCAAGCCTAGATAGGCCAGGCCCCAGAGTATTTCTGCATTCAGGCGGTTGCCAAGGGTTTGAAACTTGTCAGTACCCATGGCATCAGCCAGCATCCAGGCGCTACCCAGCACGGCCATCCAGACGATCTGTGTAGCAGCCAGGCTGCGTGCCTCATGGCGACCGGCACGAGCCGAAAGTACGATGACGTACAGCGCATAGCCGAGCGCGCCTGCCACCGTGGCGGCATCCGCGACAAAGTTGGCGCCGCCGTCCCAGGACATTAAGCCAATGCCGGCACAGGCCAGCACTGCGGCAACAATGACACGCCACGACAGGCTGTTGCCAAAAAGCAGACCTAAAAGCGGCACCATTAATACGTTCAGACTGGTCAAGAATGCACTTCGATTGGACGAAATGAACTGCAGCCCATAGGCCTGAGCCACATAGGAAAACAGCACCAGCGCACCCAAAATTGCGCCGTCCCACCACGCCTTGCGCGGTGCACGCAGCGCCCAGGGCAGCATGCAGACCGCTGCCAGAACAAAGCGCAGCGCCGAGACTTCGACACCGCTAAGCTGCGCCGTTGCAATCTTGAGCACCGGAAATGTCGCGCCCCACACCAGAGTGACAAACAGCAGGGTAAGGACGTGGATATTCATGAGCGTGTATGAAAACAAGAAGGCCGCACAGGCTTAACCCGTGCGGCCTTCGGAGGCAATAAGAACCTATTCGCCCAGGTAGGCTGCGCGCACTTTTGGATCGTTCAGCATTTCCTTTGCGTCACCACTCATGGTCACAATGCCGGACTCCATCACGTAGCCACGGTTTGCAATGCCCAAGGCGCGGCTGGCGTTTTGCTCCACCAGCAGAATCGTCACGCCCTGTGCGTACACGTCTTTCACCACTTCAAAGATCTTGTCGACCATGATGGGCGACAAACCCATAGAGGGCTCGTCCAACAACAACACCTTGGGGCGGCTCATGAGCGCACGGCCCATTGCCAGCATCTGTTGTTCGCCGCCGGACATGGTGCCGGCCAACTGATCGCGACGCTCTTTGAGGCGCGGGAAGATAGTGAATACCTTTTCCATGTCAGCCGCAATTTCAGGCTTGTCATCACGGATGTAGGCGCCCATCTGCAAATTTTCAATGATGGTCATGCGCGTAAACACGCCGCGGCCTTCCGGCACCATGGCCAGACCCTGTTTGACCAGATCCCAGGGGCCCTGGCCCTTGATGCTCTTGCCCATGTATTCGATGTCGCCGGCCTTGATGGGCAGCGTGCCGGTAATGGCCTTCATGGTGGTGGTTTTGCCGGCACCGTTGGAGCCGATCAGCGACACCAACTCGCCTTCGCGCACTTCGAAATCCACACCTTTAACAGCTTGAATGCCGCCGTATGCAACTTGCAGGCCCGTTACTTTGAGTAAAGTTTTTGTATTCATGTCGATCCTTAGTGCCCGCTGGTGCCCAGATAGGCCTCAATCACTTTTTCGTTGCGCTGCACATCGGCCGGTGTGCCTTCAGCGATCTGCTTGCCGTAGTCCAGCACGGTGACGCGGTCGCACAATCCCATCACAAGCTTCACATCGTGCTCGATCAGCAGGATGGTGCGGTTGTCCTTGCGGATGCGGTCAATCAGTTCGCGCAACATGACCTTCTCGGTGGCGTTCATGCCAGCCGCCGGCTCGTCCAGTGCGATCAGTTGGGGGTCAGTGGCCAGGGCGCGAGCGATCTCAAGGCGACGCTGGTCTCCGTAGCTCAGGGTGCGCGCCTTGTAATCAGTGAACTTGCCAATGCCAACATAGTCCAGCAACTCTTGCGCGCGTTGGGCAATCTCGGCCTCTTCCCGCTTAAAGCTCTTGGTGCGCAGCACAGCACCAAATAGGCCGCTATGGGTGCGGATATGGCGTCCCACCATCACATTTTCCAATGCCGTCATTTCGGCAAATAGGCGAATATTCTGAAAGGTGCGTGCAATTCCAGCCTTGGCAACCAAGTGCACGGCAGTGGGCTGGTAGGGCTTACCGGCCAACTCAAAGCTACCGCTGTCAGGCGTGTAGAGCCCTGTGAGCACATTGAAGAAAGTGGTTTTACCGGCACCGTTAGGGCCGATCAGTCCATAGACCTGTCCACGCTCGATTTTGATGCCCACATCACTCAGGGATTGCAAACCACCGAAACGCTTGGAAACACCGGAGACGTTCAATACTGTATCTGTCATATTCGTTCCCACTGCTTAGGATTTGACCGTCTGCAAGGACTTGCCGTGCTCGGGTGAGGGCCAGAGGCCGCGTGGACGCGACAGCATGATGGTGATCATGGCCAGCGCAATCAGTAACTGGCGCAGGATGGAGGCGTCCAGACGGCCACCGGTCGCAGCCTGTAAGGGGCCGGCCACATAGCGCAGCACTTCAGGCAAGGCGGACAGCAGCACTGCACCCAGGATGACGCCTGGCAGGTGACCGACACCGCCCAACACCACCATGGCCACGATCATCACCGACTCCATCAGGGTGAAGGACTCAGGCGAGATAAAGCCCTGGAAGGCGCCAAACATCACGCCGGATACACCGCCAAAAGTAGCGCCCATGCCGAAGGCCAGCAACTTCATATTGCGGGTGTTGATGCCCATGGCCTTGGCAGCAATTTCGTCTTCACGAATGGCCATCCAGGCCCTACCCACGCGAGACAATTCCAGGCGATGGCAGATGACAATACTGACCAACACCAGGGCTAGGAACAGGTAGTAGTAGAGCGACACCGAAGCGAACTCGATACCACCAAAGCTGATCTTCTTGCCTAGGTCCAGACCAAAGAAATGCAAGGAGTCAATCTGATTGATCCCCTTGGGGCCATTGGTGATGTTGATGGGGGCATCCAGATTGTTCAGGAACACGCGAATGATTTCCCCAAATCCCAGAGTCACGATAGCCAGGTAGTCACCCCGCAGGCGCAACGTGGGCGCGCCCAACAGCACGCCAAACAGCCCAGCCAGACCGGCACCTGCCGGAATGATGACCCATAGCGGCGCATGCAACCCGTCCGGGAACATGGCGGCAATGGCGGGGAAGGACTCGGTTAGTTGTGGCGAGGACATCAGTCCGTACATGTAGGCGCCAATGGCAAAGAAGGCCACATAACCCAGGTCGAGCAAACCGGCGTAACCCACCACGATGTTCAAGCCGAGCGAAAGCAGCACATAAAGCAGCGCCACGTCGGCAATACGGACCCAGGCATTGCCAAAGGTTTGCAGCAGCAGTGGCAACACCAGCAAGGCAATGCCGGTGGCAACGAAACCGATGATTTTCTTTTGTTGTGTCATGGGGAAGTCCTCAGGCTCGGTCAGCAACACGTTCACCCAGCAGGCCCGAGGGACGCAGGGTCAGCACGACGATGAGCACGATAAACGCAAAAATGTCGGAGTAATTGCTACCCAACACACCGCCGGTCAAGTCGCCGATATAGCCGGCACCGATCGATTCGATCAGGCCCAGCAAGATGGCACCCACTACCGCACCAGCCAGATTGCCAATACCGCCGAACACGGCCGCAGTAAACGCCTTTAGACCAGGCAAGAAGCCCATGGCGTGTTGGGCCGTGCCGTAGTTCGATGCGTACATCACGCCGGCAATGGCAGCCAGAATGGCGCCAATAATGAAAGTAGCAGAAATCACCATGTCAGGCTTCACACCCATCAGGCCGGCCACGCGGGGGTTCTCAGCCGTGGCGCGCATAGCACGCCCCAGTTTGGTGAAGTTCACCACCCACATCAGCAAAGCCAGCGATACAGCGGTCACACCCAGAATCATCACCTGGGTCGGCGTAATCACGGCGCCACCAATTTCAAACGGGGTATTGGGCAACAGCGTGGGATAGGACTTGTAGTTGGGTTTCCAGATGATCATGGCCAGCGTCTGCAGCAGGATGGACATGCCGATTGCGGTAATCAAAGGGGCCAACTTGGGGCTGTTGCGCAACGGGCGGTAGGCCACTTTTTCAATCACGAAATTCAGAGATGCGGCAACCACGCAGGCAATGATCAGTGAAATAAGGAGAACCACCGCGCCAGGCGTTCCAGGCATGGCCGATTGCATCCAACCAATGATGGTCCAACTGGTGAGGGCTCCAACCATCATGACTTCGCCGTGGGCAAAATTAATCAGGTTGATGATGCCGTACACCATGGTGTAGCCGAGCGCGATAAGCGCATACATGCTGCCCAACACCAGACCGTTGATGATCTGCTGCAACAAAATATCCATAAACATATCTCCGATTTGTGGCCGGCGCCTGAAGCAACAAGCTGTGTTCGCAATTTGTTGACAAGCGGCTCGGCCTTGTGGGCTCTACCTGATCCTAAGCAAGAAACTCGCCACAATGGGTTGCGCGGCGCTTGAGTGGGAGGGATTGTAACGAAAGGGGGGACAGGTTGATGGCACCGCCGACGGGGGTTTACCCTCGCGCCGCCGCGAATCATGAAGCATTAGTCGTCCTTATGTTTCTTTTGGTTGAGCGCATGCAAAGTCCGCATTTTCTCGGCAATGCGAATTTCCAATCCGCGCTCTACCGGTTGATAAAAACGCTGCTCCTGTAAGCCATCGGGCATGTACTGCTCACCGGCTGCGAAGCCATCTTGTTCATCATGCGCGTAGCGGTAGCCCTTGCCATAGTCCAACTCCTTCATCAGTTTGGTAGGGGCATTTCGTAAGTGCATGGGCACCGGCCTTGTGCTGTCTTTTTTGATCAGTGCCTTGGCCGCGTTATAGGCCTTGTAGATGGCATTTGATTTGGGTGCGATCGCCAGATAGATCACACATTCGGCCAGGGCAAGTTCGCCTTCTGGCGTACCCAGGCGTTCATACACATCGGCAGCGTCCAGTGCCAGGCGCAGGGCGCGCGGGTCAGCCAGACCAATGTCCTCGCTAGCCATGCGAATCAGGCGCCTGGCCATGTAGCGCGGATCTGCACCACCATCGAGCATGCGTACAAACCAATACAGCGACGCGTCCGGGTCCGAGCCCCGTACGCTTTTGTGCAATGCCGAGATAGTGTCGTAGAACTGCTCGCCACCCTTGTCGTAGCGACGCATGCGCTCACCCAGTACCTTGAGTAGCCAAGCATCAGTGATTGTCTCGGTCTTCTCCTGCATGGCGGCAATCGCCAGCGTCTCCAGAGTGTTGAGCAGACGCCGCGCATCGCCATCGGCATAAGCGATCAACCGGTCAATGGCCGCAGCTTCAACGGGCGGAATGGCGCTTTGTGCGAGCGCGCGATCCACAATTTGCTGCAGGTCTTCAGCGTTCAATGGTTGCAGCACGTAAACCGCAGCCCGCGACAGGAGCGCTGAGTTCACTTCAAAAGACGGGTTCTCGGTCGTCGCACCGATAAAGGTGAAAAGGCCGCTTTCCACATGCGGCAAAAAAGCATCCTGTTGGCTTTTGTTGAAACGATGGCACTCGTCGACAAAAACAATCGTGTGGCGCTGCTCCAAACCATCGCGCGCCGCCTGCGCCTGCTCCACAGCCTCGCGGATATCCTTCACGCCGCCCAGCACCGCGCTGATAGTGATGAACTGGGCGTCAAAAGCATCGGCCATCAGACGTGCGATGGTGGTCTTACCGGTGCCTGGCGGCCCCCAAAGAATGCAGCTGTGTGGCTGACCGGACTCAAAGGCCAGACGCAAAGCCATACCCTGGCCCAGCAGATGCTGCTGCCCTATCACCTCGCCCAGGCTTTTCGGGCGCAGGCGCTCAGCCAGAGGCTGCTGCGTGGAAGTGTGTTTGCGCGGGGCTTGGGCCATTGATGATGCGCGCGCGCTATTGCTGGATCAGATCGGCACCAGCAGGCGGCTTGAATTGAAACGTGGAAGACTCCAGCGCCGTGTTGATGCGCAGGGCGGTAAACGACATCACCGAGCGCTGACCAAAGCTGTCCACAATTTCAAGCACCGCAAGATCCGCCCCCTTGAAGCCCACGCGCACAGCCAGCAACATACCGTCCTTGGCTTTGGGGCTGGCCAGCACCCACTCCAGACCATCTTTATCGGGCGCTGCGGTCAAGGAGAAATCAGCTTGAAGCGCTTTGATGTCCGCAGCCGATGCGATCAGAGCAGCGGGGCTGGATGCCAACACCGCCGACTGCTTGCGCGAGGTCACCTGGTTCAGATCCACGTCGTAAAGCCACAGGGTCTGGCCATCCGCAACTATGGTTTGCTCAAAGGGTTTGCGGTAGATGAATTTGAAGCGATTGGGCCGCGAAAACTCAAACGTTCCGCTGGAGTTCTTGCTTCGTGCAGTCTGCCCTTCCTTGGCCGGCGCGGTCACCACCTGGGTGAACTCTGCGCGCCCGGTCTTGGCGGTTTTAACAAACTGCTCCAGGCTGTCCATACCGGAAGCAATGGCGAGTGGGGAACAAAAAACCAACGAGCAAAATGCAATTTTTTGAATAGACATGAGTTACTCGTTACGCGCGGGCACCAGAATGTCACGTTGACCGCTGGTGCTCATGGAACTAACCAGACCTGCCTTCTCCATATCTTCCACCAGTCGCGCTGCACGGTTGTAGCCAATCTTGAGGTGACGCTGCACCAGTGAAATACTGGCCTTGCGGTTCTTTAAAACAACTTCGACAGCCTGGTCATACATCGGGTCCTTTTCACCGCTGGTATCACCTGCCCCGCCGTTGCCGTCTTCGTTATCCACGGTACCGCCTTCGAGAATGCCCTCGATGTAGTTAGGCTCGCCCTGGGCCTTCAGGTAATCCACCACACGGTGCACCTCTTCGTCGCTGACAAAGGCACCGTGCACGCGAATGGGCAGGCCGGTTCCACTGGGCATGTACAGCATGTCGCCCATGCCCAACAGGGCCTCAGCGCCCATTTGATCCAGAATGGTGCGGCTATCTATCTTGCTACTGACCTGGAAGGCAATGCGGGTCGGGATATTGGCTTTGATCAGGCCAGTAATCACGTCCACGCTAGGGCGCTGCGTAGCCAGAATCAAATGGATTCCGGCGGCACGCGCCTTTTGCGCCAGACGCGCAATCAACTCTTCAATCTTCTTGCCCACCACCATCATCAGGTCGGCCAGTTCGTCAATTACCACGACGATATGGGGCAGGCGCTCTAGAGGCTCAGGGTTTTCTGGCGTCAGGCTGAACGGGTTGCCAATCAATTCACCGCGCGCCTTGGCCTCATCCATCTTGGTGTTGTAGCTAGCTAGATTGCGCACGCCCATCTTGCTCAGCAGTTTGTAGCGTCGCTCCATCTCCGCCACGCACCAGTTCAGGCCATTGGCGGCTTGCTTCATGTCGGTCACCACCGGACACAGCAGATGCGGAATACCTTCGTAGATCGACATTTCCAGCATCTTGGGGTCGATCATCAGTAAACGCACATCGCGCGCCTCGGCCTTGTAGAGCAAGCTCAGAATCATGGCATTGATACCGACCGATTTACCGGATCCGGTGGTACCCGCCACGAGCACGTGCGGCATCTTGGCCAGATCAGCCACAACGGGGTTGCCGATGATGTCCTTCCCTAATCCCATAGTGAGCAAAGACTTGGCTTCGTTGTATATCTGTGAGCCCAGAATCTCCGCCAAACGGATGCTCTGCCGCTTGGCATTGGGCAACTCCAGCGCCATGTAGTTCTTGCCTGGGATGGTCTCCACAACACGAATAGACACAAGACTCAGAGAGCGCGCCAGATCTTTGGCCAGACCGACAATTTGCGAACCCTTGACGCCCGTGGCCGGTTCGATCTCATAGCGGGTAATCACCGGGCCGGGCTGTGCCAGCACCACGCGCGCCTCCACACCGAAGTCCTTCAGGCGCTTCTCAATCATGCGACTGGTCATCTCCAATGTGTCCGGCGATACAGTTTCCTGACGCAGAAGTGCTTCGTCGAGCAATGCAACTTGCGGTAGCTTGCTGTCGGGCATCTCAGCAAACAGTGGCTTCTGGCGTTCCTTGGCCACGCGCGTACTCTGAGGAACCTCGATCTGCGCAGCCTGTTCAATGATCACTGCCGGCGCGTGGTGATGGATGATCTCTTCGCGCTCCTCAAACACCACCTCCTCGCGCTCGCGCATGGCCTGTTGGCCGATCTCCATATCCTGCGCCATCTCACGCTTCTCACGCTGCTGCTCAATAAAGGAGTAGGCCCACGCCCCGAGGCGCTCGGCCAACTGCATCCAGGAGAAACGAAACACCAGAGAACAGCCTACCAACCCCAGAACGATGGCCACCAATCCGGAGCCGGAAAAACCCATCCATCGGACACTCCAGGCACCGAATGTGTAGCCCAGCACGCCGCCACTGTGCCCCGGCAACAATGCCTCAAATCGGTACATGCGGGTCCACTCCAAGGTCGCACTGCTATACAAAAGCAGCACCAAACCCAACCAGAACGTCCAGCGTTGCGAGAGCAAAGGTGCATGCGCCCCCGGTGCCTGTGCCGCCTCCGGCACAAACTCCTCGCCCCGCAAGCGATTTGCCAACAGTGACAACCATTGGCGCAGGGCGACGGCAAGGCACCACCAGGCTGAGAAGCCCAGTAAAAAGTAGCTCATATCCGCAATCCATGCGCCAAATCGACCGGCCCGGTTGAGCAGGCCAGCCCCCGTCCCGGAGGTGGTCCATGCCGCATCCTGTGGGGAATAGCTCAGCATGGCAAGCAGCCAGATGGCAATCATCACAAAGCCCGCCACCAAGGCCATTTCGTTGGCGAAACGGGCAATACCAGTGGGTGCCGCCGCAGAGCGCGGCGCCGAAGATTGAAGCGTATGGAGCGAATAAGTCATTTAAAAAAATACCAGTGCCTGCAAGCTTAACCCAAGCCAAATGTTTGCATAACCAGGCTTGCAGTCTGCTAAAGCGCACCAAATTACAATGGCAGCCTTGGGCCGCTAGCGCATGTGCCCAACGCAACACACTTCTCTGAAAGCATCCCATGTCCACATCCAAACACGCCAAGGTCCTGATTCTGGGCTCAGGCCCGGCCGGCTATACCGCAGCTATATACGCCGCACGCGCCAACCTCAGCCCCATGCTGGTGACAGGCATTGCCCAGGGCGGCCAGCTCATGACCACCACCGAAGTAGACAACTGGCCAGCCGATGTCAACGGTGTGCAGGGCCCGGAGTTGATGCAGCGCTTTTTGGAGCATGCCGAGCGCTTCAAGACCGAGATCGTGTTCGATCACATCAATGCGGTGGACTTGAGCAAGCGCCCCTTTACCCTCAAGGGCGATACAGACACATACACCTGTGACACCTTGATTCTGGCTACCGGCGCTTCCGCCAAGTACCTGGGCCTGCCCTCAGAAACGGCCTTCATGGGCCGCGGCGTCTCCGGCTGCGCCACCTGCGACGGCTTTTTCTACCGGGAAGAAGTCTGCTGCGTGGTCGGTGGCGGCAATACCGCCGTGGAAGAGGCGCTATACCTTTCCAACATCGCAAAAAAGGTTTACCTGGTACACCGCCGCGACAAGTTCAAGGCCGAGGCCATTCTGATTGACAAACTGATGGACAAGGTGGCCGCCGGCAAGATCGAACTCAAGACTTTTGTCACTTTGGACGAAGTGCTGGGTGACGCGTCTGGCGTGACAGGTATCCGACTGAAAAGCACAGTCGATGGGTCCACGGAAGACTTGACACTCAAAGGCTGCTTTATTGCCATCGGCCACGCCCCCAATTCCGAGATTTTCAACGGCCAACTGGAGATGAACGGCGGCTACCTGGTTACCAAAGGTGGCCTGAACGGCTTCGCCACCATGACCAGCGTGCCCGGTGTGTTTGCCGCTGGCGATGTGGCCGACCACGTCTACCGCCAAGCCATTACCAGTGCTGGCACCGGTTGTATGGCGGCTCTGGACGCTCAGCGTTTCCTTGAGCAGGAATAATTGGCTATAATTAGCGGCTTTGCTGGAAACAGCATCAGGGTTACCGCCACCCTTTTTCTTGGCGAGGTGAGGCTAGAGCGAGATCGGGCAATTTTGCACATCGCAAATTGTTTCGATCGTCAGTGATAGCCGTTTATATCGGAGTGTCCTCATGGCACGCGTATGCGAAGTAACGGGTAAAGGCCCGATGGTAGGAAACAATGTTTCCCACGCCAATAACAAAACCAAACGCCGGTTCTTGCCGAACCTGCAATACCGCCGTTTCTGGGTCGAATCAGAAAACCGTTGGATCCGTTTGCGGATTTCGAACGCTGGTCTGCGTTTGATCGACAAAAACGGTATCGATGTTGTGCTCGCAGATCTGCGCGCACGTGGCCAAGCTTAAGGAGTAGCACCATGGCAACCAAAGGCGGACGCGAAAAAATCAAGCTTGAATCTACAGCTGGAACCGGTCACTTCTACACCACCAGCAAGAACAAGAAAACCATGCCCGAGAAAATGCTGATCAAGAAATTTGATCCTAAAGCTCGCAAGCATGTGGACTACAAGGAAATGAAGCTGAAGTAATTCTTCTGCTTTGTTCTACAAGAAGGCCCGCTTTGGCGGGCTTTTTTGCGTCTGAATGAAATTGGTTCTGGCGCTGCGGGCTGGGGTGCCTTTGCCTCTGGCGCTGCGGGTTGGATGGTATGGGCAGCTTCCTCATGGTGGAGTACCACAAATCGTCAGCCGCCCATACCACCCAGCCCGCGACATTTGGGTGATCCAATGCTCTCAAACTCCCGCTTTGGTCAATTACTTCTTGTGTAACAGGTAAGGCGCTAGGTGCTCGGATTTGTCATCTGACGTCTGACGTCTGGCGTTAGGTGTCTGGCATCTGTCGTTCGGTATTGCAATGCCCCGCGAACCAAGCACTGGCGGGTGATGGGGTGTCGGTGTTGGCCGATTTGTGGTACCCCACCATGAGGCCAGCGCCGATACCCCATCGCCCGCCCGACAGAGGTAACGCAACGACTGCACCCCCTGATCCCTGGTATGGAAACTAAATCCGCGCAGCCCTGAGCCGCATAGAGAACTCACACAGGGCCGCAATGCCGCTGGCTTCAGCACGGTGACACCAGGCCTGCAGATCCAATGTCAATTGATCACGCGAGACGCTGGTGTTGAGCCACATTTGACGCAACTCTTCGCGCATCGTCACCATCTTGTCGAGCACCGGGGAAGCGGCCAAGGCTTTGGCCAGCACCGGGATAACAGCTGCCGGCACTTTTTCGTGATCGCGGTGCATCCAGCGCTTGGCGGCCTTGAACATTGCGACATCAGCGCTGCGCACCTTCATCGCTTCGAACTCGTCACGTGCAGCCTTACGAACGCCTTTGGCATAACCGGCCATGATTTCGTAGCGGTTTGCAATCAGCGCTTCCAGTGTCTTTTCATCGGCCACGGGGCGAATGTCACCATAGGCAGCCTTGGGAGGCGTCTTTTTCACCCTGGCCAGACCTGCCATCTGCATCAGGCTGATATACATCCAGCCAATATCGAACTCGTACGGCTTGACCGACAACTTGGCAGAGGTTGGATAAGTGTGGTGGTTGTTATGCAACTCTTCACCGGCAATGATGATGCCCCAAGGGCTGATATTGGTACTGGCATCGGGCGCCTCAAAGTTCCGGTAACCCCAGTAGTGCCCCGCGCCATTAACGATGCCAGCCGCCATGATCGGAGTCCAGGCCATCTGCAGTGCCCACACGGCCAGTCCCGCCGCGCCGAAAAGGCTCAGGTCGACGATCATCATCAGCCCGACACCATGCCAGGAAAAGCGGGTGTACAGATTGCGTTCCAGCCAATCATTGGGTGTGCCGTGCCCATAGCGCGCCATCGTTTCGAGGTTCCGGGATTCAGCGCGGTACAACTCAGCACCTTGCAACAAGACAGTCTTGATGCCGTAGACATGCGGACTGTGCGGGTCTTCAGGCTGCTCGCACTTCGCGTGGTGCTTGCGGTGGATGGAAGCCCACTCCTTGGTGACCTGCCCGGTGGTCAACCAGAGCCAGGAGCGGAAGAAATGCGAAGCAACGGGGTGCAGGTCGAGTGCCCGATGGGCCTGATGCCTGTGCAAAAACACGGTGACGCTAATCATGGTGATGTGCGTCATGCCCAGGGCTACCAACACAATTTGCCACCACTTCAATGCCAGGGCGCCGTGCGCCAGCCACTCGATTGCTGCATTCAGCACAGCACTATCAGGAAAGTACATG
>CAIQYP010000299.1 GCA_903876045.1 uncultured beta proteobacterium | reverse complement strand
TCAAGGGCGGTGAGGTCCAGTGGCCGCCGCTCGGGTCGGGGTTCAGGTTGATGCCGACGTTGCCATATTCCTTGACGCACTTCTCCAGTTCGGGGATGCAGGTGGCGGGGTCCACGCCCGGGCTTTGGGGCAGCATGGCCACCGGTGCAAAGTGGTCCGGGAACAGTTGGCTCACGCGGTAACAGAGCTCGTTGCAGATCGCCGCCCAGGTGCTGGAAACATTGAAGTCGCCAATATGGTGGGCCATGAAGCTGGCACGCGGCGAGAACAAGGTGATATCGCTACCGCGTTCTTTCATCAGGCGCAGCTGGTTCAGTTCAATGGTCTCGCGCAGTTCGTCATCGCTAATTTTCAGGTCAGACACTTTTGGGGCTGAGGTCGGGTCTTTGATACCAGCGATCTGGGCATTGCGCCAGTTCTCTAGAGCCTTGGGCGCCGTGGTGTAGTGGCCGTGGCAGTCGATGATCAATGGTTTTTTCATATAGGTATTCTTTGCTTTTTTTCGATGGGGGTTCAGTGGCCTGCGGGCTCCATGCCCTGGCGACGAATGGCGGTTGCCGCCAGGTCTGAGGTC
The DNA here is from genome assembly GCA_903876045.1 of uncultured beta proteobacterium. GTDB lineage: Bacteria > Pseudomonadota > Gammaproteobacteria > Burkholderiales > Burkholderiaceae_C > Allorhodoferax. Next base: position 34,421 of record CAIQYP010000299.1, on the reverse strand, counting down.
AGGAAGGCCAGCAAAGCCCGGGCCTCTGCCTTGTGCATGGACGCGGTGCCGATGGCCGCTGAAAAGGTGGTGGTGATCTGGATGGCATCGGGCAAATTGCCCAGCAATTCGATGCCTTGCAGATGAATGAGTTCGCTGAGTTGCTGAAAGCCCAGCTCCACCTCACCCTTGGCCACCAGGCTACCAACCGGCACGCCGGGAGGCGCGGTCACGATGCGGTCTTTGATTTCTTCGGCAATGCCCCATTGCTCGAACAGCTTGGCCAATGCCACGCCGCTGGGGCCTGTGGAATAACTGAGACTGCTGGCGGCCAGTACGGCGGCGCGCACGGCCTCGGCAGTGGCTATATCGGGCTTGGGTGCGCCAGCGCGAACCGCCATGGCCACGCCGCTATCGGCCAGATTCACTTTGCTGGTGGCGTCGAGATGCCCCGCAGCGACCAGCTTATCAATGGCATCGCTGGCCAAAAATACAATGTCAAAGGCCTCACCGGCCTGCACCCGTTTGGCTGCGTCCACACCGCCCACCGACTCCAGTTGCATGGCACGGCCACCTTGGGCTGCATGCAATGCCAACAGCTTGTCCAATACCTGGCGCGTGGCCATGGACGAGATGCCTTTAAGAGCAGTTGATGTGGAACTGGAAGGAGCAATTTGCATGCGGAAATTCTAGGGACTTCGACCGATTCCTGGTGTGTCGGAGCCCACTAGCTGTTATAAACAAATCGCATAGCTTATCCGCAGATATACCGAGACTTAAGCATGGACCTCAAACAAATCGAATCCTTTGTACGGGTGGCCGAGTTGGGCAGTTTTACCCGTGCCGCAGCCGCTTTGGGCATACCGCAACCCTTGCTGAGCCGCCATGTGCGCCAGCTGGAAGTGGAGCTACGCCAGACCTTCTTGCTGCGCAATGGCCGGGGTGTAACCCTGACCGAGCCCGGGCTGGTGCTGCTGGAACATGGGCGCGGCATTCTCCACCAGGTGGCTCTGGCGCGCGAAGACCTGGAGTCCACGCGCGGTGCGCTGGGCGGCCATGTCTCCATCGGCCTGCCGCCCAGTTTGTCCAAACTGATCACCGTTCCCCTCACGCTGGAGTTCCGCAAACGCCTGCCCAATGCGCGCCTGACGCTCACCGAAGGCTTCTCTGTGGCTATGAACGAGGGACTGCGCTCCGGGCGCCTGGACATGGCCGTGCTCTACAACACGCCGCACTCGCCAGAAATAGAAACCCGGGTGCTGCACCGTGAGACTTTGGTGCTGATTGCGTCGGAGGCCAGCATCAAACGCACGCCGGGGCTCGCATTGAAATCAAAGATGCCGCTGTCGGTGCTGGCCAATCTGCCCTTGATCGCACCGAGCCGACCCAACGCCTTTCGCATCCTGATCGATACCGAGCTGGACCATTTGCGCTGCAAGCCGCACATCGTGCTGGAGGTCGATGGGCTGAACGCCATTCTGGAATTAGTGGGCGAGGGGTTGGGCTTTGCCGTGCTTCCGCCCTACACCTTAAGCAACTTCCAGAGGCCGCACACCTTCACCACCCACAAGCTGCACAGCCCGCAATTGGTATGCGAGCTGATGCTGGTCACCTCTGCACGCCGCCCCAGCACCGAGACGCATAAAGGCGTGCAAGCACTGGTGGCGGATGTGGTGAAGACAGCGATTGAGGGGTACTCCTAAAAGGACGAACTCGCCCAGCGCCTGCCTTATGCTGAGCGGTTGCCGGGCGGATTGCGGTTGATATCACTTATTGATATCATGCAGCAGTGAATTCAAAGCAACGTAAAACACTCGCGGCGATCTTCTCGCGCCCCACATCGGCCAGCATTTTGTTTGCAGATATAGAGGCGTTGATGAGCGCCTTGGGTGGAGTCGTGACCGAGCGAGAGGGTTCCAGAGTAAAGATCGAGCTGAAAGGCGAACAATGGCGCTGCCATAGACCGCATCCGGGGAAGGAGGCCAAGCGCTATCAGGTTGAGGAAGCGCGTGAACTATTGGAGCGCGCAGGAGTACAAATATGAATACGATGACCTTCAAGGGCTATACGGCCCGCGTTGAATACGATGAACGGGACAATATTTTTGTCGGGCGCATACTGGGTATCCATGGGATCATCAGCTTCCACGGTGAAACCGTTACAGAGCTTCGAGCCGAGTTCGAACACGCGGTGAAGGACTATCTTGCGGAGTGCAAGAAGGACGGCATCCATCCTGAAAAACCTGCCTCGGGAAAACTACTTCTACGGGTGCCACCCGAAACGCATGGACGGGCCTTGGTTGCTGCGCAGGCAGCAGGCAAAAGTCTGAATCAGTGGGTCACGGAAGTTCTTCAACACGCGGTGGAAACGGTGTAGTCCTTCTTTAACGCGCCACACCCAGCAACTTGTCCAGCAGCGCGGGCTGCGCCAGCAGACTATCCGCCGTGTCGGTGTGCACCACGGTGCCACGGTCCAGCACGGCGGCGGTGTCGGAAATCGCCAGAATCGCTTGTGGATGCTGCTCTACGATGATCGCGGCCAAACCTTCGTTCTGGGTGATGCGGCGAATTGCGCGCAGCAACTCCTGCACGATGATGGGCGCCAGCCCCTCCAGCGGCTCGTCCAACAACAGAAGGCTGGGGTTGAGCACCAAGGCACGGCCGACAGCCAGCATTTGCTGTTCACCGCCACTGAGTTGCGTGCCCAGGTTGTTCTTGCGCTCGGCCAGACGGGGAAACATCTCGTAAACCCGCGCCGGTGTCCACTGCGGGCTTTTGCTGACACTGCGCGAGGGCCGTGCCACAGCGGTCAGGTTTTCATGGACGGTCAGTGATTTGAAGATATTGCGTTCCTGAGGTACCCAGCCAATGCCGGCCGCAGCGCGCTCATGCGCGGGTAGCTTGTGCAGGGCCACATCACCTAAGGTGATGCTGCCGCCATGCTGGCGCGTGGCACCCGCGATGGTGTTGATGAGCGTGGTCTTGCCGGTCCCATTGCGACCTAAAAGCGCCAGCGTCTGCCCTTCGGCGATGGAGACATGAATGCCGGTCAGCACCACCGCCTCACCGTAACCGGCACTCAGGTTTTCTATGCGCAGCAGATCAGCCATGGTGCTGTGCTCCTTCGCCGTGGCCCAGATACACCTCTTTCACCTGCGGGTCGTTGGCAATCTCATCCGGCGTGCCTTCGGTCAGCACGGTGCCGTTGACCAGCACCGTCATGCGGTTGGCAAAGCTGAAGACCAAGTCCATATCGTGTTCGATCAAAAGAATGGAGACGTCGGCCGGCAGCGCCGCCACGGTTTGCAGCAACTCTTCGCGCTCACCGGCCGGCACACCGGCAACCGGTTCGTCCAGCAGCAGCACGCGCGGCTCACAAGCCAGGGCAATGGCAATCTCCAGCAGGCGGCGTTTGCCGTAGGCCATGACGTGGGTGGTCTGGTGCATCACGCTGGTCAGGTGAAATTGTTCCAGCAGTTCATCGCAGCGGCGGTTCACTTGCGGCTGGGCGCCCAGCGCCTGCCACCACTTGCCACCCAGACCGCGCTGTTGCGATACCACCAGCGCCAGCGTCTCGCGCGGTGTCATGCTGTCAAACAACTGGTTGATCTGGAAGGTGCGCACCATGCCACGACGCACACGCAAATGCGGCGGCAGGTTGCTGATGTCCTGGCCTTCCAGCATGATGCGCCCCTCAGAAGGCGGCAGCACGCCAGTCAGCAGATTGATCAGCGTGGTTTTGCCGGCCCCGTTCGGGCCGATCAGTGCATGGCGTGCGCCTTGGTGCAGGTTCAGCGTGACGTTGTTGGTGGCAGTAATACCCCCAAAGCGCTTGACCAGCCCCTGAGCGCTGAGCACCACCGGGTTTTGGGTCAAATCAATCACAACAAAACCTCCGTGCCGCGCTCTGCGGTGCGAGCTTGCTTGGGGCGGCCCGGCGCGGCGCTCATACCTTGCCCCCACGCCCGAACCAGGTCCAGGGACGCAGCAGGCGCTCACGCCCGACCAGCACCAGCACCACCAGGAACAAACCAATCCAGAACGTCCAGTACTGCGGCGTGATGGACGAGATAAAGTTTTGCAGCAGCGTGAAAACCAAAGCCCCAGCCACACCGCCGTAAAGCCAGCCCGTGCCGCCCACCACCAGGACCAGCATCACGTCAGCGGAACGGTGAAACTCAAACACATCCAGCGAGGCAAAGCCACTGGTCTGCGCCAGCAAGCCACCCGCTGCACCGGCCATGCCGGCTGCCACGGTGTAGACCACCGCAATACGCTGCGTCACCGGAATGCCAATGGCCATAGCACGCAGGCGGTTGTCGCGAATGGCTTTGAGCGTGGCGCCAAACGGTGAGTTCACCAGATGCCGCGCCAGCACAAACAACACGAACAGAATGCACAACGAATAAACCGCGGAGGTCTGGCCGTAGAGGTCAAACTCAAAGCGCCCCAGTAGCGGCCCCATGACCACGCCTTGCAGCCCATCGGCTCCACCGGTCAACCAATCCAGCTTGTTGGCCAGTTCGGCCAGGATCAGCCCCACACCCAGCGTCACCATCAGACGCGTCAGATCGCTGCCTCGAATAATGGTCATGCTGCACACAGCGCCCAAAAGCGTGGACACAGCAATAGCCACCACCAGCCCCACCAGCGGATCGGGCATGACCAGTTTGGCAAACAACGCAGCCGCGTAAGCACCCATGCCAAAGAAGGCGGCATGGCCTAGCGACACGATGCCGGTGAAGCCCAAAATCAAATCCAGCGACACGGCAAACAGCGCCACGATGGCAATCTCGTTTATGAGCAGCGCGTGAGACTGCAGCGCAAAAGGCGAGGCCAGCAGGGTCAGCCACAACACGGCCTCCCACCAGGCCCAACGCACGGGCACTTTCATGACTTGCCCCCCTGGCGCACAAACAGGCCTTGCGGGCGCCAGATCAAAATGGCAATCATCAGGCTATACACAATAAAAGCCCCAAGTTTGGGGATGTAGTACTTGCCAGCGACATCGGCCACGCCCAGCAAAAGCGCTGCCAGCAGCGGACCGGTAATGGAGGACGTGCCCCCCACGGCCACTACGATCAAAAAGTAAATCATGAACTTCAGCGGGAAGCTCGGGTCCAGCCCCAGCACCTCGGCACCCAGCGCGCCACCCAGACCAGCCAGGCCGGAGCCCACGGCAAAAGTAGTCAGGAAAACGATGTTCACATTAATGCCCAGACCGGCGGCCACGCGCTGGTCATCCACCGAGGCGCGCAGACGGCTGCCGAAGCGCGTTTTGGCCAAAATGTATTGCAGGGCTACGGTTAGTGCAGCGCAGACAGCGATGATGAACAGGCGGTAATGGCCCATGCCCAGCATCCAGGCGCCTTCACCGATTTCGGTGCGACCCTTGAGCCATTCCGGCAACTGGATGATCTGCTGGCTGGAGCCGATGAAATAGTCGGTGCTGGCCACGGCCATAAACGTCAGACCGATGGAAAACAGCACCTGGTCCAGATGCGGCTTGTTGTACAGCGGCCTATAAAGCGTGCGTTCCAACAAGCCACCCAACAGGGCCGAGCCCAGAAAGGCCAATGGCAAGCAGACCAGAAACGGAACACCAGCGCGCTGCATCAGCAGCACGGTGATGTAGCCCCCCGCCATGGCAAAAGCGCCATGGGCCAGGTTGATGAAATTCATCAGGCCCATGGTTACCGCCAGCCCCACGGCCAGGATGAACAACAGCATGCCGTAGGCAATGCCGTCGAAAAGCAAAGTCAGCACGTGGTGCCCCCACGCTCTTTCGCTGCGCGTAATTCGCTGCCCCCCAAGGGGGCGCGTTTTGCCTTGGGGCGGCCCGGCGGCAAAACCAATATCCTTGTGCGCATTCTTAGCGCGCTTTGCCGGGGTCTTTCACGTCCTTGCTCACGTCAAACTCCACGTTGTAGAGCTGGCCTTCTTTGCGCTCCACTTTGCGCAGGTAAATGTTTTGCACCACGTCGCGGGTCTGCGCATCAATGAACATGGGACCGCGCGGGCTCTCGAAAATCTGACCCTTCATGGCGGCCAACAGGGCGTCGCCGCCGCCATTGCCCTTGGTGGCTTTCAGTGCTTCGTAGATCACGCGCATGCCGTCATAGCCGCCAACAGCCATGAAGTTGGGGCGCATGCCTTTGTTGGCTTTCTGGAACGCTTCAACAAACTTCTTGTTGGCGGCAGACGGGTGGTAAGTCGAGTAATGGTGGGAGGTGACCACGCCGATGGCGCCATCGCCCATGTCGTTCAACTGATCGTCATCGGTGATGTCGCCGGTTCCAATCAGCTTGATGCCCGCCTTGTCCATACCGCGTTCCAGGAACTGCTTCATGACGGCTGCACCCGCGCCAGAGGGTACAAACACAAACAATGCATCCGGCTTCAGGTCACGCACCTTTTGCAGGAAGGGGGCAAAGTCCGGGCCACGCAGGGGCACGCGCAAAGATTCGATCACCTTGCCGCCATTGAAGGTGAGGCGTTCTTTAAAGAACTTCTCGGCGTCAATACCGGGGCCGTAGTCGCTCACCAGGGTCACCACCGTCTTGATGCCGTTCTTGGGCGCCCAGTCGGCCAGCGCGACAGAGGCCTGCGGCAGGGTGAAACTGGTGCGTACGATGTAGGGCGAGGCTTCGGTGATGCTGGAGGTGGCCGCGGCCATCACCACCTGGGGCGTCTTGGACTGGGTGGCAATGGGGGCCGTGGCCAGAGCCGCGGGCGTGATGCCAAAACCGGCCAGCACATTGACCTTGTCGTTCACCACCAGTTCCTGCGCCAGGCGCTTGGTGACATCGGGCACGGTGGTGTCGTCCTTGACGATCAGTTCGATCTTCTTGCCGGCAACGGTGTCGCCGTTTTGTGCCATATACAGGCGGGCAGCGGCTTCGATCTGGCGTCCGGTGCTGGCCTGTTGGCCGGTCATGGGCAGGATCAGGCCGATTTTGAAGGTATTGCCATCGGCCAGAACGACGCTGGACGACAAGGCGGCAACGGCCAACATGGTGGCGCTCAGGAACTGTCTCTTATGCATTTTGTGTCTCCTAAAAGTGGTGATTATGTTGCATGCTCTCGGCAATCCGACCTATTTGCAAGTGCAATTCCATACTGGTTGCTATAACGATTTTGAATAGCTGCTAGCCGCAGCCAAATGCTCTGTTTTGCGGCGGATTGAATTAGCATATTGCATACCAGGAAGATACGAGCCTCAGGAGACAACATGAAACACAGCAGTTTGCAGATCATTCGCGAAGAGCATTCCTCACTGGCAGCCATGCTGCAATCCCTGCGCATGATGCTTCGGCGCGGCCCCGGAGCCGACCAGCAGCAATACTTTGACGTGCTGGGTGCCATGCTGTTTTATATCGATGAATTCCCGGAAAAGTTGCACCACACCAAAGAAACGACCCTGCTGTTTCCGCGCGTGCTGCAGGCGTCGCCCGCGATGCGTGAGACGATTGAGCGACTGGACCATGACCACCACAAAAGTGAAGCCGGGGTGCGCGAATTGCGGCACCTGCTCACCGCCTGGGAATTGCTGGGCGAGTCGCGCCGCAAGATCTTTGAGGAATACTGCAACCGCTATCTGGACGCCTATCTGGAACACATGAAGCTCGAGGAGCAAGTCATCCTGCCGGAAGCGGAGAAATGCCTGAGCCCGGCCGACTGGAAGGAACTTGACGCGGCCTTCGCTGAAAACATCGACCCACTCAACGGAAAATACGCGCGTGACCCGGTTTATGACAAGCTGTATTCGCGCATTGTCAGCACCGCACCTGCGCCGATCGGTCTGGGTCAGGCATAAACATCTGGAGACTTCCGTGGCAACCCAAGCTCCTTTACCCCCCATACCCGGCACAACGCTTTTTGACAGCGAGCAGGCAAAAAAGGGCTACGCCCTGAACAAGATGTGCTTTTCATTCAACTCGGCCGAATGCCGTGCCGCGTTCCTCGCCGACGAAGAGGCCTATATGCGCCAGTACGGGCTGAACACGCAGCAGGCCGACGCCATCCGCGCCCGCAATGTGTTGCAACTGATTGCAGCGGGCGGCAATGCCTATTACCTGGCCAAATTCGCAGGTATTTTCGGGCTCGATATGCAAGACATCGGCGCCCAGCAAACCGGCATGACCAAAGAACAATTCAAAGCCAAGCTCGTCGCTGCTGGCCAGTAGACACACCGGAGCACCCATGGCAAATTTGATCGGCGGCGTCGCCACTTCCCACATTCCAGCGATTGGCGGGGCGATTCACAAAGGCATTCAACAAGAGCCCTACTGGAAGCCATTTTTTGATGGTTTCCCTCCCATCCGCGACTGGCTCAACGCCAGGAAACCGGATGTGATGGTGATTTTCTACAACGACCACGGGCTGAACTTTTTCCTCGACAAGATGCCTACCTTTGCGGTGGGCGCAGCGCCGCAATATGTCAATTCGGATGAAGGCTGGGGCATCCCCTCGCTGGAGCCATTGCGCGGCGAAGTGGACTTGTCGTGGCACATCATCAACTCGCTGATCGATCAGGAATTTGACGTGGTGAGTTGCCAGGAACTGCTGGTCGATCACGCCTGCTCACTGCCCCTCAAGCTGCTGTACCCCGAAGGAAACTACCCGGTGACCGTGGTGCCGATCTGCATTAACACCGTGCAGTTCCCACTGCCCAAGGCCAGCCGCGTCTATGCACTGGGTAAAGCGGTCGGTCAGGCCATCGCCGATTGGGACAGCAGCAAAACCGTGGCGGTCATCGCATCAGGCGGTCTGTCGCATCAGCTTGATGGCGAGCGTGCCGGCTTTATCAACAAGGAATTTGATCTGCAGTTTATGGATAGCCTGCTCACCAACCCGGAATGGGCCACGCAGTTCACCATCCATGAACTGGTCGAAAAAACCGGCACCCAGGGCGTGGAACTGCTGATGTGGCTGGCTATGCGCGCGGCACTAACAGCCGGTGCGGGTGCGGGCGTGCGCAAGGTGCACAGCAACTACCACATTCCAATTTCCAACACGGCCACCGGCCTGCTGGCGCTTGAAAAGACGGCGTACTAACTGAGCTTAAGCAGCGTCCTCGCGCCCCAACCAGGTGTTTGCGTCTGCCATGGCGTTGAACACTTTGGTTTGGTGCAGGGTCAGGCGGGCTGCGATCGTGGAATAAATGCGTTGCTGGATTTCGGTGTCGTGGGTCACGATGGCCACCTTGATGCGCGGATTCCGCATGAAAGATCCAATGCGCACTGCGCGCACTTCGTTCAAGGCATCCTGCGAGAAATCTGTACTGTCCGCGTCCAGATAATCGGACACCTCGTATTGCGCATTGGCGAACCGTGCGTCCGTGGCAACCTCGTTCACGGACTGCAGCAACTCCGCACCATTCACCATGCCATTGAACTTTTTGTAAACCCCACCGGGCTCCCAAATTAAAGAGTAAGGCATCGATTTCCCTGAGTTGGCCCGTAGCTGAACGAATTCATATATTGGCTCTATTTTGCCCTTTTCCAACGTGGTTTTCGACACCTACGGTGGCATTGCCGCCGATTTGAAAGACACCACGTTGTCAGCGCTTGATGAATTTAAGTGTCATGCGGTCGCTTTCACCAATCGCCTGGAATTTTTCGCGGTCCACCTCTTTGTTCACGAATGAAGGCGGCAAGGCCCAAACGCCTCCGATGTGATCTGACGCATCTTTTGGGTTGCTATTGAATTCGGCGGATGCAGCCAAGGCGAAGCCCACGCTCTGTGCCATGTCCACCACATAGGAAGGGTGCACGTAGCCGCTGCTCGCAGTGGCATCTTGCACGCGATCCTCAGGCAGTCGATGCTCCACCACGCCCAGCACGCCGCCCGGCTTTAAAGCGCGGTAGGCACTTTGAAACACCGCGCGCACGCCCGTATCGCCGTATTCCAGCCAGTTGTGCACATTGCGAAAAGTCATCACCAGATCGACACTTCCAGGAGCGGCGTATTGCAATTTATCGGGGGGCGCAAAAACACCGAAGACCACCCTGTCGTATACGTCGGGCTGGTCAGCCAATTTGGCCTTGAGTCGGTTCAAACTTTTCAGGGAATCGGGCTTGGCAGTTTCCGGGTCATCTGCCGCGAGAATTAATTGACCTTGTCCTCGCAAATAAGGAGCAAGTATCTCCGTGTACCAGCCGCCGCCAGGGCTGATTTCAACCACTGAGCTGTCAGGCGTAATGCCGAAAAACTTCAGGGTTTCATAGGGATGGCGCCAAGCATCCCGTGCCGCAAAGGCCGCTGTGCGCTTGGGGCTGGCGATAGCGTCCTGCAGTGCGTCATCGGCCCAGGTCGGGGTGCTCAGGCTGCCAATCAGGCACGCCAGCCATAGAACAAATTTCACATCAACTCCCGTTGGGCTGGGCCTCACAGACAACCTCAGCAGATCAAAAAAATTCTCTGCAACATTGTGTGTCGGATAACCCAGGCGCTTCTCATCCTTTTGCAATAACCACACCGGGAACAGCCACGGTTTGAAGGTTTGACCCTCAATCTGGCAATGAGAGTGGTTCGCCGATGGGGCGCACCCGCTGCGGTGCAAAACGGACCGTGAAGCAAGAGCCCTTGCCCGGCACGCTTTCGATGCTGAGTTCTGCGCCATGGCGCTGCGCCACATGCTTGACGATGGCCAGTCCCAGGCCCGTGCCGCCGGTCTCACGCGAGCGACTCCGATCGACCCGATAGAAGCGCTCGGTCAGACGGGGTATGTGTTCCGGGGCAATGCCGGCGCCATAGTCCTTCACGCTATACGCCGCGCCGCCGTTGGGCAAGGCGCGGAAACGCACCTCAATCGGCATCTCGGGCGGCGAGTAGCGAATCGCATTGCCAATCAGGTTGAACATGGCGCTGTGCAGTTCAGTTGCGGCACCCGCAATTTCCAGCCCGGCATCCATCTCGAAGTGCAGTGCGCGCGCTTTGCCCCACAGCACCATGGACAAGTCGTGCGCATCCTGCTCGCATTGCGCCATCAACATTTGTCCAGACACCCAGTCATGCACCGGGGGCGGCGGGCTGCCCTCCAGCCGCGACAGCGTCAGCAGATCACTCACCAGGGTCTGCATGCGGTGGGCCTGTTGAGACATCAGTTCCAGGTAGCGGTTGCGCTCGTCTTCGCTGAGCGGTAGCGATTGCAAGGTTTCCACAAAACCTGACAGCACGGTCAGCGGCGTACGAATTTCGTGGGAAACATTGGCCACAAAGTCGCGGCGCATGGCCTCGGCCTGCTCCAGCGCAGTAATGTCCCGCGAGAGCAGCAGGCTGCGGCCCCCGCCATAGGGGTGCATATGCACAGACAACTTGACCGGCACGCTGCTGGTGCTGGCGCGCCCCGGCATCACCACATCTTCGCGGTAGTCTCTGGCAGAAAAATAGGCGGCAAGGGCCGGGTCGCGCACCAGATTGCCCAGATGTTGCAGCATGTCCCTGCGGGCATCCAGTCCGAAATGTTGTGCGGCAGTCTGGTTAAACCATTCGATTCGACCTTCAGCGTCCAATAGCAAAACGCCGTTGGGTGAGGCCTGCAAGGCGGCCAGAAATTCCTGCAAACGGGCATCGCTGTCAGACAAGGCGCGGTCCCGGTGGCGCACCAATTTGCGTACCCTATCCAGCGACTCCCCCCAAAAGCCGCTGCCCAGGGGAATGTGCGAGGTATCGCCAGAGCGCAGCCACTTCAGCAGGCGCCAGGCACGCAGGCTATCGAGAATCAGCCAGATGTAGCAGCCCACCAGGGCCGCGACAGCCAGCAGAGTCCAGTGCTGCGGGCGACTGTCAAGCGACCAGGCCAGGCCAACAGCAAGTGCCTGACAAAACAAGAAGGAAAAAAGGCGCCAGAACATAGGCTAATGTAGACCGCTCAAGCGGTCTATTTGGAATTAGGCGCTGGTTTTATCAGCGGAGACGACCGGTTGCAATGGCTTGGCGGTAAGCCGGTAACCTGCACCGCGCACCGTTTCGACCATGGTGCCCGCCGCACCCAGTGCCTCGCGCAGGCGTTTGACATGCACGTCGACTGTGCGTTCTTCAATATAGACGTGATCGCCCCATACTTTGTCGAGCAAGCTGGCACGGCTGTGCACGCGCTCGGCACTACCCATCAAATACTGCAGCAGCTTGAACTCGGTCGGCCCCAGCTTGAGCAGCTGATCCTGAAAGTTCACACGATAGGTCGCCGGGTCCAGGCTCAGGCCGGCAATGCTGATAGCCTCGCCCACCGGCTCAGGCGCCTTGCGCCGCAACACAGCGCGCACGCGCGCCAGCAATTCACGGGTAGAAAAGGGTTTGCTGATGTAGTCGTCAGCACCGGCGTCCAAACCGGCCACACGGTCCGCCTCATCGCCTCTGGCGGTGAGCATGATGATCGGAACATCTTTGGTTCGCGGATGGGCACGCCAGCGCTTGGCCAGCACCAGGCCGCTCTCACCGGGCAGCATCCAGTCCAGCAGAATCAAATCGGGCACAACCGAATCAATTTCACGCTGGGCACTGGCACTGTCAATCGCCCAGGTGGTGCGAAAGCCGTTATGCCGCAGGTTCACGGCAATCAGCTCAGCGATGGAAGGCTCATCCTCCACCACCAAAACAGCCGGCATGTGCCTCATGACACAACCTTTGTAAAAGCGTGGGGGCTCCGGTTTCGCCGCAGGGCCGCCCCAAGGCGCTCTGGACCGCCTGGCGGCCAGCCCCGCAAGGGAAATGCGCCCCCCCGGGGCTGAGGCCTGCGGCTCACGGTCTGCCTGCGCAGACCGGGACAGGCCGAAGAGCAGCATGCCTCTGGCATCGGCACGACCAGCGCCAGCGCGCAGTGGCAAGCGTGGAGGCTCATCTCACCACTGCCTCGATTTTCTCCATGCTGGAGTGGCGTATGTCCTCGCCCTTCACCACATAGATGATGAACTCGGCGATGTTCTTGGCATGGTCGCCAATGCGCTCGATCGCCTTGGCCAGGAACAGCAAGTCCAGGCTGGGCGAAATGGTGCGCGGGTCTTCCATCATGTAGGTCACGAGCTTGCGCACGAAACCATCAAACTCCTGGTCAATCAGGTCGTCTTCTTTCAGGATGGCCACTGCTGCGTTCACATCCAGGCGGGCAAAGGCGTCGAGTGCCTTGTTCAATAGACCGGAGGCCAGATCCGCAGCGACGCGCAATTCCAGCGATGGCAGTGAACGCGGTGCTCCGCTTTGAATGATGGAGCGCACCATACGGGCAATCTTTTCAGCCTCGTCACCGACGCGTTCCAGATTGGCCGTGGTCTTGGAGATGGCAATCAGCAGGCGCAGATCACGCGCCGTCGGCTGGCGCCGCGCAATGATGCTGGAAAGAGCGAAGTCAATGTCGATTTCCATGCTGTTGACGCGCGCCTCAATGACGGAGACCTGTTCGGCCGCTTCCATATTGAATTGCGCCAGTGAATAAATGGCCTGGCGGATCTGGGATTCGACCAGACCACCCATTTCCATCACCTGGCTGGAGACGGTAGTCAGTTCGCTGTCGAATTGGGTGGATAAATGTTTTTCGGGCATTTTGTGTTCTCGCGTTGCGCTTGTGTTCGACCTGGGATTAACCTGTGATTAGCCGAAACGGCCGGTAATGTAGTCTTCAGTTTCTTTGCGCGTGGGCTTGAAGAACATCTGCTCGGTGGAGCCGAATTCCATCAAGTCACCCAGGTACATATAGGCCGTGTAGTCGCTACAACGCGCCGCCTGCTGCATGTTGTGCGTGACGATGACCACTGTGTAGTCAGCCTTCAGTTCCACAATCAGTTCTTCAACCTTGGCCGTGGAGATCGGGTCCAGCGCGGAGCAGGGCTCGTCGAGCAACAGCACTTCGGGTTTGATGGCAATGCCGCGGGCAATGCACAGACGCTGCTGTTGACCACCGGAGAGGCTGCTGCCGCTTTGGTGCAGCTTGTCTTTCACTTCGCCCCACAGGGCTGATTTGCGCAGCGCCCATTCGACACGTTCTTCCATGTCGGTGGTGTTGAGCTTCTCGAACAACTTCACACCAAAAGCGATGTTGTCGTAGATCGACATGGGAAACGGTGTCGGCTTCTGGAACACCATGCCAACCTTGGCGCGCAGCAGGGCCACGTCTTCTTTGCTGGTGAGCAGGTTCTCGCCATCCAACAGAATCTGGCCTTCGGCGCGCTGCTCGGGATACAACTCGAACATGCGGTTGAACACGCGCAACAACGTCGACTTGCCGCAGCCGGATGGACCAATAAAGGCGGTGACCTTGTTTTCGGGGATCTCAAGGTTGATGCCCTTCAGGGCGTGGAACTTACCGTAAAAGAAGTTCAGGTCTTTAACGGCAATCTTGGTTTTTTCGATAACGGGTGTAGCGGGCATGACGGGTTCTATTCTTTAAAAAGGCTTAGTGTTTGGAACGGGTCAAAACCCGCGCTACCACGTTGAGTGCCAGCACTGCCAGCGTGATCAGGAAGACGCCGGCCCACGCCAGCTTTTGCCAATTTTCATAGGGGCTCATGGCGAACTTGAAGATCGTCACAGGCAAGCTGGCCATCGGCTGGTTCAGGCTCGATGTCCAGAACTGGTTCGAGAGCGCCGTGAACAGCAGAGGTGCAGTTTCGCCCGAGATACGCGCCACGGCCAACAGGATGCCGGTGATGACACCGGTGCGTGCGGCCTTCAGCGTGATGCTCAAAATCACCTTCCACTTGGGGGCTCCCAAGGCATAGGCGGCTTCGCGCAGGCCTGGAGGCACTAACTGCAGCATGTTTTCGGTGGTGCGGATCACCACCGGTATGACGATCAGTGCCAGCGCCACCACACCGGCGATAGCCGAGAAGCTGTGCGCCGGGTGCACCACCACGGCATACACAAACAGGCCAATCACGATGCTGGGTGCCGACAACAGGATGTCATTGACGAAGCGCGTAACACTAGCCAGCCAGCCCTTGGGTTCGAACTCAGCCAAGTAGATGCCGGCCATCACACCGATGGGGGTGCCGACAAAAGTGGCCAGCAACACCATCAGGACGGAGCCGTAAATCGCGTTGGCCAAGCCACCGTCTTCATTGGGGCCCGGCGTCATCTGCGTGAGCGTGGCGATGGTTAGCCCGGCAAAACCCTGGCGTATCGTTTCAAACAGAATCCAGGCCAGCCAGAACAGGCCGAAGGCCATGGCCGACAGCGCCAGCGTGGTGGCCAGGATATTGATGCGGTTGCGCTTGGCAAACATGGCCGCGCGCATGGCTTGCAGTTCAGGGGTAATCATGTCTTGGCTCCTTCACCCTTGCGCAGTTGCGCAAGCAAAAGCTTGGAGAGAGTCAGAATGACAAAGGTAATAAAGAACAGCACCAGCCCCAGGTACATCAGGGCGGCCTGGTGCAGACCTTCGCCAGCTTCAGCAAACTCATTGGCCAAGGCCGAGGTGATGCTGTTGGCGGCCTGAAACAGGCTCAGGGAGTCGAGCTGGTTGAAGTTGCCAATCACAAAGGTGACGGCCATGGTCTCGCCAATGGCGCGACCCAGGCCCAGCATGATGCCGCCGATGACACCGGTCTTGGTGAACGGCAACACGATCTTCGAGACCACTTCCCAGGTGGTAGCGCCCAAGCCGTAGGCGGACTCTTTCAGCATCGGGGGCGTCACTTCAAACACATCACGCATCACAGCAGAGATAAACGGAATGATCATGATGGCCAGGATGATGCCGGCCGACAAAATGCCAATACCCACGGGCGGGCCGGAAACAAAAGCACCCAGATAAGGCACACCGGCAAAGGCGGTTTGCAGCGGGGTTTGCACATATTCAGCCAGCACCGGGCCGAACACCAGAAGGCCCCACATGCCATACACGATGGAGGGGATGGCGGCCAGCAATTCAATCGCCGTGCCCAGCGGGCGTTTCAGCCACGCAGGAGACAACTCGGTCAGAAACAGCGCAATGCCAAAACTCACCGGCACCGCAATCAGCAAGGCAATGACGGAGGTGGCTATCGTGCCGTAAATCATCACCAGGCCGCCAAACTCCTCTTGCACCGGGTCCCAGGCAGTACTGGTCAGGAAACCCAAACCGTACTTGGCAATTGCCGGCCAGGCGCTGATGGTCAGCGAGGTCAGAATCGCCAGCAACAAGCCCAGCGTAAAAATAGCTGCCCCCTTGGCAACGAACCCGAAGATGCGATCGGCCAATGGCCCGGAGCGGGCTCTTGGTGCGGGAGTTGGGGTCATGGCGTGCGCCTTTTCTTTTTCTGTCTGCGTGGCTGGGGAATCCCCATGCATGAGAGTCGATGACATGGGGATGCCTATATTTACTTGCTCAATTACTTGTACGCAATCGCCTTGCCGGAGGTGTCTTTAATCTCACCCCAGGATTTCTGGATCAAGGCCACCACGGTCGCAGGCAGGGGCACGTAGTCCAGATCGGCTGCAGTCTTGGCGCCATTGGAATAGGTCCAATTGAAGAACTTCAGCACTTCGGTGCCGTTGGCAGGTTTGTCCTGCTTGGCGTGCATCAAAATGAAGGTGGCACCGCTGATGGGCCAAGCGTCTTTGCCCGACTGATTGGTCAGGATTTGGTAGAAGGATTTATTCCATTCAGCACCGGCTGCAGCGGCCTTGAAGGCGTCGTCTTCGGGTTTGACGAACACGCCAGCTGCGTTTTGCATCACGGCATAGTTCATCTTGTTTTGCTTGACGTAAGAATATTCCACGTAGCCGATGGAATTGGGCAGACGGTTCACGAATGCGGACACGCCTTCGTTACCCTTGCCGCCTGCGCCCACGGGCCAGTTCACTGCCGTGCCCTCGCCCACTTTGGACTTCCATTCGGCGTTCACCTTGCTCAGGTAGTTGGTGAAGATGAAGGTGGTACCCGAACCGTCCGCACGGCGCACGGGAGCGATAGCCGTGTCAGGCAGGGCCAGTGTGGGGTTCAGAGCCTTGATGGCGGCATCATTCCACTTGACAATCTTGCCCAGGAAGATGTCGCCCAGCACCTGGCCGTTGAGCTTGAGTTGTCCGGGCTCGATCCCCTTGACGTTGATCACCGGCACCACGCCACCGATCACGGTGGGGAACTGGACTTGGCCCTTGGTCTTGAGCACTTCGTCGGTCTGGGGCATGTCGGAGGCACCAAAGTCAACCGTCTTTGAGTCAATCTGCTTGATGCCACCACCGGAACCGATGGACTGGTAGTTGACCTTGACGCCGGTGGCCTTGTTGTAGTCAGAGGCCCACTTGGCGTAGATGGGAGCGGGGAAACTGGCGCCGGCGCCGGTGATTTCCTGGGCGCTGACGGCACCCGTGAAACTGAATGTAGTTGCTGCGGCAAGGGCCAGCAGGGAATAGCTGAACGACGTTTTCATGGGTAAGCCTCGGTGTGATTTAAGTAACCCCTGCACTCTAAGAACTTTTTGTGACAACCATATGACAGCACTTACCTTAGCACCTTGAAGCGGGAATATCCTTTCTGTCATGCAAATACCCGTCAATTGACACATCTTTGTCACATAAGCTTTCTACGCTCTGGGCTTTTAACTGGAGTCACTTCGATGTCGAACCCCTTATTCGCCCTGAGCCGCCGCAGCCTGATTGCCACTGCCGCACTTTCATTCGCCGCCCTGATCTCCGGTTGCGCCACCGTATCCGCCCCGGTCACCGTGACCGCAACGATTGCCAAAACGCCCTCGCTGAGCACCCTGAGCGGCCTGATCGCCAGCGCCGGTTTGAACGATGCACTCAACGCTGCAGGCCCGTTCACCGTGTTTGCGCCTAGCAATGAAGCCTTCAAGGCCGTTCCCGCCAAGACCATGGAAGACCTGGCCGCGCATCCCGACAAGCTCAAAGATGTGCTGACCTACCACGTGGTGGCCGGTAAATCCATGGCTGCTGATGTGAAGAACTCCAAGGTCACCAGTCTGAATGGCGCCCACCTGGAACTCTCCAAGGCCGGTGACTTTGTGACCGTCGAAAGCGCTGCTGTCACCACCGCTGACATCGTCGCCAGCAACGGCGTGGTGCACATTGTTGACACCGTGCTGATCCCTCCGGCCAAGAAGTAAATACCTCTCACGGCGCACCGCAGCCATGCGTAAAGTAATGGGCGGACTGCGCTGCTCCCGTCCGGCCAAACTGTTTGGCATAGCCTTGCAGTTCGGCCGTGGCGCATGGATCGTCACGCTGCGCTTCCCCGGATGGCAAAAGGCCCAAAAGCTACAAGCCATCCAGCGCTGGGCGCAACAGCTGCTGGCCATCCTGGAAATCGAAGTCCACAGCAACAAACTGCCGCAGGCTGATTTTTCCGGCTTGGTGGTGAGCAACCACCTGTCGTGGCTGGATATTCTGGTTTTGCAGTCGCTCATGCCGGGCTGCTTTGTGGCCAAGACCGAGGTGCGGCGTTGGCCCGTGGTGGGCTATCTGGCACAGGCTTGCGCCACCATCTTTGTGGACAGGTCGTCCCCGCGCTCGGCACGCTCCATGGTGGACGATACGGCCGCTGCGATTGCACAGGGCTACGCCGTGGTGGTGTTCCCGGAAGGCACCAGCAGTAACGGGCAGGCCCTGGGCGACTTTCACGCCAATATTTTCGAAAGCGCTATCCGTGCCCAGGCACCGGTGCAGTTGCTCAGCCTGCAATACCTCGACAGCAGCAGCGGCAAGGCAGCCTCAGCCGCGCATTTCATTGACGACATGACACTAATGACGTCGCTCAAAGACGTGATTGCCACCTCCACCATCCAGGCCCGCGTGCACATCGGCGAGTGCATTGGCGCAGCAGGTCACACCCGCAAAACACTGGCGCTACATGCGCACCAGACCATTCGCACCCACCTTTTTTCGCCGGCGTATGAAACCTGATCTTGTTCCACTCCTGCGGCCTCGCGCCCGCTGGCTTTTTGCCTTGTTGCTGGGGGCGCTGACCCTGCCCGCGTTGACACAAGCGCAAGAGCAAACGCCCACAGCACCAGCCACACCAGTTGCCCTACCAAGTGCCAATGCACCCCTGTTGCGCTTCGCCGATTTTTTCAAGTTGCCCATGGGCAGCAAAGGCGCCGAGATCACGCCCACTCTGCTGAAGGCCGATGGCCAGCGCGTTCGCCTGACCGGCTACATGGTGCAGGCAGAGCGGCCCGTGCTGGGCCACTTCATGCTGACACCACGCCCGGTACGCATGAGCGAGCACTCCGATGGTGATGCCGATGACTTGCCCGCCGCCTGGGCCATGGTCTATCTGGACCCAGAACAAAAAGATTTTGCAGTGCCTCACCAACGCGGCCTGCTGGAACTCACCGGCGTACTCAGCGTCGGCCGCATGGAAGAGAAAGATGGCCGCGTCTCCTGGGTGCGTCTGCAACTGCAGCCCGAAGCCACGCGCGGCATGAATGCCTTTGAAGTCGCCAATTACCTGCACTCGCTGCAACACGTTCACTAAACCAACCACCCTCTCGGCAAAACCATGACACACATCCATTCACCGAAAAGCCACAAGCTTTCTCTGGCTGCAACGGCAACCCTGCTGGGGCTGGCCTCGATCAGCGCATTTGCGGCACCGACCGTCAGCCGCTTGACACCCCCCAGCGAACTGTTTGCCAGCGGCCACGCGGCCCCGGTCATCGCCCGCTTTCTGCCGGGCCAACGCTTTGACCTGCAGGCGACGGTTCGCCCGGACGATGCCGCCAGGACCATTACCGGCGCCAGCTTTGCGATTGACGGCAAGACGGTGGACGCCACCGTTGCGCTGCGCAGTTGCGTTGCGGGCTGTTTGGCTGCGGTGCCAACCAACGCCAGCATTGCCACGGTGCGTGCGGTGAGTGCTGCCAAGCCTGGCATCCACACCATGACCGTGACGGCCACGCAGAGCGACGGCCAGACGGTTTCCGCCACCGGCAACTTTGAAGTGGTGCCGTTGCTGACTGGTGGCCAGAAGGTCAAGAACATCGTCATCCTGCTGGGCGACGGCATGGGTGCCGCGCAACGCACCGGCGCCCGCATCGTGGCGGGTGGCTACGCCCAGGGCAAGACCATTACGCCGCTGGCGATGGACACCTTTCCGGTCACCGGCATGGTGAAAACAGCGTCGCTCAATTCCGTGGTGACCGACTCGGCCCCCGGCATGACCAGCTACGTCTCGGGCAACAAGAACAACAACAATGAAGAAGGCGTGTTCCCCGACGACACCATCGAGCCCTTTGACAACCCGCGCATCGAATACCTGAGCGAATACCTGCACCGCACCCAGGGCAAGGCTTTGGGTCTGGTCACCACCGCCGATGTGTTTGACGCAACTCCGGCAGGCAATGCGGTGCACACCAGCAGCCGCGGCGCGGGTACCGGCATCGTTGACCAATTTCTGGATGACCGCAACATGACCGGCCTGACCGTTTTGATGGGTGGTGGGCGCAAATGGTTTGTGCCGGCCACCACACCTGGCTCGGCGCGCGGCGACAAAACCGATTACGCCTTCTCTGCCACCGATGCCCACACCAGCGAGATCGTCAAACGCTGGGGCACCGCACCAGGCAACCTGGACAAAGATCGCGATCTGCTGGCCGACTTCCAATCGGCAGGCTTTAGCTACACCGCCGACAAAACCACGCTGGATGCCATCAACCCGGCCAAGACCGACAAGTTGTTGGGCCTGTTTGCGCACTCGAACATGAACGTGGCGCTGGACAAGATTGATGGCCGTCGCAACAAAGCGCGCGGCATCACCGGCCGCGTGGTGGATGACTACGGCCTGCCCGACCAGCCTATGCTGGACGAGATGACCGACAAAGCGCTGGCCGTGCTGGAGCGCCAGAAGAAGGGCTTTGTGCTGATGGTGGAAGGTGCGTCGATTGACAAACAGGCCCACAACATGGACACCGAACGCTGGTTGCTCGACACCATCGAGTTCGACCGTGCCATTGCCCGCGTGCAGGAATTTGCAAAGAAGCATGGCGACACATTGGTCATCATCACCGCCGACCATGAATGCTCGGGTGCGGCCCTGATTGGCGGCTCACGCGTGACCGATGCGCGTCTGCAAGAGTTGGTGCGCGAAGGCGGCACCGCCAACATCCGCGACAAGGTGGTGGGCATTTACGAGCAGGCCGGTTTCCCCAAATACAAAATGGCCGCTGATGGCTACCCCGAAACTACCGACATCGATTACCGCATTCTGGTGGGTTACGGTGCCAACTCCGACCGCTACGAAGATTTCCGCACCAACGACCGCCCGGTGCAAGACAGCCAGCAGCCTTTCGTGAAGAAAGAGCCTTTGTCGGTCTATCCGGCAGGCCCCATCAACCGTGACACCGACGGCAAGTTCCTGGTCACCGGTCAAGTGCCCGGCGACAGCGCGGTGCATACCGCCACCGACATTCCGCTGTCGGCCTTCGGCCCCGGCGCCTGGAACTTTACCGGCGTGCAGGACAACACCGATGTGTTCTTCAAGTTGGCACAAGCGGCTAATGGCGTAGTGCTACCAGCGGACATCTTTCCGTCCAAGCGCCAAACGAAGAAGTAGCAACTAGCGCAAAGCGCGCTTTGCGAAGTGGCCGACGGTGGATTTCTCACCTTCGGCCATTTTTTTGTCAAAATTTGCGTTTTATCAAATTCTTATTTTAAAACGATATAAACTATACACATCGTTTAATACACAGGAGTTTCTACATGCAAGACAGTATCACCAACGCCGAAGTCACCAACAGCGCAGCCCTTGCTGCCCCATCGGCACCCGCTGTTGCGCCCACTGCGCCGGCTGCTGTGAGCAAGCCCGCTGCGAAACCGGCGGCTAAAGCCGCTGCCAAGCCCGCTGCAACGAAGGCTGCCACTCCTGCCAAGAAGCCGGTTGTCGCTGTAGAGAAAAAGGCCACCCCTGCCAAACCCAAAGCAAAGGCCAAGCCCGTTGCCAAGCCAGCGGTCAAAGCTGCCGCAAAACCGGCTGCCAAGTCTGTAGCAAAGGCCGCCGAAAAACCTGGCGTAAAACCAGTTGCCAAGCCAGCCGTCAAAGCAGCCGCCAAGCCGGCCAAAGAAAAGAAAATCAAGATGGTGCGCGACAGCATCTCCATTCCCAAGATGGAATACGTCGTGCTGGACGAGATGAAATTGCGCGCCGGCAAACTTGCTGTGCACGTTAAAAAGACCGAACTGATTCGTGCCGGCATCAAGGCCCTGGCTGCCTTGGGCGATGCAGCATTTGTGGCTGCTTTGCGTGCGGTGCCCAGCCTGAAGACCGGACGTCCTAGCAAGAGCGCCTAAATCGGCATTTGGCGGCGGTCCCTTTGGGGGCTTTCCCGCCAAAGCCGCACTGCGGCAGCCACCCAGGGGCCATCGTCCAAGGTCAGGTCGTGGCCCGCACTGGGATGCAACTGCAACGCAGTGCCCCAACGTTTAGCTATCTCTTTGGAGCATTGCGCCGCAACCAGCCGGTCGTGCTCGCCCGCCAACACCAGGGTCGGTACACGCGGCCCTTGTGTCTGAGCGCGGTAACGCGCTGCCGCCACTAGTTGCCGCATCGCATTGAGGCCGGATACCGGCCGTTGCTTTCGCTCCGCGCACCAATCCTGCAGCACGTCTTGGCGTGCATGGTTCGTGGTCAGGCGGAGAATTTCGCGCTCCCAAATCTGCGGGGTCGCTCCGGTTAGCGCCAACTTTAGAAGACAACAGAAACTCGCCGGACGCATGCGCTGCCAAAACGGATTGAAGGGCCGCATGCTGCTATTGATCAGCACCAGTTCGCGCACAGTTTGCGGTTGCTGCAGGGCCCATTGCGCCGCCACCATGCCACCAAGTGACATGGCCAGCACACTCACAGGCCCTTCAATGCCACGCCGCTGAATTTCCTGCTGACACCACTGCGCCATCTGCGCAACGCTTGCGGCGCTGGACTCTTGCCACAGCGCTCCATTGCCCGGCAGATCAAGCGCAATCACGCGCGCTGGCAACGCCGCTTCGAACTCGGCAACGAACTGCCCCCAGTGCGCGCTGGAGCGCGTCAGGCCGCGCAGAAATATCCAAGTGTCAGTAGACGATCCTCCCGCCGGGCCGCCCCAAGGGATGGATGCGCCCCCTTGGGGGGCAGCGAGCGAAGTGAGCTTGGGGGCCATATCTCTAGTACCAATCCTGCAAAGCCTGCGCGTGCTGGTTGGCGCGAATCGCGGGTGCAGGCAACCAGCGCGTATGGCCACAGGCTGCGCGCGACAAAAAGTCCAGCAGCATCTGGTGCTGGCGCAACACGCGCTGCTGCCGGTGTTCGATCAGCGGATTAAAAATGCCGTGGCGCGAAAAAAGTTGGCGCGGGTTCTTCTTGACCCACAGCCACGAGCCCATTTCCAGCGTCAGCGGCAAGAAAATCTTCTGCGAATCTGCGCAGGCCAATTGGTACAGGTGGTCCCACAAATCGCCGTGCGCCAGGTACTGTTTGCTTTGCGGCTCAAAGATATAGCGGTGGTGCGTTTGGGACTGGCTGAAGATGCTTTTAAGCGCATGCATTTCGGCCAGATGGGCGATGGGCGCGCGGGTATGGGCATAGGGAAACCAGAGCCTGTCAGTCACACCAAAGCCGGAGTGGCAATCCAGCGCCAAACTAAAAGGCCGCCCTAGCAGTTCGGCTTGCACCACATCGCACACGGCCTGGCTCTCAAGCTCCATAGGCCCCAGCGCGGGCCCACGGTACCAGGGCAGGTACGCGCTGATGCGCTGGCCACCCACCATAAACGGCACGGGCTCCAGGGCCGACACCGGTGCATTGCGCATCAGGTCCACGCCGCGTGGGTTGGCGCGCGTGCCCATGTGCATGCCGCCCGGATTAACAATGGGCATGAACACCAGGCGCACCGTTTCGAGTTGCTTGTGCAATGTGCTGTCCCACTGCAGACGCATCACCAGGCTGTGCAAATAGGCGATCACCACTTCGGCGCCAATGCGCTCCAGCCCATGCACACCGCCGAAGTAGCCCACCGCAGGCATCGCAGGGTCCGGGTTGCCCAGTGTGATGACATGCACCGGGTAACTACCGCCAGGCATGGCCACCTCGCAGGCCACGCGGCTTTGCAAAAATCCGGCACCCAACTCCACGATGCGTTGCAACGCGGCAAGTTCGGGAAGTGGTGGTGCAGGCACGGCCAGAGCATAGCGTTGCTGTGTGACAACTAGCATGACAAAACTATGTCACACAGGTTCAAAAAAGTTCCACAAAGCGTTTCATCAAGGTGTCACAGAGCGCCGCTATCTTCAGACCATTCTTTGCAATTCCAACTGTCCATGTTTCATCGATCCACCCTCATTCGCGCTCTGGCGATTCCCGCCTGCCTGGTGTGGGGTGTGACGGAATTCCTGGCCTTGCAACGTGCTCGTCTGGCCAATCGCAAATTGCACACCCGCTTGCGTTGATCCGGCGCTTTTTCTTCAAAGCGTCATTAACCAGTCTCCAGGCTGTCACACAGCCCAGTTACCTTAGAAGGCATTGAAGCACTTCACAAGGTGAACACCATGATCTGGAAATTCTTGAGTTTGCAAAAACTGCTGGATGCCCTGTTTGACGACAGCTGGTTCAGCCTGGGTCTGCCCGAAGGCCATGAAGACATCGACCTGCCCCTCGGCGATCTGCTCTGAGTGCGCTGCCTACGCCTTTTAGGCATCGTCCTTGTTCTGCTGGGTTTGAGCGCGTGCTCGGCACGGCACCTCATTATTCAAGGTATGGCGAATGCGCTGGCCGAGCAAGGCCAGTCACCGGAAGACGACTTGGTGCTGGCGCGCGAGGCCAGTGCGTTTTATCTCAAGCTGTCTGAATCCTTGCTGCGCGAGGTGCCGGACAACGCCAGCCTGTCTGAAGCCGTCGCCACCGGTTTCACCCAATACGCTTACGCCTTTGTCGCCTTCGATGCCGAGCGCATGGACGCGCGCGATGCCAAGGCCGCACAAGTTCTGCGTGAACGCGCCGCGCGCTTGTATGGGCGCGCACATCGCCATGCGATGGCCGCACTCGAAATTGCGCAACCCGGTTTTCGCAAGGCACTGGAAAGCAACCGCGCCAGCGACTGGCCGCAACTTAAACAAGAACACATCGGCCTGGCCTACTGGGCAGCAGCCAGTTGGGGTGGCTTGATCTCGCTGTCCAAAGACAAGCCGGACACCGTGGCCGATTTGCCGCTGGCCATATGCCTGGCCCAACTGGCCTACGACAAACAACCCGCGTATGGACAAGGCGCGCTCGCCGGATTGATGGCCAGCTTTGAAGCAGCCAAACCCGGCGGCTCCAGCGAAAAGGCCTTGCAGTATTTTGACCAGGCCATTGCACTCGGCGGCCAACAAAACGCAGGCCCATTGGTAGCCAAAGCCGAAGGCGTGGCGCTGCCCGCAGGGGACCGTGCCGCCTTCGATATATTGCTGCGCCAAGCCCTGACCGTGACTGCCGCCTACCCCGGTCTGCAAAACGCCGTGATGCGTGAACGTGCCCTCTGGCTGATCGCCACGGCAGACGACCTGTTTTAACCGCCCCCCCTCTTTCACCTCAAATGTTCAAACTGACTGCCGCCCTCCTGATCGCCTTGAGCGTGTTGACAAGCCCACTGGCGCGCGCTGCCGATCTGCAATTGCGGGTGGGCACACTGGCACCTAAAAATTCGCTGTACCACCGTCAGTTAATGGAAGTAGGAGAGGCCTGGCGCGCAGCCCAGGGCGGCGCGGCCAAGTACATGGTTTACCCCGATGGCAGCCAGGGCGGCGAGGCCGAAATGGCGCGACGCATGCGCATCGGGCAACTGCAGGGTGCGCTGCTATCGGTGGTGGGACTGCGTGAGATCGAGCCATCGATTACCGCACTGCAGAACCTGCCGCTGCTGTTTCGCAGTTGGGAAGAACTGGACTATGTGCGCGAAAAAATGCGCCCGGCCATGGAGAAAAAGTTTCTCGACAAGGGCTTTGTCGTGTTGGGTTGGGGTGATGCAGGCTGGGTACGCTTCTTCTCCAAAGAAGCCGCAGTGCGCCCCGATGACTACAAGCGCATGAAGTTTTTTGCCTGGGGCTCAGAGCAGGAGCAGCAGGCCATCATGAAGAGCCTGGGCTACACGCCGGTGCCGCTGGAGACCGCCGACATCCTGCCCTCCATCCAGACCGGCATGATCAATGTGGTGCCCTCCACGCCCTACTTTGCGTTGGCCAGCCAGATTTACAACACGGCGCCGCACATGTTGGAGATCAACTGGGCCCCCATCGTTGGCGCGCTGGTGGTGACCACCAAGGCATGGGATGCCATGACGCCCGAGGGGCAAGCAAGCCTGCGCACTGCCGGTGAAAAAGCCGGCCTGCAGATGCGCACGCAGGCGCGCCGCGAAGTGGAAGAAGCGGTGGACGCCATGAAAAAACGCGGCCTGGTAGTGCACACACCCACGCCCGCCGACATGAAGGAATGGAACGCACTGGCTGAAGCACTGTACCCGCGCATACGCGGCACCATGGTGCCAGCCGACACCTTTGACGAGGTGTTCAAACACGTCAAGGCCTACCGCGCGCAATCTGGCAAATGAGCGTGTTGTTGAAACTGAAAGGCCTGCATCGGCTGGACGAAGTGCTGGCTGCGTTGGCACTGGTGCTGATGGCGCTGATCCCGCTGATTGAAATATTGGTGCGCCCTGTGGCTGGTAGTGGCGTGCAAAACGCGCCAGTCATCGTGCAGCATTTGGGCTTGGTGATGGCCATGCTCGGTTCGGTTGCGGCTCTGCGCAACGGACACCTGAGTAGTTTTGGCAAGGGCTTTGCGTCCATCGCTTATCCGCGCTGGGCGGCGGCGAGCCAGTTGTACGGCAAGCTGTTTGCCGCCCTGGTGTGCGGCCTGTTGTGCATGGCCAGTGCGCAATTGGTGGAGAGCGAGCGCCAGGTGGCGCAGACACTGGCCTACGCCATACCGGTCTGGTGGCTGCAGGCCGCCATGCCGCTGGGCTTTGCGCTGCTAGGTCTGCAACTCGGTGCGCAAGGTTTTGCGCTTGGTTGGAAAAAATGGGCCGGTGCCGTGTTGCCGACTTTGGTCGGTGTGCTGCTGGCCTGGCAATTGGATGGCAGTGCGCTGCCGATCTGGCCCGCCGTCATCGCGCTGTTGGCGGCGCTGTTCTTTGGTGCTCCTATCTTTGCGGTGCTCGGTGCATTGGCGCTCGCGCTGTTCTGGCAAGACGGGTTGCCACTGGCTTCCATTGCGCTGTCGCACTACCAGATCACCGTCAACCCCTCGTTGCCCGCGTTGCCTTTGTTCACACTCGCCGGCTTGGTGTTTGCACGCACCGGTGCGGCCCAACGCCTGGGCGCCGTGTTTGTCGCCTTGTTTGGCGGCGGCGCCACGGGCACCGTGGTAGCCAGCGCGGTGCTGTGCTCGGCGTTTACCGCCTTCACCGGCGGCAGCGGCGTCACCATCCTGGCCCTGGGCGGCTTGCTGTTGCCGCTGTTGCGTAATGCAGGTTTTCCCGAGCAGCGCGGCATCAGTCTGGTCACCAGCGCCAGTGCCTTAGGCGTGCTGCTGGCGCCTTCGGTACCGCTCATCATGTACGCCATCATTGCGCGCGTGCCCATCAACACCATGTTTCTGGCCGGGTTGCTGCCGGCGGCCATCATGGTCTGCTTTTTGCTGGTGTTTGGCGGCTACCTGAAACGCCAAGGCACGGGCAGCAACGCTTCACCCACCGCTTCACCCGCAGCGTCCGACACACCAGCGCACCCCGGCATTCGGGTTGCACTCTGGGCCGCCAAGTGGGAAATTCTGGCGCCCTTCGTCGCCATCGGCGCGCTCGTTAGCGGCCTGGCCACACCCACCGAGAGTGCGGCTATCGCTGCCGCGTACGCCATCCTGACCCAAGTGCTGGCGCACCGTGAATTGGGCTGGCGCAAACTTGCGTCTGCTCTTAACGACTGCACCCAGATCATCGGTGGCGTGATGCTGATCCTGGGCATGGCGCTGGGCCTGACCAACTACCTGATTGACGCCGGCATACCGGACGCCGCAATCACCTGGGTACAGGGCGTGATACCCAACAAGTGGGTGTTCCTGCTGGTGCTCAATCTGTTCCTGTTTGTGGCCGGTGCGCTAATGGAAATCTTTGCCGCGCTGGTGGTGTTGGTGCCTTTGCTGTTACCGGTGGCACTGAGCTACGGCATTGACCCCGTGCACTTTGGCATCATCTTTCTGGCGAATATGGAGTTGGGCTTTTTGTGCCCGCCCGCCGGCATGAATATTTACTTTGCTTCGGCCATGTTTGACAAACCTGTGCGCTATGTGGCGGTGGCGGTACTGCCTGCACTGATGGCCATATTTTTAGGCACCATGGCGATTGCGCTGGTGCCGGCCACGGCGACCTGGTTGCCCGGGTTGCTCCAGCCCGCTACCCATTAAGCATTGCGGCCGTGGCCAAAAATACCTGTGCAGCATTTCTGCGGAAAAGCGCATGCCGGTAAGCCTTGCCACTTTGGCGCTGAGCGCCTTCTCCGGTTATGCCGCCAGCACCTCCTTATTTTGGGTGGCGCAGGGGCGCATTATTTTTGGCAAAGCCAGACATGTGCGTCCACTGCTGCGCGGACCCGTTGCAACCCGGCAGATGGTGCACCCCATCCGCCTCGCGGTGACCTCCAAGGTCAAACTGGAAGGATGGTGCGCCAGGCCAGTGGATGCGCCACAGCGCCGGGTGCTGATTTATTTCGGTGGGCGCAACGAGCATGTGGGTTGGGTCAGCGGCATGCCCACCTATCTGGGGCCGTGGACCATTTATGCGTTTAATTACCGGGGCTTTGGACAATCAGGCGGGCGCGCCTCGGAGACCACGGCCCGGGCCGATGCGCTAAAAATATTTGATGAAGTCAGTCGTCTGGAGGGCCTTGGATGCACTGAGATGGTGGTGGTGGGGCGCAGTCTGGGCACCGCCATGGCTATGACTGTGGCAGCGCGCCGGGAAGTCAGCCGCCTGGTGCTGCTGTCCCCCTTTGAAAGCCTGGAGCAACTGGTGCGCCAGCGCCCGTTATTGCACTCCATGCGCTGGACCTTGCGGCAAAAATTTGACTGCCGCGATGACGCAGCCGTTATCCAGGCAAGAACCGCCATCTTGCTTGCTGCGCAGGACACGCGCATTTCGCACCCCAACAGCATGGCCCTGGTGGCACGCTTGCGCAATGCGGGTCCGGTCGTCGTCGTGCCCGAAACCAACCACAAGACGCTGCCACGACACCCTTCCACACAGGCCACTTTGGCCCGCTATTTAAATGGCACTTGATGGCAGCGAACGGGTGCAAGGCAGCTGGATGCGCAGGCGTCGGCCGCAAAGACCACGGCCCGCCAATTGATGTTTTGTCCACATAGAATGTGCAACCATTCGCGCAATAAGACCCATGCCAAACAAAATTTTCAACGTTCTATTTCTGTGCACCTGCAACTCGGCCCGCAGCCTGATCGCCGAGTCACAACTCAACGCCTTGGGCAATGGTCGCTTTAAAGCTTATTCGGCTGGCAGCTTCCCCACGGGCACGGTCGACCCGATGGCACTGGAATTTTTGAAAGCCAATGACTTGCCAACGGACGGACTTAGAAGCAAGCCCTGGGACGAGTTCGCCGCGCCAGGCGCGCCCGTGATGGACTATGTGTTGACGGTGTGCGATGACGCAGTTGAAAACATGAGCCCGGTCTGGCCAGGTCAGCCTATTTCAGCCCATTGGCATGTGGACAACCCGGCTGCAGTGCAAGGCGATGAGCAGGCCCGGCACCACGCCATGGTGTCAGCCGCCGCTAACTTGCGCCGCCGCATTGAACTGTTTGTGGCCCTACCGACCGCAGCGCTTGACCGCATGAGCATCCAGCACGAGCTGGGCATCATCGGCAAAAACTAGTCACCGCCCGGACGCGGGCTACTGCTGCAGCCTTTTGGGCTTGCAATCAAAGCAAAAAAACATCAACCCACCCAGAAAGCGGTGGATGGCTCCGTTGCTCCGGAGCTTGTGCTCGCCGCACTTAAGGCAACTTCTGACTTCACCATTGGCGCCCATGCCCTGAAAGGGAGAGCCGCTTTCTTTTGATACGTAGCGCAAGCCGGTGGATGCGATTTCGTTTGCCTCGGAATTGTTCATGCAGTTCGGACGATGTGGTTGATCGGGCCATTTTGTTGCGACTTCGTTTCAATTGTATGACGGCGTGGAGCCGCCTTATTCAAGGCACTTGCAAAACGATCTATATCGTATATATTAATGCTTTGATTTGCTCACAAAAGTTGAGGGCTGGCATATGGCAACAGAAGTATTTGTGTGGTGGTTTTTGCTCTGCGTGGTGAGTGCACTTAACGTGCTCGCGCTGAGCTACTCTGCGCGCCTGTTGTGGCAAAAGCAGGGCGCCATTCCTTCGGATGTGTATGCATCGCGCAGGCTGCAACTAATCCTGTCGGCCGGTTATGTATTGGGCTGCGCCTACCGCTCGGCCTTGCCCGTATTTGATGTGCAACGCATCTGCCTGTTTGACTCCTGGTTATCCAGCGTGATCGTGGGGCGATCGGTCGCCACCGTAGCCGAGCTATGTTTTGTGACGCAGTGGGCCCTGCTGATGCGTGAGATTTCGCAAGTCATGCAAAGCAAACCGGGGCGTATGGCAGCAATGGCGGTTGTGCCCTTGATCGCTGTCGCAGAGACTTGTTCCTGGTATTCGGTGCTCACTACCTCCAACATCGGGCATGTCATTGAAGAGTCGCTCTGGGGCGTCTCCGCCATGCTGCTGGTGATCAGCCTGCTGTCCATGTGGCCGCGTAGCAGCCAACGCCTTCGCCCTCTGCTGTTGGCCATGTGCCTGACAGGCATCGCCTACGTGGCGTTCATGTTCCTGGTGGACGTGCCGATGTACTGGTCACGCTGGGTGGCCGATGAAGCCAGTGGCCGCCATTACCTGAGCCTGTCGCAAGGCGTGCTGGATACCTCGGGCCGCTGGGTGGTGTCGCAGCAATGGCATGTCTGGAAGAGCGAGGTGATCTGGATGTCGCTGTATTTCAGCATCGCCGTCTGGCTCAGCATTGCATTTATCCATCTTCCCGCCCTCAAACGCCAGAAAAATGGCGATGTCGTTCTGCTTTCATAAACCGCAACTTCGCTGCAACCATTCCACTGGACCTACATGCCTGATTTAAATGCCCCCGCCGCCGTCTCACGCCGCTGGCGCATTACCGTTGTGCTGCTGGGCCTGCTTGCCTTGGTGACCAAACACTACCCGTTGCAAAACCCGGTACACGTGGGCATGTTTGCTGGCTCGCTGTTGCAGCACGGCGACTGGGACCATTCAAATACCCCCAGGCAGCATTAGCGAGACAGCGCAGCGGCAGTCAATTACACGGTGCTTATTCTTCGCCTGCGGTAGTCACCGTCGCAGCCGTTTTGCGAAAGATCACCTCACCTGAGTTGACGTGCACCACCCGGATCTCTTTGCCATACGGCACCGTCACGCTCTTGGCCGCAATCACAATAGCCAGCGCGTGGTCGTGCAAGCCTAGCGTGATGACGCCGCCTTCCGGCAACAGCGGCCCGACCATCGGATACAGACTTTCAATCTGGTACTTATAAGTGACCATTGTTTCTCCCTTGCCTTCGAATTGAAGATCTGTTTTGAACTTAGCCAGTTTTGGTGACGCCATGATGTCATTGGGCTTTGGAACTACTTCGCGCCTGTTCCTTTGATCCAACGCAATAGTCATCGCAGATTCACATATGGATTCACCAAAGTGTCACGCGCCATTCCTACATTGGCTTGCGTGTGCATTCGCACACCGTTTCAACGCCACCACCCGAGGAGCATTTGCATGCAAAATTTCTGGAAGCAAATTCAACAACTGCAGTGGGATGACCACCGCTACTACCACCAGTGCCGGATTAACCAGACACTGCACCTGATCAGCGCGATCAGCTTTCTGGTGGCCTATGCACTCTTGTTTGTAGACCCGGCAGCCGCCGGAATCGTAGGCTGGGCCGTGGGCATGGTGACGCGCCAAAGCGGCCATATATTTTTCGAGCCGCGTGGTTTTGATGCCATCAACAACACCAGCTACGACCACAAGGAGTCCATCAAAGTGGGCTTCAACATGCGTCGCAAAGCCGTGCTGATTTCGATCTGGTTGTCGCTGCCCGTGCTGCTGGCACTCAGCCCCAGCCTGTTCGGCCTGATTAAGCCTGCTGTGGGCCTGAACGGCTATTTGCATGACGTAGGCCTGATGTGGCTGGCACTGGGCGCAGGCGGTCTGCTGTTCCGCACCGTGCACCTGTTCTTTATCCGCAGCCCGTCATGGGGCCTGGCCTGGTGCTGCAAGATTCTGCTGGACCCCATTCACAACATTCAGGAATACTGGGCCTCTCCGATTGCCCTGATGCGCGGCCAACGTCTGGACCCGCTGCAGGGTCACAAGTAAAACTGCCGCACGAACCGGCCTGAGTCACTTCTGAACTCGGGCCGACCTGGCACTCAACTCCGTTTGTGTCTGCGCCCGCTTGAGCGGGCTTCTCCTCTACTGCGCCAGACGCCACGCCGTCAAGCGTTTGCCCGCATAGTCGGGGCGTAGCAATCCCTGTCTGAAATATCGTTGACCACAAAAGGCAACCATATTGACCAAAATAGGTTGTATTGGGCAAAATGTGGCAAAAATGCCTGTGATAAATACACGGGGAGACTACTTGCTGTACCAAAAGGCCTTTGGTAACTGGCCTTCAAGGGAAATGTAAATGACCCCTGACGATTGCAAGACTAAAGAATGGCTTAAATCGATAGGCCTCGAAATCTACGCCGAAAAGTTCGTAAAAAATGATGTAAGTCTAGAAATACTGCATTCTCTAACTAATTCTGACCTTCGAGAATTAGGCGTCTCTCTGGGGCATCGGCACATACTGATTGAAGCACTTCGCCAAACCCGGACATTCGAGCAGAAGCCGGGCCTGCACGCCTCCATCAGCGACCATGCTGAGCGAAGGCAGGTTACGGTTATGTTCTGCGACCTGGTCGGATCTACGGAGCTATCAGCTCAACTTGATCTTGATAGTTTTCGCACATTGATGCATGAATATTATTCCTCATGCTGCCAAATAATTGAAGCCAGTGGTGGATTCATCGCAAACCTTATCGGAGATGGGATTCTTGCCTACTTTGGGTACCCAAATGCGCGCGAGGACGCGGCTGAATGTGCCATGCATAGCGGGCTTGAAATTTTAAAAAGACTTGGAAGTGGGCAACTCGCTGGTCAGTCAAACGTACGCGTGCGCATTGGTGTTGCAACTGGTCTAACGGTTATCAGTGACATGATGGGAGTTGGATTCTCCGAACAAAATGTCGCCACCGGGCGGATACCTAACCTTGCAGCCAGAATTCAGGCGCTGGCAACACCGGGCAGCATGGCAGTGGCAGATGAAACAAGACACCTGGCTGGCTCAATGTTTGAATATGCAGACATGGGTTGGAATCGTTTCAAGGGTTTCGATCAGTTAGTGCGTGTTTGGCGTGTAAATGGCGAGTTGGAAGCCAAAGCCCGGTTTGAAGCGCATAGAAGCGAGCTTCTCGAATGCCATGGACGACACCCGGAATTGGAGATTTTGCATAAAACATGGCACAGGGTAGGGCAAGGAATTTGCCATGTCGGTTTTGTCATGGGTGATGCTGGAATCGGAAAGTCGCGCCTGATTTACGAGTTGGTGAACTCATTGGACTCAGTGCCCGTGCTCTTGGCTCAAATGCAATGTTCTCCCAACCAAGCTGGTACGCCGCTCTACCCATTAATCTCATGGATCCGAAGAGTGGCAGGTGTCACTGACAGGGATCCAGAAGGCAACCGCCAACGACTGGAGTCCTGGCTGGGGGAAGACCATGACCCTTTTGACCTTATCCTGCTAGCGGATCTCCTGGTCGTGCCTGTCCAAGATTTGGACAAGTTGCCACCGATGGCGCCGGACCGCAAACGACTATTGACCCGTGACTTGGTGATCAATCATTTTGAAAGGCATTGTCGTCTCGGCCCCGTGCTGATTTTGATTGAGGACTTACATTGGGTCGACAGTTCGACCAAGGACTTCCTGGGATTTCTATTTCAGAAATTGCGCGATCAACCTTTGCTGGGCTTGTTAAGCTCACGCACCGAAGACACCCCTTCCTGGGTTGACGGTCAGTACGAAGTCCGACTTCGCTTGCAGCGTCTTGGCCGCCATGACGCTGAAAAATTGATCCAGAGTATTTGTCATGAAAAGAGTTTGCCCGCATCTGTTGTGAGCGAAATTATTGACAAAACAGACGGCGTGCCGCTCTTTATTGAGGAACTGACGGCAACCGTATTGGAGTCCGGTGACCTTAACGCCGAAAGTGGCAAACCTAAGCGGGAAGGACATCAATGGACTATTGATATTCCGACAGTTCTACGCGACAGCCTTACGGCACGTCTCGATCGTCTAGGTTCAGCCAAGAAAATCGCCGAGATTGCGAGCGTCTTAGGGCGCGAATTC